>JAYOEU010000198.1:0-7814 GCA_038116915.1 Alphaproteobacteria bacterium
AGGCGGAGGTCATTGTCGTCGGGTTTCCGTTTCCGCTGGATCTGAAGGCCCGGGGCCCGAAGCTGAAATGGGTGCATCAGCGGCCCGCCGGCACCTCGAACATGCTGCGCGGCGATCTCTGGAAGTCGGACGTCACCGTCACCTCCTCGCGCGGCTATGCCCACAACCTGCCGATTGCCGAGTACACGCTTGCCGGCATCCTGCATTTCGCCAAGGGGCTGCATGTGGCCGAGATCGAGCGCGGCGACCGGAGGATGCGGGCGCGGGAGTACAGGCCCCTTCAGCTTGCCGGCAAGACGGTCTGCGTGGTCGGCGCCGGCGGCATCGGGCGCGAGGTCGGACGGCTTTGCGCGGCGGCGGGCATGCGGGTGGTCGGGACACGCCGGAATTCGGCGCCGCCAACCGAGGGTTTCACCGAGATCCGCGCCGCGGGCGGGCTGCATGACCTCCTCGCCGAGAGCGATTTCGTCGCCGTGTGCTGTCAATGGACGCCGGAGACCGAAAAGCTGATCAGCGATGAGGCCTTCGCGGCGATGAAGGACGGGGCGGTGCTGCTCAACATCGCGCGCGGCGAGATCATCGACGAGGAAGCGCTGATCCGCGCCCTCGATACGGGCAAGCTGCGCGGCGTGGTGCTCGACGTCTATGTCGGCGAGTTCGACCGGCCGCCGGACCCGCGCCTGTGGGACGATCCGAGGGTGCTGATCACCCCGCATATCTCGGCCGCCGCCGACGTCAATACCCATATGGGCAATGCGCTGTTCGTCGAGAATCTCAAGCGCTATGTCGCGGGCAAGGCGCTGGAGAACGTGATCGACTGGGACCGGGGGTACTGAATCCCGGCGGTTGTCCGAAAGACCGCGCAGTCCAAACCGCCAGAGCACTATCCCAAGAGACCGATGAAGGCGCGGATCGATTCGTCCAGCGGGCGGTCATTGTGGAAATTGACAACGTCTCCGCCCGCCACCTGAAGGGCCGCGGCGCGGCGCAGACGATCCTCGATTTCCGCCTCGGTCTCGCGGCCCCGCTCGACGAGACGCGCGCGCAGAACCTCCGGCGCCACCGTCACCGCGACCACCCGGAGGCCCGGATAGCGCACCCGCGCCTCATCCAGCGCGCCCCGGGAGCCGTTCAGGATCACGGTCCGCCCCGCGCCCAGGGCCGCGTCGATGGTCCCCGGCACCCCGTAGCCGAGCCCGTTGGCGGTCCAGGACAGGGCATAGGCGCCCCGCGCGCGCCGGGCCTCGAATTCCTGCATGGTTAGCGGCTCATGCTCCTCACCCCTGGCATCGGCGGGCCGGGTGATTTCACGCCGGGGGAAATAATACCGGGGGTCTCCCGCGAGCGCGGCACGGGCCCCGTCAATCAGGCTGTCCTTGCCGACCCCGCTTGGCCCGACGATCAGCCAGAGCGTTCCTCCCGCCGCCATCTCGTCACCCATCCCGTCCATCACGCTGGTGAGCCGACCCTATCAGATGCGCGGCACCGCACAATCGCGCTTTGCAATGCGGAATCCCGGCACTATGGTCCGGCCATGGAAAGCAATGTCGACTACATCAAGGGCGATTTCGTCCCGGACCCGGTCACACCGATCGAAATCGCCGAGGGCATCCTTTGGATCCGGCTGCCGATGCCGATCGCGCTGGATCACATCAACCTCTATCTGATGGACGACGGCGATGCCTGGGTCCTGGTCGATACCGGCCTCGGTGATCCGGTCTCCATCGCCACCTGGGAGACTTTGCTGGCGACCAGGCTCAAGGGCCGGCCGATCCGCCGGATCATCGGCACCCACTTTCACCCCGACCATGTCGGGCTTGCCGGATGGCTGCAGAACCGGACCGGGGCCGAGTTGTGGATGACCCAGCTTGAATGGCTGAGCGCCCGGCAGGCCTATCTCGATGTGGAAGACGCGTCCTCCGGCCATATGAAGCGCTTCTATCATCGCGCCGGCCTCAGCGACGCCGATATCCGGGCCTATCAGGAGCTCGGAAACGACTATCGCAGCCTCGTGACGCCGATCCCCGCCACCTACCAGCGGGTGACTCCGGCGACCGTGTTCACGATCGGCGGGCGCAATTGGGTGCCGATCTTCGGCTCCGGCCATTCGCCGGATCATATCTCGCTCTATTGCGCCGAGGACCGGATCCTGCTGGGCGGCGACATGTTGCTGCCCAGGATCACCCCGATCATCGCGGTCTGGTGGCAGGAACCGGATGGCGACCCGCTCGCCGGCTATCTGGAATTTCTGGGCACGCTCGGCCACATCGCCGACGACGTGCTGGTCTTACCGGCACATAACCGCCCCTACCGTGAGCTCCGCACCCGGGTCGCCGATCTCGGCAGCCATCATGTCGAGCGCCTGGAAATTACCCTCGACGCCTGTGCGGCGTCGGCCACCGGGCGCGACGTGATGAACGCGCTTTTCACCCGCGAGCTTGATCCATTCCAGACCCGGTTCGCGATCGGCGAAACGGTGGCTCATATCAACAACCTGCTTCACAAGGGCGAGCTTACCCGCGCGGTCGACGAGGGCGGGCGCTACCGCTATCAGCGGACAGGCTAGGAACAAGCCGAAACCCGGGTGAAAACTGCAAAAAACATTCCTGCTATTTAAATTTAAAAAACTATTTTATCTATTTGTTATTATTAAATTTTAATTCCCGAAGATACCTCTCCTGCCCGGGCGTTTCGATTGATCCCGGCCGGGTACGACGCGCGGCGGCGGCGGCTTGATCATAGGACAGACCCGCCTCCATCAGCACGCGGGCGACCACCGTGCCGCTGCGCCCGAGACCGCCGGCGCAATGCACGAAGACCTTCTCTCCACCCCCCAGCAACCGCAGAATCCTCGGTCCATGGCTCCGCCACGCGTGCTCGAAGATGTCGTCGGGAACCTGATAATCTATGATCGGGAGGTGCAGCCAAGGCAGGCCCGCCGCCTCAATCCACGCGGGGAGGTCCGGCACCTTGCGCCGTTCCATATCCGGATGTGTTGCAAGGGTGAGCACCAGGGCCGCGCCCCAATCGGCGATCGCGCGCACATCGTCAGGATTTCGCGGGATCGGTCCAAAAGCAAGCTTGCCCGGAAAAACCGATGTTTCGATCTCGTCGATCGAAAAGCTAATTCGCCATCTCCCGGATGAAGCCTGAGACTTCCGGCAGGATATGCTCGCGCCAGCGACGGCCGTTGAAAATGCCGTAGTGGCCGACACCCGATTGCAGATGATTGCGCCGCCGGTCTTCGGGAATGCCCGAACAGATTGCGTGTGCCGCGATCGTCTGTCCCGGCGCCGAAATATCGTCCAATTCGCCTTCCACGGTCAGCAAGGCGGTCCGCTTGATGGCCGAGGGCCGGACCGATTCGCCGCGCCAGACGAACTGGTCGGTGGCGATCCAGCGCTCCCGGAAAACGCGTTGCAGGGTCTGCAGATAAAAATCCGCGGTGATATCCATGACCGACATGTATTCATCATAGAAGCGGCGGTGCGCCGTGGCGGACTCGCCGTCTCCCTCCACCAGATGGCGGAACATCCGGAGATGCGCGTTCAGATGGCGGTCGGCATTCATCGCGATGAAGGCACCGAGCTGAAGAAAGCCCGGATAAACCCTCCTATGCGCCGCGGGATAAACCGGCGGCACGGTGGTGATGCAATGGGTTTCAAACCAACTCATCGAGCGTTGGTTTGCAAGCTCGGTCGGCGCGGTCGGCGCGGCGGCAGTATCGATGGGCCCGCCCATGAGCGTCATGGTTTTAGGCTGCGCCGGATCATCCCAACGCGCGAGAAGCGAGACGGCGGCGATGGTCAGAGGGGCCGGCTGGCAGACCGCGATGACGTGATGGTCTGACCCCAGTTCCCTCATGAAATCAATTAGGTAGGAAATATAGTCATCGACATCGAAACCGCCCTCCAGAAGCGGCACACGCGCCGCGTCCTTCCAGTCGGTGATATAGACATCGTGGTTCGGCACCAGCGCCCGCACGGTATCGCGCAAGAGGGTGGCGAAATGCCCGGACATCGGTGCGACGATCAGCACCTTCGGATCGTCATACGTGCCGTGCCGCCGGAACCGCAGCAAATTCCCGAACGGCTTCTCCAGCACGACTTGCTCACTCACCCGAACCCGCGCGCCCTTGACGCTCGTCGCCTTGATCCGCCATTCGGGTTTGCCCCGGCGCTGCAACATGCCTTCGACGACCTCCAAGGCCGCTTCGGAACTTCGTCCGATCACGTCGTTGTAGGCCGAGAGCATCGGATTTTTGGAAATCGCGAGACTGGAACGCGCGGCGGCCCTCAGGGGAGTCAGCAGGGACCGATGCGCATCGTAGACGTTATACAACAAGAGAAGGCCTCAAGGTGGGTCACGACACCTAAAGGGGACTCCCTTTCCAACATAAAAACAAGACCTTTTTTGCACTGCAGCACGAAATCGGCCGATTTGCCATTGCAGGAAGCGCGCCAATGAGGGGCGCAAATGACGGACACGTTATCGACGAATTGGAAACAGTGTCGTTCCTTGCTCCGGCCCGCGAGTCCCAGCACAGTGCAGCCATCACCTCTCCTCTATTCGGAGTTACGAATATGTCGAAAAAGCTCACCGCCGGCGGCGCCATGCCCGAGATCACCCTGACGACCGTCGGCGGCGGTCAGGCTAAAATCGGCGGCGCCAAGGACCGCTGGCAGATGATCATCGTCTATCGGGGCCTGCACTGTCCGATCTGCAAGAGCTATACCGCCAAGGTCGAGGCCCTGAAGGACAAGTTCGACGAATTGGGCACCGACATCGTCTTCGTCTCCGGCGACAATGCCGAGAAGGCAAAGGCCTTCGCCGATGAGGTCGGTCTCAAGCTCCCGGTGGCGCATGATCTCTCGGTCGACCAGATGCGCTCCCTCGGTCTCTACATTTCCGATCCCCGGCCGACGGAAACCGACCGTCCGTTTCCGGAACCCGGCCTGTTCGTGGTCAACGAGAAGGGGCAGGCGCATATCGTTGACGTCTCCAACGCGCCGTTCGTGCGCCCGGAGCCGGAGCTGATCATCCGGGGCATCACCCACATCAAGAAGAACGACTATCCGATCCGAGGCACCTTGGCGTAGTCCCGGAACCCCAGCCGGCCGCCCTTGCCTGGCGGCCGGTGCTACATTGAACCGCCGTTTCGGCCCAGCACGTCGGGAAGCACCGCGTTGAACGCGCCGGCCGCCTCGAACTGCACCCAATGTCCGGCATTCGGGATCACGCGAAAATCGACGTCGGGGTGTATCTCGCGCACATAGTCCCGGACCCCGGCGAGATCCGGATGCAGGGTCACATCGCATTCCCCGAAGATGCAGTTGAGCCGGCACGGCAGGCCGACCAGACTGTCCGCCAGCACGGAGGTGCGCGCGATTCCGCGGGACCTCAGGCGCGCCTTGGCCATGTTGGCCATGTGCAGGGTCATCGCGAGATCGTCGATGGCCGCTGGATCATGCACCATCAGATTGCGCAGATTGCGCCGATAGAGCGGCGCCGATTCCTGCGGTGGAAGGCCGCGCGGCACCTCCACCAGATCATTGGCCGGCCCGGTGCCGGTCAGCCCCAGCACGGGCGAGCCGACCAGCGTCAGGCTTCGGATGCGGCGGGCCTGGGCATGGGCGACCAGCCCGGAGACGATGCCGCCGAAGGAAAACGAAACCAGATCGAACGGCTCTTCGCCTGGAACGACCACATCCAGCCCCCGCGACAGGATCTCGGCCAGGCTCTCCCCGGTATAAGGCCGGGGAGCCTCGGCGGAATCCCCACATCCCGGCAGATCCGCGGCGATGACGCGGTAATCGGCTTCCAGCACAGGAATATTGCGCACCCAATGGTTCCAGCCGCCGAATCCGCCATGCAGCAGAACCACCACCGGCAGATCGTTTCTGGCATGGTTCCACGCGCGCCAGGTCAAATGCCCGTCGCCGCAAGGGCTTCGGATCTCCAGACACCGGGATTGCAGGTCGTCGAGGATCGCTTGGGGAGAAAGCTGGTCTGGCATCGGATGGATCTGCTTAGGCTCAAGGCGGGACAGGCGGGCTTGTTAGCACGCCTTACCGTGGGTGAATACCACTCCCGGCCATGTGCGCGCCCCTAATCCCGGTCCGCCCGCCGCAGCACCGAATGGAGCAGGACGTTGACCGACGGCCAGGTGTCCTCGGGAACCACGTCCTCGGCCTCGTTATGGGTGATCCCGTCGACACAGGGGCTGAACAGCAGGATCGCCGGCGCGATCTCGGAGACGCAATAGGCGTCATGGCCGGCCTGGCTGTGAATATCCATGGCGGGCACGCCGAGGTCCCCGGCGACGCCCCTGACCAGCGCGGTCAGATCGCCGTCGAAGGCGACATCGCCGAAATACCAGTCGCTGACGATCTCGAAACCGACCCGCGCTTCGGATGCGGCCTTGGAGAGCGCCGCATGCACCTCGAGCTTCATCTCCTCGGTAATGGCGGGATCGACATGGCGCACGTCCAGCGTCACTTCCGCCTCGCTCGGCAGGATGCCGGGCTTGTTCGGCCAGACAACGAGACGCGCCGATGTGGATTTGCCGATCGGCGCATATTTCCAGCCGATGTCGTTCACCGCGTCGATCAGCTTGGCGGCGCCCACCAGGGCGTTGCTCCGCTTTTCCATCGGCGTCGGTCCGGAATGCGCGGTGGTTCCGAGAAACTTCACGATCAGGCCATAGGCCGTGTAGCCGCCGGTGACGATCCCAAGCGGTTTGCCGGCGGCTTCAAGCTCCGGTCCCTGCTCGATATGCAGCTCGAAATAGGAGTCGATCGCGCGCGGCCCGGCGTCCGCGTCTCCGAGATACCCGATGCGCGTCAGCTCGCCGCCGAAGCTGAAACCGTCGTCGTCTGTGAGGCCGTGCAGCCAGGCAATGTCGTGCTCGCCTGAAAACACCCGCGAGGCGGCCATGGGCGGGGAAAAGCGCGCCCCCTCCTCGTTGCTCCAGTTCACCACCTCGATCGGCCGGCGCGTCCGGATCCCGGCATCCTTCAATGTGCGGATGATCTCCAGCCCCGCCAAAACACCCAGAATCCCGTCGAAGCGCCCGCCCGCGACCTGGGTATCGAGATGACTGCCGATCAGCACCGGCGGCAAATCCTCGGCTCCGGCATAGCGGGCGCGGATGGTGCCACCCTGATCGATGGTGACGGAACAGCCCGCCGCCTCGCACCAGCCGACGAATACGTCGCGCATCTCCTTGTCCTGATCGGTCAGCGCGAGCCGGCGGTTGCCGCCATGATCCCCCGGCCCGATCCTCGCCGCATCCATCAGCGAGGCCCAGAGCCGATCCTCATCGATCCTGAGATTGTCCCGGCGCGTCTGGGTCATGCGGGCGGTCTCCTAAAGTGCACTAAAAATCGGCCTTTGATTATTCCTTATCCGTCGCCCCGCGCTTGACGCGGGGCCGAAGCCTGAGGCGGCAACCCGCGACGTCTGGCGAAAGCGCGAAAGCCGAAGGCAATCTGCGGCGATCAACGGATTGATCGACTATCATTCACGCCAAAAGACCTCAAGCGTCGGCCCCGCATCAAGTGCGGGGCCGACGGGCACAGGTTGGCTTGCGCAGGCCCGGGCAACCAGGCGCCGCCCGGCGCTTTACTCCGCGGCTTGCAGGGTCTCGGCCGCGGCCTTCCTCGGCTGCAATTCCCTCGCCTTCGCCTCGATATCAGGCAACACCGCGCGGACCAGATCATAGTCGAGGTCCCGGGCGATATCGGGATAACCGGCGGCGTCGATCATGTCGCGCAGCTTGCCGGCCTTCATCAGGTCCAGCGTCCATTCAAGCG
>JAYOEU010000199.1:0-7744 GCA_038116915.1 Alphaproteobacteria bacterium
ATGATGAATCAGATTCGTGAAGCTTTGAGAATCCCGTTAATGAGTGTACGGCCTAGCCCGGCTCCTATTGGGGGGTTCCACAAAGCACTGGAGGTGAGCGTCCGGCTTTAATATAAGCCATGATCAAAATAACTAAAACGGCCTTTAATTTTTATAAAATTATTTTACTTAAAATTTCGTCATTTTTGCCATAATTTATCATATGCTGTGGCCAGAAGATCTTGCCTGGCGCTTAAAAAAAGATCCGTTCCATTAGGAAAACATCGACATATTATTTGATTTTCGATTTCCCGGTGATCGACGACCCGCCCATCTTCCAGAACATGACGCACATCCAAGGCCAACGCAGCCAAATGCCGCGCGACCAGTATGGTCCTGTGACAATCAACGGGGGCCCGTTCGGCGCACATAAGCGCCACGGCATGGCGTTTGACGCCTTCGCACACACGCTCGATCCCCTTGCGAAACGCCGCACTCGCCGCGACGAGCTTATAGTCCACGCCGCCGTCCTGACGCCTCAAGGCCGGATCACTGGGGCGCGCGCCGAGTCCATCGCCCAACCAGACATAGGCAACGCCTCTCGCCGCTAGCGTGGCCTGAAGTGTTTCCCGGTTGAATTGCGGATTGCGGCGCGAATAGGGGTTGGAGCGGACATCCGCGATCGCGTCGATACTGGCCCGGTTCAGCAAGGAAAGGAAAAGCTCTGCGGAGTGATTGGAATGTCCGATGGTGTAAACGATCCCGCCATTGCCGGTCATGTCGCCCCCATCCCCGCATTCCGCCGCTTCGGCTTCATCTGCACGCCTCGGGGAACATCAGACCCGGTGTTCCTCGAGGCCGGCCCAATCGAAGCTTATTCCATGCCCCGCTCGCTCAGACGCGGTCGCCACGCCTTCGACAATCCGCAACGGCTCCTCGATATACCGTTCCAGCCCGAACCCATGCACTTCCAAATACGACGCATTCGGGATCGCTCCCAGCAGATGAACATGGATGTCATGCACGCCGTGCGAGGTGACAGGCAGATTACGCGCCTCGGCCAAGCGGGCGACTTTCATCCAGACGGTGATCCCGCCGCAATTGGAAACATCGGGCTCGATGTAGCTCACTCCGTTGGCCGCAAGCATGTGCTGGAAATCGTAGAGTGTGTGAAGATTTTCACCGGCTGAAACCGGCACGCCGCCTTCCGCCAGGATCCGGGCATGGCCCGCGAAATCTTCCGGAATCGTAGGTTCCTCCAGCCAGACCAGATCATAGTCCCGAAAGGCCCTGGCGGCGCGGATCGCCTCATCGACGGTCCAGCGCATATTGGCGTCTACCATCAACGGGAAATCCGCTCCGAGATGCGCCCGCATGGCCGCGACGCGTTCGACATCCTCGCGCAGGATGTCGCGGCCGACCTTCATCTTGATGGCCCGGAACCCCTTGGCGAGGTTGGCGTCGGTCTGGGCCAGCAGATCGTCGAGCGTGAACATGAGGTCAATGCCGCCGGCATAGGCCTTGACGCGCGGATTGGCGCCACCGAGAAGCCGCCAGAGCGGCAGTCCGGTGCGCTTGCCCAAGAGATCCCACAGCGCGATATCCGCCGCCGAGAGCGCATGCATCGCCAGGCCGCCGCGCCCGGCATAGTGCAGGCACCACCACAAGTGTTTCCAGGTATCCTCGATCCGGTCCGGGTCCCGGCCGATCAGGACCGGTGCTATATCGTTCGCGATCACCGAATGGATCGCCTTGGCGCCGCCGCTCAGCGTGTAGGTATAACCCAGGCCCTCGTTGCCGTCGGAATCAGTGACGCGGGCCGTCATCAGCTCGAAACTCGGCATGTCGCCATGGGTGGCGTCGGATAGAACGACCGGCAGCGGGATGCTGTAATGATCGGCGCGAACGTTGGTTATGGTCATGGAGCCTCTGAGTATCAGCTATCGGATGGCGAAAGCGCCTCCTATCGGTTAACGATCGCATCTACACGCTGGCAATTGCAACTCGGCATTCGACGATCATCAGCCAAGGCACAGGAGGCACGCATGTCCACGAAACAAGGCGATACCGTCACCTTGACGGTCGAAGAGGTGGGCGCCCTGACTCAGTCGGTTCTGGTCGCCAGCAATACCGGCGAAGCCAATGCCCGTTCCGTCACCCGCTCTGTCGTGGCGGCGGAACTGGACGGCATCCACAGTCATGGCCTGGCCCGCCTGCCCACCTATTGCGAGCATGCGCGATGCGGAAAGATCGACGGACAAGCCTCGCCTACGGTTGAGCAAGTGGCGCCGGCGGCGTTGCGCGCGGACGCCCGGGACGGTTTCGCCCATCCGGCGATTGATCTCGGATTCGAGAAACTGATCGCCCTGGCGAAATCGAGCGGCATCGCCGGTCTCTCGGTGACGAATTCCTACAATTGCGGTGTGCTGGGCTACCACGTGGAGACGCTGGCGGCGGTCGGGCTTGTCGGTCTCGGCTATACCAACGCGCCCGCCTCGATTGCCCCCGCCGGCGGCAAGAAGGCGGTGTTCGGCACCAATCCGGTGGCCTGCGCGGCGCCGGACGGCAAGGGCGGCGCGGCTTTCGTCATCGACCAGTCATCCAGCGTCATCGCCCGGTCCGAGGTCATGGTCCATGCCGCCAGCGGCGAGCCGATCCCGGAGGGCTGGGCGCTCGACCAGGACGGCAATCCGACCACCGACCCGGCGGCTGCCATGAAGGGAACGATGGTCCCCGCCGGCGGCTACAAGGGAGCCGGGGCGGCGTTGATGGTCGAAATGATGGCCGCGGCCCTTTCCGGCGCAACCTTAAGTGCCAATGCCAGTTCCTTCGGCGGCAACGAGGGCGGATCGCCGCGCACCGGCCAGTTCTTCATCGCCATCGATCCCGGCCCTTTCTCGGGCGGGAATTTCGATGCACGCATGGCAAGCCTGGTCAGGGAAATCACCGGTCAGGACGACGTCCGACTGCCGGGATCGCGCCGCCAGGGCGCGCGCGGTCGGATCACCCGGGACGGTGTCACCTTCGCGCGGGCGCTGCACGAAAAGCTCCTGGCGTATCGGAATTGAGTTGATTTCCGGGTTCAGCGCTCCTCAGTCCCGGGCGCAATCGACACAGGTTGTGACAGCCGGATCGAATTCCAGGCGCTTGACCGGGATCTCCTCGTCGCACACCAGGCACACGCCATAGTCACCGCTGTCCAGCCGTTCCAAGGCGCTTTGCGCGCGTTGTAGATCGATCTTCCGGCGCCGTTCGGCTTCCTGGGCCATCGCCTGAACCTGGATCGCATCCATGCGGGACAAGCGGCCGACACTGGTCTGGTCCAGTTCGACGGGCTTTACCTGATCGCGCGCGCCCTCCAAAAGGCCATGCAATTCCACCAGCCGGCCCTGCAAAAGCGCGCGAAAATGTTCGAAGTTGAGTTTCCCGGCCATGATGCAGCCATGACAACCCGTGCGGAGCCGGCGTGCAAGGGCTTTCGGGAGCGCTAAAATCCCTCAACGAAATCCGACCACGAGAGATCGGCCTTGGCGACGCCGAGAAGTTGGACCTGATCGTCCTGGTCGAATGCGACAATAGCACCGGCATTGTCGTCCGTGATCATGTGGTCCAAGGCGCCGTCATCCCCGAATTCGATATTGAACGACGCGCTGACCGCGATCACGTCCGCGCCGACCGAGAAATCCTCAATCGTATCGGCGCCCGAGCCGTCGGCGAATTGGAACACATCGGCGCCGGCATTGCCGATCATGTAGTCGTCGTCGCCTCCGGAGTTCAGTGTATCGTTGCCGGCCCCGCCTTCCATCCAATCCAAATCATCGCCGCCCTGCAGGGAATCATCCCCCGCCTCGCCGAACAGCCAGTTCAGATCGTCACCGCCATAGAGCGTGTCGTTGCCGTTGCCGCCGTCGATAAAGTCAAAATCCGCTCCGCCGGAGACAATGTCGTCGCCGTCCCCCGCCAACAGCCAATCTTCGCCGCTCCCTCCATCGAGGATATCATCGCCATTGCCGCCCACCACGTAATCGGCACCGTGGGACCCGAAAATCCTGTCGTCGCCGGCACCGCCGATAATCGTGTCGTCGCCGCTGCCGCCATCAGCCAGATCGTCACCCGTATCGCCGATGAGAACATCATTTCCGCCGCCGCCGCTCAGGGTATCGTCTCCGGCGCCGCCCTCGCCATGATCATCACCGGCGCCGCCGTCGATCAGGTCCGCACCCGCATGGCCGAAAAATTTATCATTTCCGGCCTCGCCAAAGAGGTTGTCGTCTCCCAACTCACCCATCAGTTCGTCCGACCCATCGCCGCCGTGGACGGTGTCATCGCCGTCTCCGGCGAAAACCCGGTCGTTGCCGGTGCCGCCGGAGATCAGATCCTTGCCGGTGCCGGTCTGATCGAATGCGCGGACACCGCCGAATATCACGTCATTGCCATCGTCCCCAAAAAGCGTGTCGTCACCGCCCCACCCCTGGATCGCATCGTCTCCGGCATCACCGTGAACCAAATCATCGCCCTCTCCGGCATCCAGGATGTCGATACCGTTTCCGCCATTGATCGTGTCCGCGCCGGCACCCCCGACGAGGCCATCGATGCCGTCGCCGCCGCCGATCGTGTCGTTCGAACTTGTGCCCTCGATATAATCCGCGCCGTCCGTTCCGGTGGCATTGACGACGGTATCCTCGAAATTTCTGGCATTGGATATATCGGTACCGACGGCATTCTTGATCACCAGGACGTCGCTCCCGGCGCCGCCATCGGCGATCTCGCCGCTTTCGAAATAGACGGTATCGTTTCCGGCACCGCCGTCGGCGATGTCGACGCCCGCTCCGCCGTCGATCACATCATCCCCGTCACCGCCGGCAAGGCTGTCGTTTCCGGCGCCGCCCTAACCGTATCGTTCCCTCCCGCACCGTCGAGAGTATCGTCACCGGCCAGTCCGCGCAGAGTGTCGTCACTGTTCAGGCCCGTGAATTCGTCGTCGCCCTCGCTGGCGTTGCCGACGAAAATGACGGTTTCGATGTCGTGAACCTTGCCGAGGTCGAAACCGGCGCCGTCGAGAACATAGAGGACATCGTCGCCCTTGCCGCCGTCGATAAGCACGTCATTGCCGTCGGCATAGAAGGTATCGTCGCCCTTGCCGCCGAACAGCGTGTCTGCACCGCCGCCGCCCCACAGCACGTCGTCGTCATCGCCACCGTCGAGCAGGTCGTCGCCCGCCCCTCCGAACAGGGAATCATCACCGTCGTCCCCATACAGCCGGTCATCACCGTCGGATCCGGTGATCGTATCGTCGCCGTCCCGCCCGCTGATCCGGTCGATATTCCTCAGCTCGATGTCGGAAAAGTCGAAATCGACGGCGGCGTTCTTGCTTGATACCCGGATAACCACGGTCCGATTTCCGGTTCCTCCGTCAATGACGTCGATCCCCACACCGGACCCCTTGGTGAAGTCCTCGGTTACCGCGAAGGTGAAATTCTTGCCGGTTTCCTCTGCCCGAAGCGTGTCGGACCCGCCGCCGAGATCGTAATACTCGTCGTCATCATCATGCGCGGCGTAGTAGACGTCATTGCCGTCGCCGCCATAGAGCGTGTCCCGCCCGGATTCGCCGAACAGAACATCGTCACCTTCTCCGCCATGGAGCAGGTCGTCATCCTTGCCGCCATAGAGGGTATCGTTGCCGCCGACACCGGATATCGTACTCGATGCCGATTGCCGTGATCTGTTCGTCGACGGAGTCGGTGGCGCGATGGTCCGCGATGGTGTTGTGCGGTTGAATCTGGTGAACACCCGCTACGATTTCCACGGCGCGGCGGTGGAACACGCGGTGGTCGCGCGACTGATCATGTCACGCTCGGGCGCACGCAATCTGCAGACCGCGCTCTCGCAACTCGCTTCCCGCATGCCGCAGGACGGCGGCACCGCGACGGCAACAGCGGGCGTAACCCCGGCGGCGATCGGTGGAAATCCATCCGACTCGGTCGCAAGCCGCGCCGCCAGCGGCCGGGCGCGCTCCAAGAAAAAATAGCCGCGCCCACACCGTCGATCGATCAGATCGTCTCGGTCAGCTTGCGCATACCCTCGCCGAGATTGAGCAAACCCGCGCGGAGAATGAACCGGTCCCAGCCGATGCAGAAATGCCGCACGCCGAGATCGATATAGCGCTTCGCCTGCTCCACCTCGCCGATCTCGATCCGGGGTGGAACGCCATGCTCGATGCATTTCGCAATGACCATTTCCTCGACCGGGCGGATCTCCTCGCCGAACATCATCCTCGGATTGCCGCGGGAAAGGCCGTAATCGGCGGGTCCCCATTGCGCCATTTCGACGCCTTTCTCCCGGGCCGCCGTCAGCACCGCGTCGAGATTCTCAACCGCCGCGTTCTTTTCCAGCATGATCGTGAAAACGATCGAGGCGAGATCCTCGAGATACCCCTCGGGTGCATAGCTGGAGAGCGCGGGTCGGCGGATCTTCACGCCCATCGCGCCACCGACATCTGGTAGGTCGGCGCGGATGATCCGGTGGCATTCGTTCACATCCTCGGGGGTGCGGATATCAGTGAACAGAACCGATTTGAAGCCGGCGCCCAATGCCGCCTGAGCCCAGAAACCCTGTCCTTCCTGGTCGAGCTTGATCATCAGCGGCAGGTTCGCGCATTGGGCCGCCCGAGCCAGATGGTACATGAGCTGCATGTCCAGCACCGAATACTCGGCCGCGAACTCGCCATAGTCGAAAAGCCCCGTATCGCCGATCAATTCCGCGATGTCGGGGTCGGCGAACAGGAAATGAGTGCCGAGCGTGGGCTTGCCGGCATCCAGCGCCTGGCGGAAGGTATTGGGCATGATCATGGGAGCGGTCCAAAAGAATTGAGAAGAGGCGAAGGGCCGATCACAGCATAGCATGGCGGAAAATCCGCCGCCGCACTGCTTCTTCGCGACGGACCCGCGGAACGGAGACCGCCCGCCCTCCTAATCGAGCAAACCGTCGCGCCACATCACCCGCAGGGCCAGGGCGATGGCCCGGGCATCCGCCAGGCCGGTATGGGCGGTGCCTTCCATGGACAATCCGAGAAGCCCCGGCAACTCGGAACTGACCGTCGCGGCGCGCGGCAGGTTGAGATGCGCCATGAACAGCGGCCGCAGATTGAGGGTCCGCTCCTCGGCGATCGGCATCTCGACGCCGCGCCAACCGCAATTCTCCACCAGACAGCGGGCGTCATCGCCATTCGCCGCGACAACCGGGCTGTCGCCCACGAAATCGGCGAATTCGGCGATCACCCGGGCGAAAGGCCTCCCCTCGCGGTCGAGATCGGCATTGGTGATCCCCGTCAGCCCGGTGAAATAATCCGAAAGCACCGGATTGAACTCCGGCAGGCTGAAGCGCTCGAAGCTGTCGATTTCGGGCAAACCCTGCGTCCATTCCAACTTTACGGCGCCGATCTGAACCAGTTCGCGATACTCGCCCTCACCGCTCCAACGCCGGGCGAGCGAGCCTTCCCAAGAGGTGTATTCGAGATCATGAATGACGATGGTCCCGCCGTCCCGGAGTGCTTTCACGCGACCGCGCACATACTCGGATTCAGGCGTGGCCGTGTACTGGGCATGGGCGCGGCGATATTCTGCCTCGGGCGTTCCGTCTGAAGGCGTCACGTCCAGCCTTTCCAATTCATCCTGATTTCCGGTACCGGTCTCAAAACTTCAGCCCGCCAGGTATTTCTTCAGGATTTCGGCCAGGGAGCCGACTGTCAGGGTAGCCGGCAACTCAA
>JAYOEU010000200.1:0-7711 GCA_038116915.1 Alphaproteobacteria bacterium
TGTGGGCCTTTTCCTCCTCGCGGGAGAGCAGCCACATCTCCTCCCAGCGCCAGCCATGGCTGCACACCTCATGCGCGCTGTCGCGCAGCCATTGGGCGACCTCCGGGTTCCGCTCCACCGCCACGGCGGCGGCAAAGAAGGTGACCGGAACGTCCGCCTTGTCGAACAGCCTTTGCAGACGCCAGATGCCGGCCCTTGTGCCGTATTCGTAGACCGACTCGATGGCGAGATCCCGGTGCGCCGGGTCCATGACATAGGGGATCTCGCCGAGTGCGGCCTCGTTGCGCCCGTCGGCGGCGAGATGAACCTCCGAGCCTTCCTCGTAATTGACCACCAGGCTGACCGCGACCCGCGCCTCGTTCGGCCAGACCACCTTGGGAATGTCTCTGCCGTAACCGATAAAGTCGCGCGCCGGGCCGGGAACAGGGTTTTCGGGCATGCGCATGGCGTTGTCCTCCCAGTGCGATCGGATGGTTTCGGGAAGTTTATCACCTTATCCAACACCGTCGCCCCGCGCCTGACGCGGGGCCGAAGCCTGAAGCGGCGGAAAGCGGCGTATGGTTGAGCGCGACCGGTCCGCGAGTGCGTTCAGGTGAACCTTAGCTGATCAACTACGCGTTACGTTGAACCTTCTCAGGCGTCGGCCCCGCGTCAAGCGCGGGGTCACTGATGGAGAATCGCCAGCTCCGCCGGCTATCTCCCCTTACTTTGTCCCCGCCTTCAAATCGTCGAGCTGCTTGCGCACGCCGGCGACCATGCAGGCGATGTCCGAGGTCAGCATGACCATGTCGAAGCCGCGCTTCACCGCGCCAGCGGCGAAGGCGGCGCCGGCGCAATGCATGACCGCCTTGATGCCGTGCTTGTGCGCGGTGTCGCGGATCTTGTCGCAGGTGGCCATGTGCAGCGGATCGGGGTTGTCGCCGCGCGGCTCCAATCCGAGGGCGAGGGAGAGATCGGCGGGGCCGATATAGACCGCGTCGAGACCCGGAGTGGCACAGATCGCCTCGAGATTGTCGAGGCCTTCCTTGGTCTCGATCATGGCCATGACGATGATCTCGTCATTGGCGTGGCTGACATAGTCGGCGCCGCCGTAATGCAGGGCGCGCAGCGGTCCGACCGAGCGGATGCCGGCAGGTGAATAGCGGCAGGCGGCGACCGCGCGGGCGGCTTCCTCGGCATTGTTGATCAGCGGGACGATGACCCCATAGGCGCCCAGGTCCAGAGCCTTCATGATGGTTTCCGGCTGGTTCCAGGCAACCCGGACGAACGGAACCGTGTCGGTCTGCGAGACCGCCTGGAGCATCGGCAGCAGGTCCTTCAACTCACTGCTGCCGTGCTGCATGTCGATGCAGAGGGCGTCGAAGCCCTGGCGCGCCATGACCTCGGCGGTTAGCCCGTGGGATATGGAGAGCCATCCCATGGTCGCGGATTTTCCGTCACGCCACATCTGTTTGATCTTGTTCGAACGCATGGTCTTTCCCTCGGTGAAGTTCCTGTCCGGCGGGGCCGGCGATGGCGCCGGCGCCGATGATGCAATGATCGGCGGAGCGTGCCCTTTTCCCGGAGCCCGGTCGAGCCCCAATCGTTGTGGAGAATCCAAAATCATGGCGAATGGCGGAAGGTATCGGTTACCGGCTATTTGGTGTCGAACCGCCAGACGCCATCCCAGTTTTCCGGAGGCGGCGAGGCGAGGAAAGTGCGGGCGCGCTCCAGATAGATTTCCGTCGGGCGATCATCCGGTGCCAGATCCGCCAATGCCTGGAACCGCTCGATCGCCCCGGTCCAGTCGCGGGCCCGGTACAGGGCCACCGCCGCCTCGAACATCGACAATGCATCGGGATGCTTCAGCATCGCCGACGGGCCGTCGGGACGGATGATCTCATGGATTATGTCGGGGTGGTCCTTGCCCTTGACGGCAATCAGGTCCAGCTCTCTTGCCGGCGCATAAAGGGAGAGCAGGCGGCGCGTGGCGTCGGTGACGAGGATTTCGACACCGTAATGCTTGGTCAGGCCCTCGACCCGAGAGGCAAGATTCACGGCATCGCCGATGACGGTGTATTCCATGCGCTTCGGCGAGCCGATGTTGCCGACCACCGCGCGCCCGGAATTGACCCCCACGCCCATCCGGATCGGCGGTTGGCCCCGCGCCGCGCGTTCCGCGTTCATCTGGTCCAGACCGCGGAACATGCCCATGGCCGTGCGCACAGCGTCGTCGGCGTCGCCGGGCGCCGGGAACGGCGTTCCGAAAATCGCCATGATCGCGTCGCCGATGAACTTGTCGAGAACCCCGGAATTCGCAAAGATTTCATCCACCATCCGGGTGAAATAGTCGTTCAGCATATCGACGATGTCGGAGGCCGAAAGCTCTTCGGAGATCGTGCTGAAGCTGCGGATATCGGAAAACAGGACCGAGATTTCCTGATCAGTGCCGCCCAGCGCGTCGAGCCCGCCATCCAGGACCTGATCGACGATATCCTTCGAGAGATAGCGCGACATTGACGATTTCAGGCGCTTTTCGCCGCTCAGATCCTCGAAGGAGAGGAGCGCGCCGATGATCTTGCCTTCGCCGTCTTGAAGCGCGTCGGTCTTAACATGGGCGGAAACGGTACCGCCGGCGCGCGTCGTGAACTCGATATCCAGCGCGATATCCGAGTGGCCGGTCTCGATGACCCGGCGTACCGTCGAGACGATCTGGGTCTCTCCCTCGACGAACAGCTCTCTGATGTCACGTCCGACGGGATCCTCGCCCCCGGCGAGCAGGCGCATGCCCGCCTGGTTGATCTTCAGGACGGTGCCGTCGGTTTCGATGGTGACGATCGCGTCGCTGGCGCTGGCGAGGATGTTCTCATTGTAGTTCTTTACCTGCAGGACCTCATCGAAAAGCTGCGCGTTTTCGAGTGAGACGGAAACCTGGGCGGTAAAGGCGGTCAGCCTCTGCAGGTCGCGGTGGTTGAATGCGCTGTCAGCCTTGTTGACGACCTGGGTGACGCCGACACGGGCGCCGGTCTTGGTCAGGATCGGAATGCAGAGAATGTTGCGGGTCTTGAAATTCGTCGCCTTGTCGACGGCCTGGTTGAAGCGGGAATCGGCATAGGCATCATCGACCTGAAGAGGCTGGCCGGACTTGAAGACTGCGCCCGCGATTCCTGAATCGGCGGGAAAACGGATTTCGTTTTGCTCCACCCCCATGGCGTAGCGTGACCAAAGTTCGTTGGTCTTGGGATCGAACAGGAACACGCTGGCGCGCTCGGCGCCCAGCAGATTAGCCGCCGACTGCATCAGCCGTCCCAAGAGAGCGTCAAGATGGATTTCCCCGCTCAACTCCTTGGTCACTTCAAGCATCTCAAGCTCGGAGCGCAGACCCTCGATCATCTTGTTGAAGCCGCGATACAGATCCATGTACTCGTCGGCCGAGACGATCGTGAGTTCCTGGGAAAAGTCGCCACCCTCGACCTCGTGCATGACGCCGAGCATCTTGGTCACATGGCTGCCTACCTCGCGCGCCATGATCAGCGCGGCGGAAAGCCCTCCGACAAGACACATGAAGGTTATCGAGCCGACCGAGATGTAGATATCACTGTCGATGTTGCCGAAACCGCCGGCGGTTTCGCCGATTTTGGTGATGATCGAGGCGGCAAGGAACAGGATCGGCAATGTGGACACGAAAACGATCAGCACGATGAGTTTCGGTTTCAGCCCGAGCTGCACCACTTGTTTGGCGAGTTCCGGTGGATAGCCGCCGCAGTGCGGCCAGACCTGGCCCAGGAGCCGTTCGCAATAACGCGACACCGCGAAAAATTCAAAAAGCGCGTGGGCGGGCGTGGCGAAAACCAGCACGAATCCGAGAAGGAAAGCGCTTTGAACCAGACTGAAGGCGATGTCGAAGAAAATCTCGCAAAGCAGGATCGTGGTCCCCGCGACCATGCCCGCGCCGGGGCCGTGCACGGTCAGGATGCGAACCACCGTCCTCCAGGGCAGATTGAGCAGACAGATCAATGCGTCGACCGCCTCGTCGCGGGTGACCGGCTCATCGCCTTCCTTGTTGAAGAAGCGGCTGAGCGGCGCAACCTGCCTGCGGATCACGATGACGTCGGCGGCAACATAGATCGGCACCAGCAGGGCTATGGCGACCATGAAGGCCATCACCTGCTGGAACGTGAAATGCGAGTCGGCGACCATCAGGACAATGAACGACAGAACCGCGAAGACCGATGCCTTCACATAAAGAATGATCATGTCGCTCAAGACTTTGGGCGACTTCGACTCCAGATTTTCGACGGTTTCTGGGACGGCCTGGGTGGCGCTCATCCGAATGTCCGGGTCGCTGACAATTTGTCCACCAAACAGCTCTTGGGATCAGAACTGTACACGAACCCCCATCGCGAGGAAATGCGCGGAGATATCGTAGGTGCCGCGCGCGGTCGATCCGGTCACGGAAACCCGCTCCATCGGCCCATCGGTGAAATGGTGGTATTGGTAGCCGAAATCGAAGGTGATCCGCTCCGTCAGATCATACGAAGCACCGATCGCCAGAATTACACGGTCTGAATCCGGTACCGCTGGCTCCCGCCGGTTGTCCCGGATCGGCGTTTGTTCAAATGCGAGACCGCCGCGCAAGGTCACGGTATCCGTCAGGACGTATTCGGCGCCCGCGGCCAAGCGGAACGTGTCCTTATAGTCGACGCGGATGACCGAGTCGGCGGCGGCCGGGTTGGCGAATCTGACACGGTATTCTTCCACAACCGACCAATCGGTCCAGGTGACGCCGGCCATCAAGGAAAGCTTCTCGTTCGCTTGATGGGCAATCGCGAGATTGGCCGTCGCGGGAAAGTAAAATCGACTGCTGGAATCGCTGTTTTCAAAGGCGGCGCTGGCGCCGGCCGCGGTCAGGAAAGCGCCGGCATTTGCCGGAACGTCGTAGCGGGCATGACCGCGCCCGTCGAAAGTGATTTTCGAGCGATAGGAAACGCCGATGGTTGTCTGCGGTGACGGCTCATAGATCGCGCCGAGATTGAATCCCGTTCCCCAGTCGTCCATGCGGGCCCGCGCCAACCCATCGCTCTGCCCGGGTACAAGCCCGAACCCGCCCGCACAGGTCGGCCGTCCCAAAGCGGCGGCGCAGACCGAACCGAAGTCGATTGCCTGCCGCAGCTTCTGACGTCCGTAGGCAAGGCTTACCCCGGCGCCGACCGCGAAATTGTCGGTTGCCTTCCAGGAAAGTGACGGGTTGAAGTTCACGCTGAACAAGTTCGCGTTGATGAAGTCGTAGCGATCCACGAAGGATGGGTTGTAGTCGGGTATCAGGCCGTACTGACTGGTGATGGAAAAGCCGGCCACGAAATCCTTGTTCAATGGCAGAACGAAATGCGTATTGGGAACCAGCGCGGGCGTGCCCGCGTTGCCTCCATCCCCTCCGGATAGGGGTAAGCCGTCGAAGGTGGTCGAATTCCCGGGCTCGAAACTGATCTCCGGATAAACCAGCGTCAGGCCGGTCATAAATTCGGTTTCGCGCAAAAGCGCCATTCCGGCCGGGTTGGCGTGAGCGATCGAGGCGTCGGAAGCCACGGCCGCCGAGCCGGCATCCGCCCGCCCAATGCCGGTTACGCTTTCCGCCCCTATGCCATATCCGTTGGCCATCGTCTTCGTTGCGCAAAGCGCGCAGGTGAGGCCGATCAAGAGAGCCGCTATTGGTTTCTTCATGCTGTGGGCCGCGCTTCCGAAAATTCGAGAGGACCGCACCTTGGCGAGCAGCATAGCAGACTTGGTAAATCATGTAATTTCAATGTCGAGTGAACTCCGGCTCCCCGCACATGCGCCTGAGCTCCCAGGCATTCAGGTCGCTCGCCGGTTTGCAGCGGCCGGAAGTCGCGGCTAAATTCGAGTGCCGACTTGAACATACTGAAGGTGCCGACAGCATGCTCGGGATTAAACCGCTTCATCCCTGCCTTGCCGCCGAGGTTATCGGTCTCGATCTTTCGGATGGTCCGGACGACCGTGATTTCGAAGCCATCCGAGCGGCGTTCGACCAATATTCCGTCTTGGTTTTCCGCAATCAGGACGTTTCCGACGAGCAGCAGGTCCGTTTCACCAAGCGGTTCGGCCCATTGGAGGGAACCAAGGTCGGCACTCCGGGCGCCGGAAGCCCGCTCGCCCTCATCACCAATCTCGACGCGGATGGCAATATCGTCCCGCCCGACCATCGGCAGATCATCAACGGCCGGGCCAACGGGGTCTGGCACGCCGACAGTTCCTTCAAGGAGACGCCGGCCTGGGCCTCGATGCTGTCAGGCAGGATCATCGCCAAGCAAGGTGGCAACACGGAATTCGCGTCCATGCGCGCGGCCTACCGGGATCTGCCCGCGCACCTCAAGCAGGCGGTCGAGGGGCGGGCGGCGCTGCATCACTACGCCTATGGGCGGGATAAGATCGATCCGACCCTGGCTACCGCCGAAGAGCGCGAGAAATTGCCGCCGGTGCGCCACGCTTTGGTGTTGAATCGCGGCGCGCTTGGAAAATCGCTTTATGTCGGCGCGCACACGAAATGTGTTGAAGGCATGGATGATGGCGAAAGCGCGGCGTTGCTCGAGGAACTCAAGGTCTTCGCCACCCAGAAAAAGTACGTCTACAGCCATGTCTGGCGGCCGCATGACATGGTGATGTGGGACAATTTCGCGGTCGTGCATCGTGCCATGCCCTACGACTCGGCCAACGAAAAACGGCACATGGTCAGGACAACCTTGGCGGGATGGTCGACGTTCTCGGGTTGACGGAAGGCCGGCCCGCCCAGCCCGCCGTCACGGTTTACAAATTCGCGCTGTCAATTGCATCCTACGGTCTGGGCAAAAGCAAGCCATGAGGGGCCCGGGGAGAACAGCCGATGCGCAGGATGCCAGGAGCAAAAGCCGGAATTTCCGGTGATTTGCATCGGGCGCTGGCGGATCATAAGGCCGGACGCCTGCAACGCGCCGGGCAGGGTTATCAGGCAATCCTGCGTCGGGTTCCCAAGCATCCTGACGCACGCTATCTCGCCGGGGTTCTGGCGAGCCAGACAGGCGCCTTCAACGAGGCAATCGAGCACTTTCGGATCTGCCTTGGCGTCCGCGACGATCATGTCGAGGCGCGGTTGGGTCTCGCCAATGCCCTGCAAGGCTCTGGACGGACCGCCGAGGCGGTGCCCTGCTACGAAGCCGTTCTCGAAAAGCATCCGGAGCAACTGACGGCGCTGAACAATCTTGCTGTTGCGCATCTTGCACTCAAGAATCCCGAAGCGGCGGCGCGGACATGCATGCGGGCGATATCGGTGGCGCCCGACTATGTACCGGCGCGCAATAATTTGGGGGTCGCCAGCCTAGGAATTCATGACTATCCGGCGGCGGAGGCCACATTCCGGCGCGCGTTGTGCCTGAAGCCTGACGATGATGCCGCTATGAAGGGATTGGGTGACGCGCTGCTTGCCGGTTTGGCACCAAGAGAATCTGCGCGTGTCTTCGCGTGGGCTCTGACGGGGTGTCCAGGCAACGAGCGTCGGCTCTATGCGCTCGGCATGGCGAAGCGGGATGCCGGCGACCGGGAAGGGGCGCTCGCCGCGTGGCAAGAGACCCGCAGACTCCACCCTGATCATGATCGGGCCCATGCGCAGATCGCCTTGCTGCATCTGGCATCCGGAGATGTTGAGGAAGCGAACCGGGCGGTGTTCGACCAGGTCCGGGCC
>JAYOEU010000201.1:0-7666 GCA_038116915.1 Alphaproteobacteria bacterium
GAAATTGGACACCTGCAAGTAATGCTCGGGTATCTGGTCTTTTAGGGGGCGCGCGGGTCGATGCTCATAGCCCGGCTCGCGATAGTTCAACACACAGAACCAGTTTTTATCGTCAACGCCAAATCCCTTTAGCTGGTTCGCAAGTCGTTCTTCCAGGTTCCCCGGTATCCTGAGCAGAGCCGGATCGTCGAACGACCCCAACTGTTCTTCCGGCATCCCTATTGGCGAAAGAATCAGATGAGACGCACCCAGATCATGCTCCTGCCATGGTTCGTATTTTGTTATGTAATCTGGAATTTCCAATTTCATCGCCGAAATATCGTTCGCCAGTTGGAAGTTATCAACGGAGATACATTCTCTAGATTCATCTTGTAAAACCGCTACGCGAAACTCCGGGTTCATTCGTAACAGATCTAATTTGTATTTCCGATCCGTTCTCATATAAATATTCAACTGGGAATGATCGAAGAGCCTTTTCACCGAACCCGCGAAAACCTGATAAAAAATAGTGTCGCCGACAGCTCGGGAATTCATTAACGCCATGATGCGAAAAGGATTGCTTTTGCTCAACCCAAGGGCCGGCAAATCAGGCTCCGGAACATCGCCGGGTTCTCTTATCACGCTACATCTCTTTCTGTTTTATGAAGCAATCTCACTGATCCGCAAAACTCGAAAAAGCACATTCAACAGGCAAATCGCTTTCGTCCTTAAGGACTTCAGTGAGTCATTTCAATGGAATGTCTTTCGCGCAAGGGTCGAACACACTCCACGCCTTTTTCGGCGTATCCGCTCGCCAAACAAGTTCCCGTGCATTGATGGTCTTGACCTATCCCGCCGCGTTGCTCATTCGTAAAGTATACAAATCAACCTAGGACCCCGCCATGGACTTCACCCTACCCGCCGAGATCGAGGACTATCGCACCAAGGTGCGCGCCTTCGTCGACGAGCATATCATCCCGCTTGAAGCCGACCGCGCGAATTATGACGCGCATGAGAATATCGCGCCCGGCATCCTGAAAAAGACCCAGGACAAGGTGAAGGCGGCGGGGCTCTGGGCGCCGCAGATGCCGAAAGAACGCGGCGGGCTCGGCTTCGATCAGATCGGCATGGCCGCATCTTATGAGGAGATGAACCGCTCGATCTTCGGACCGGTCTGCTTCAACTGCTCGGCGCCCGACGACGGCAACATGTTCGTGCTCAACAAGGTCGCGACCGAGGAACAGAAGGACAAATGGCTGCAGCCGATCATCGATGGCAAGATCCGGTCCTCCTTCGTCATGACGGAGCCGCATCCGGGATCGGGCTCCGATCCGTCGATGATGCTGACCCGGGCCGAGCCGATGGGGAACTCGAAATGGCGGATCACCGGCCATAAGTGGTTCATCACCGGCGCCGAGGTGGCGGAGCACTTCATCCTCATGGCCAAAACCTCGGATGATCCGCGCAAGGGCTTGACCGCCTTCATGTTCCATCGGGACCAGCCGGGCTGGGAGATCATCCGGCGCATCGAGATCATGGGCCCCGAGGAGCATGGCGGCCATTGCGAGATCCGCTTCGACGGGTTGGAGATCGACGATGCCGACCGGATCATGGAGGTCGGCGATGGTCTCAAGCTCACGCAGATCCGGCTCGGCACCGCGCGCCTGACCCACTGCATGCGCTGGCTGGGGCTCGCAAAACGGTCGATGGAGATCGCCGGCGCCTATGTCGAACAGCGCGAGAGTTTCGGGGTCAAGCTGGCGGACCGGGAAAGCGTGCAGATGATGCTCGGAGGCATCGCCTCGGATATCGAGCTCGGGCGCCTGATCACCATGCGGGCGGCCTGGAAGCTGGCGAACGGCGACTTCGCCCGAAAAGAGGTCTCAATGGCCAAGAACCACGTCGCGGATACCCTGCACCGCGCCGTGGATACCTGCCTGCAGTTGAATGGCGCGCGTGGATATTCCAAGGATACCGCGCTGGAATGGATCTACCGCTATGCGCGTCAGGCGCGTCTCGTCGACGGCGCGTCCGAAGTCCACAAGATGGTGCTGGCGCGATTTTACCGGACCGAGGGTACGAATTTCTGGAATTGGGGCCTCTGACGTGATTGAGGAGCGCCGGGCGGAGTTGGAAGGCTGGCTTGCGGAGCGCGCAGGCGCGCGGTCGTGCGAGCTGAAAGGCTTTCGCAAGCTCTCCGGCGGCGCGATCCAGGAGAACTGGCTGCTCGAAGTCGAGATGAACGGTGGCGCCCTGCCTGGTCAGGGTGGTCTGGTAGTTCGGACGGATTCCCCCTCGCGCGTCGTGCAAAGCCTCGGAAGGGAACAGGAATTCGCCTTGCTGGAGGTGGCCCACGCCGCGGGGATGACGGTTCCCGAGCCGCTTTTTCTCGACAGTGAAGGCGTGGTCGTCGGCAAGCCGTTCTATGTCATGCATCATGTCGCGGGTACCGCCAACCCGCGCCGGTTGACCCGTGATGCGGCTCTCGATCCGTCCCGGCGTTCCCTTGCCGAACAGCTTGGTCGGGAGATCGCGCGTCTGCATGCAGTAGTCCCGCCGCACCCGGATCTGGGTTTCCTCGGAACGCCCCCCACCAATCCGGCGAAACAGCGGGCGGAAAGCTTCCTTGAACAATTTGACGGGCTACCGGAACCGCTGCCGATCCTGGAATGGGGCGCCCGGTGGCTTGCCCGCAATGCCCCCGACAGCGAGCGCGTCACGCTGTGTCACGGTGACTATCGAGTCGGCAACATCATGATCGAGGGTGGCCGGATAACCGGGGTTCTGGACTGGGAATTCGCGTCCTGGAGCGACCCGATGGAGGATATCGGCTGGCTCTGCGCGCGGTGCTGGCGTTTCGGTGTGGATGAACGCGAGGTCGGCGGCCTCGGGATGCGGCAGGATCTCTACCGTGGTTATGAGGAGGAGACCGGTCGTCTGCTTGACTGGTCGAGCGTTGCCTATTGGGAGGTGATGGCAACGGTGCGCTGGGCGATAATCGCCCATTATCAAGGACTTCGGCATGTGTCCGGCGCCGAATTTTCCATGGAACTGGCGCTGACCGGCCGCAAGGCGGTGGAAATGGAATTGGACGTGCTGACCCAGATCCGCGCCATTGAGGAGGCCCGCTGATGTTCGACAAGCCCAATCGGGCGGACCTGCTTGCCGCGGCATTGCGCACCTTGCAGGAGGAAATCCTTCCGGCACTGGACGGCGATCGGAAATATTCGGGTCTCATGGCCGCGAGTGCCATCGCCACGGTGATCCGCGAGATTGAAAGCGACAGCAATCACGAGCCGGTTCGCCGGGTCCTCGACCGTTTCGCCGATCTCTATGGTCAGGACAATGTTCACCATGCCGGCGTCGACGGCGAGCAGCGTATCCGCGCGCTCAACCAGCATCTGGTCCGCGATATCCGGGATGGTGAGTTCGATGACGATCCGACCGGGCCGATCTTCGCCCTGCTGCTTGAGCAGGCCCTCCAGCGTCTGTCGCTCTCCAATCCGAAATTCATCGACGCCAGCGAGTACTCGCAGCCGAGCTCGAGCTGAACCGCTGCCCTCCGTCACCGCTCCATGAAGTGCCGGCCGATGAACTGGCGATGAATCTGATTGGTGCCCTCCCAGATCTGCGTGATCTTTGCGTCCCGCATAAGACGTTCGGCGCGGAAATCCTGGATATAACCGTAGCCGCCATGCAACTGCACCGCCTCGGTGGCGATCTTCATGGCAATGTCCGAGGCGCGCATCTTCAGCATCGAGGCTTCGACGCCGAAATCCTCCGCCCCGCCGTCAACCATCCGGGCAACCCGCCACAGCCACTCCTCGGTCAGGACGAGATCGGTCGCGAGATCGGCGAGCAGGAACTGAATGCCCTGGAACTCGATGATTCGCCGTCCCGACTGGCGCCGCTCGTTGATATAGGCGACCGCATCCTCGAAAGCGCCACGGGCGATGCCGAGCGCATGGGCCGCCACGCTGGGCCGGGACTTGTTGAGCGAGGCCAGCAGGATACGCAGACCGTCGCCGGGCTCGCCCAGCAGATTGGTGATCGGCACCCGGCAACCGTCGAAGGCAAGGCCGCAGGTCGGCGCCGCCCTATGGCCCATCTTGCGTTCCTTGGCCAGCGCCTCGAAGCCCGGCGTGCCCTTCTCCAATACAAGGGCGCTGATCGCCTTCTTGTCGTCCTCGATGCCATCCCATTTGCCGAAGACCAGCAGAAAATCCGCGATATCGCCATTGGAAATGAAGGTCTTGCCGCCGTCGATGACGATCTCGTTGCCGTCGGCCCGGAACCGCGTCTTCATCCCCGTTGCGTCCGACCCCGCCGTCGGCTCGGTGATGCAGAGCGCGCCGATCGCCCCCTCGGCGACCCGTCCCATCACCCGGGCCTTCAGATCGTCAGAGCCGAAATCCATCACCGGCTTCATGCCGTGGAACGTGGTCGCCCAGATGATCCCGGTCGACGCACAGGCCTTGGAAATCTCGCGGACCGAGGCGAGATACACCGCATAGGAGAGACCGAGACCACCCAGCGCCTCGGGCACGAACATGGCGTTCATGCCGAGCGCGTTCATGTCCGCGATATTCTCAGCGGGATAGGTTCCCTCGGCATCATGGCCGGCGGCGCGGGGCGCGATCTTCTCGCGTGCAAGCTGGCGTACCTGCTCCAACACCATGGCCTCATGCTCAGGCAGATCGAGCGACTGATCGAGACGGTCGAGCACCCGCATGTCAGCGATCCTTGAAGGCGGGCTTGCGCTTCTCCAGGAACGCGGTCAGCCCCTCAACCGCGTCCTCGGTCTGGAAGGCGATGGTGTTGAGATCGGCTTCGATCTTCAGCCCCTCGGAAACCGGCGTATCAAGGGCCCGCTGAACCGCCTCGCGCGCAAGGCCGATCGCCGGCAGGCCGAACTGGGTGATCTCCGCCAAATACGCCATCCCGGCCTCCAGCGCATCGCCGCCGTCCTGGCAGATGATGCGGTTTACCAACCCGATCCTCTCGGCCTCCTCGGCCCCGACGGCGCGGCCACTCAGCACGATATCCATCGCCCGGCCCTCGCCGACCAGACGCGGCAGACGTTGGGTGCCGCCATAGCCCGGGATCACCCCCAGTTTGATCTCCGGCAGGCCCATCCGGGCATTCGGGGTCGCAACCCGGAGGTTGCAGGCCGTCGCAAGCTCCAGTCCGCCTCCGAAGGCAAAACCGTTGATGACCGCCAGTGTCGGCACCTTGAAGGTCGCGAGCCGGTCGAAGGTCCGCTGTCCCCGTTCCATGTCTGCCTTGTGATCAACCAGGGAACGCCCCATCAGTTCCGCGATATCGGCACCGGCACAGAATGCCCGCTCACCGGCTCCGATGAAGATCAGGCCGCGTACGGCCTGCGCCTCGACTTCATCCAATCTATTCGCAATATCTTTCAAAAGTTTGAAACTTAACGCATTTAAAGCCTCCGGACGATTGATAGTAATTACCGCGAAGTCGCCGTTTCGGCTAAGGTCGATGGACATGGGAAGGTCCTGGCAGGTTGCAAAGCGTTACTGTCGGTCCGGCGGGACATGGTTCCGCGCGATGCCGGATACTATCTCTACAATCCATCACCCGCTGACACCAGCACGCTTCAGCGGAATCCGCGGTTTCACATCAAACGTCGCCCTGGCGAAGGCCAGGGCTTTTGGCAAGACAGCAACCCCTCTCACGCCTCTTAGAACTTGCAGACAAATTTCGGTAACGAGCAGGAGCGGCAAGAGCCCTGGCCTTCGCCAGGGCGACAAAAAAGCAATTGGGACAAACATTGCAAACATTTCAATCGAGCCCGACCGATATGCTCCTCACTCACCTCCTCCGCCAATCTCCACGATCAGGTGCCCGGCTGAGCTGATGCTCGCGGTATCACCCGGCAGGACCACCGTCGTGCTGTCCGGGTCTTCGATGATTGCGGGGCCGGTGATGAATCTCCCATCCGCCAAGTCATGGCGGGTCAAGATTCGGGTTTCAACGTATCCGCCTGCCTCAGGAAAATAGGCCATCCGCGAGGGTGGCCGCAGAGCGCTTACGGCAGGGTCTGTCGGCCGGCCAATGCCGCCCCGTCGATCGGTTGGCAAGCTCGCGACCAGGGTCCAATCGACCGCCTCGATCGCCGCGGCCGGGTCGAGGAACTTGTTCTTGCCTTCATAGGCCTCGCGGAACGCCGCCATGGCCGCCTCGGCATAGCCCTGCCCGATCGGTCCCGGCGGCAGATCCACATGCACCTCGAAACCCTGTCCGGCGTAGCGCATCTGGGCATAGCGTGACCAAACCGGTTCAACGCCGCCGCCGAGCCGGGGAATATCCACGCGGGCCCTTGCCTCCAATTCTGTAAAGATCTCGGCGATCGCGGCGGAGGACGCCGTGCCGAGCCGCATCACCCGGGTAGCTGAAACATCGATCCGGGGAACCGCTTCCATCAGGCCGATGGCGGAGCCGACACCAGCGCCGTGCGGGATGATCACCCTTGGAATGCCGATGGTCCGCGCCATCCGTGCTGCATGCAGAGGTCCCGCCCCGCCGAAGGCCACCATGGCATAGCGGCGCGGGTCGCGGCCCTGCTCGACCGATACGATGCGCAGGGCGTTCTCCATATTCGAAGTTGTCACCAGATGCACGCCCCAGGCTGCGGCCCCAGCATCAAGACCAAGCGGCGCGCCGATTTCCCGAGCGATCCCCGCTGCCGCCGCATCCGCATCCAGGGTCATGGCGCCGGCGTTGAACCAGTCCGGCGCGATATAGCCGAGCACCACGTTCGCATCGGTGATGGTCGGCTTTTCGCCACCCTGTCCATAGCAGATCGGCCCCGGATCAGCGCCCGCGCTCTCCGGCCCGACGGCGATCATCCCCATCTCGACCCGCGCGATGGAGCCGCCGCCCGCACCGATTTCCAGCAACTCCACCGAGGGAATGTTGATCGGCAGACCGCTACCCTTCTTGTAGCGGACATGCCCGACCTCGAAGGTCGGCATGATCGCCGGAACCCCGCCATCCACCGCGCCGAGCTTGGCGGTGGTGCCTCCCATGTCGAAAGTGATCACATGCTCGGCGCCCTCGCCCGCCCCGACACTAGCGCCCATCAGCACCCCGGCGGCGGGCCCGGACTCGATAATCCGGATCGGATAGTCACGGGCGATATCGGTCGAAACCAGACCGCCGCTGGACTGCATGACGAAGAGCTCGTTGTGAAAGCCACGTGCCGCCAAAGCGGCTTCCAGGTTAGCGATATAGCGGTCGACGATCGGCTTAACATAGGCATTGGCGACGGTGGTGCTGGTCCGTTCATACTCTCGGAATTTCGGCGACACGTCGGACGAGATCGAGACCGATAGATCCGGCGCGCGCTCCCGCAGCCGGTCCCGGATCGCCTGCTCATGCGCCGGATTGGCATAGGAATGCATCAGCGCCACGGCCACCGCCTCGCGGCCCGAGGCCAGCATCGCATCGACCGCCTTGTCCACCGATTGCGGGTCCAGCGCCGTCACCACCGATCCGTCGAAGTCCACCCGTTCCGATACCTCGGCGATATGGCGGCGCGCCACCAGGGGCTCCGGCTTGTTGATGTAGAGATCATAGGTCTCGTAGCGCTTCTGGCGGCCGATGATCAACACATCGCGGAACCCCTCCGTGGTGATCAGCCCGGTCGCCGCGCCCTTGCGCT
>JAYOEU010000202.1:0-7597 GCA_038116915.1 Alphaproteobacteria bacterium
TTGATCCGTCACGCGGAAGATCCAGAGCCCGGCCCTGCCTTTCGCCAGGGCGACGGCAGAGAACTGTGGTCTTGGGGCTTGCGACAATGTCAATCCGGCCCGGACCTTTCATCGGTTGAACGCCCGTCCCCCTCGTCGCGCCGCTTGCGGCTGTCCCGGATCCGGGTGAACAGCGCGATGGCGCCGATGACGATGACGCCGAAGACCAGGAACAGCGATAGGCCGTCGTCCTGTCCGTGTTGCATGACCGCGCTCCCGTTCTGGCGTTCCCGCGCCGAGCCTACCATGTCGGTGATGGATTCCAGCGCCCCCTGCCCAGCGCCGGTGTGGCGAGTGTACGCTCTCGCAATTCTTCGGCGGCGAGGCGGGGCGACGGCATGATTTACATGGTGGAAATGGACCTCATCGAGCGGGCCAGGCGGGTCGAGTGGGATGCCTGGTACCTGGCGCATACCAAGATGCTGCTGGGCATGCCGGGCTTTCACGCGACCCAGCGTTTCGAGTGCCTGCATGACGCGCCGGCGCCGTTCGTGGCGCTGCATCATGTGGACGGGCCGGAGTTCTTCGAGAGCACCCCCTACCGCACCCAGGCCGGGCCGGCGGGAACCGGGGAGTGGCGGACCCGGCATGCGAATTGGAGCCGCAATCTGTTCGACGGGATGGACGCGACGCCGGTGGTTCCGCTCGAGGGCGGCCTGATCGTCGTCGAGGAGGGCGGGGAGGCCGGCGTTCCGGCGGGGGTGAAGGTCACCTGGCTGAAATCCGTCGCACTCGACAAGGATGTCGCGCGGCGCGGTTTTGGCGTGACGGATGATCTCGAAACCCTGCGCCCTGCGGTCGGGGCGCCCGGCATCCGGGTACTGAAACCGCTGATCCCGCGCCTCACCAAGGCCGATCTTTGAGCCACGACGGAGGAAACCGACATGCGTCTCGCCGATAGGGTTGCCATCGTCACCGGGGCCGCGGGCGGCATCGGCGAGGCGGTGGCCCACATGTTCGCCGATAACGGCGCCGCGATCCTCGCTGCCGACATGAACGGCGCCGGCGCCGCCGACACCGCCGAGGCGATCAAGGCCAAGGGCGGCAACGCCTCGTCCTTCCAGCTCGACGTGGCCGATCCCGCCGCCTGCACCGCGCTGGTGGCCGACGCCATCGCGAAGCATGGCCGGGTCGATATCATGGCCAATGTCGCCGGTGTCGGGCATTTCGGCCATTTCAACGACCTTTCGCCCGAGGAGTTCGACCGGGTGATGCGGATCAACGTCAACGGCACCTTCTACTGCGCCCAGGCGGCGGCGCGCGAGATGATCAAGCGCAAATACGGCCGCATCATCAATGTCGCCTCGATCGCCGGTGAGCGGGCGGGTGAGTACCGGCCGGCCTACGGCACCTCCAAGGCGGCGGTGATCGGCCTCACTCGCCAGGGCGCGCGGGATCTCGGCGCCCAGGGCATCACGGTCAACGCCATCGCGCCGGGGCCGGTGGACACGCCGCTGACCCGCAAGGTGCACACCGACAACACCCGCAAGAACTATCTGAAGGTGATTCCCGCCGGCCGATATGGCACGGTCGAGGAAATGGCCGACGCGGCCCTGTTCCTCGCCGGCGAGGCGGCGGGCTATGTGAACGGGCATATCCTGTTCGTCGATGGCGGCTATGTGTCTGCGGGAGTCGCCGAGGTCTCGGCGGACTAGAGCCAAGGGGATAAGGGAGAGCGGCAATGGTACAGACCGGACGGGTCGCCTTCGGGGCGATGGATGCGGTGACCTTCGGCACGCCGATGGCCGAGGCGGTCGCGGCCGAGGTGGCGCGGCTTGGCGCCGAGCGGGTTTTCCTGATGGTCAGCGGCACTCTGAACCGCACGACCGACGAGATCGCCAAGCTGCGCCGCGCGCTCGGCAACAAGGTGGTCGGCGAGTTCGACAGGATGTCCCCGCACACCCCGCGCGGCGATGTCATCGCGGCAACCCGCGCGGCGCGCGAGGCCAAGGCGGATCTGATCGTCACCTTCGGCGGCGGCTCGATCACCGACGGGGCCAAGGCGGTCTCGCTTTGCCTTGCCAATGATATCGACACGCCGGAAGCGATGGATGTGCTGCGCACGGTGATCGCGCCGGACGGCACCGCCACGCCGCCCGACGTCAAGGCGCCGAGTGTGCATCAGATCACCATCCCGACGACGCTGTCCGGGGGCGAGTTCAGCGCCATCTCCGGCGTCACCGACGAGCGCACGCACGTCAAGGAGCTGTTCCGCCATCCCGGCATCATGCCCAAGGCGGTGATCCTCGATCCGGCGCCGACGGTCCACACGCCGGAATGGCTGTTCCTGTCCACCGGAATCCGGGCGGTCGACCACTGTGTCGAGGGTGTCTGCTCGAACGAGGCGCATCCCTATGGCGATGCCCAGGCGCTGAAGGGGCTGTCATTGCTGACCAGCGGTCTGAAGCGGGTCAAGGCGGACCCGAGCGACATCGATGCCCGGCTGGATTGCCAGATGGGGACCTGGATGTCGATGGCGCCGCTCGCAAGCGGCGTGCCGATGGGCGCCAGCCACGGGATCGGCTATGTCCTGGGCGCCGTGCACGGCGTTCCGCACGGCCACACCTCCTGCATCATGCTGCCCTATGTGATGCACTGGAACAAACCGGTGAACGCCGCCCGCCAGGAGCTTGTCGCCGCCGCCATGGGTCGGCCAGGCGAGGATGCGGGTGATCTGCTGGACGCCTTCATCGGCGGCCTCGACATGCCGCGCAGCCTCGGGGCGGTGAAGATCGGGACGGAGCATTTCCAGCGCATCGCCGAGCAATCCATGGGCACCCCCTGGATCCCGCGCAACCCCCGCAAGATCAACGGTCCGGCGGAGGTCATGGAGATCCTGGAGCTGGCGAAATAGCCACGCGGCGCCGAATATCGCCACCGCCCCCGCGGCCTGCAAGGAAGCCTGATCATGTCCGACCGGTATGATGTGGAAATTGAGGATCTGGAATATGCCAGCCCCGGCGGGAGTCCGCTGCTCGCGCGGCTCTACAAGCCGAAAGGGCCGGGTCCTTTCCCCGGCGTCGTGGAGGTGCATGGCGGCGCCTGGACCCAGAATGACCGGTTGACCAACACGCCGATTCATCAGCCGCTGGCCGAGAGCGGCGTGGTGGTGATGGCGATCGATTTCCGGATGCCGCCGGGCGCGATGTATCCGGCGTCCCTGCGCGACATCAACGCGGCTGTCCGCTGGCTGAAGGCGAATGGCGGGCGGTACGGCACCCGTCCGGATCTGGTCGGCCTGCTCGGCACGTCCAGCGGCGGCCATCAGGCGATGCTGAGCGCGCTGAGGCCCGATGATCCGCTGTTCGCTCCCGAGGGTTCCGGCGGGCCGCATGACGCCAAGGTGGCGTTCGTCGCGCTCTGCTGGTCGGTGCTGGACCCGCTGGCGCGGTATCGCATGGTCCAGTCCAAAGGCATTCAGCGGCTGGTCGACGCCCACCATGCCTATTGGCCTTCCGAGGAGGATATGTCCAAGGGCAACCCGCAGCTAATCCTGGAGCGCAAGGACAAGTCGGAGCGGCCGCCGGTGCTGTTGCTGCAAGGCACCAATGACGACAACCTCACCCCCGACATGGCGGACCGTTTCGCGGCCGCCTACCGGGATTTCGGCGGCCAAATCACCTTGGAAAAGTTTCCCGGTGAGCCGCATGCCTTCATCGGCAAGGATCCGGGCTCGGCGAATTCCCGCCGCGCGATCGGCCTGATCACCGCCTTCGTGCATGAAAAGGCCGGAGCGAACGGGTAGCGATCCGGCGCCGGGCTCGGGATCGCACTCAGACTCAGACTCAGACTCAGGCTTCGACCTTGGTCCCCGACCCGGCCGCCGCCGCCCTTTGATAGGCGAGCGCGGCGAGCGCCAGATCACCGATCGCGTGGCCTCGGAACACAAAAGCCGTGCGCTGGGCGTCGTCGGTTCGGCCGGCGGTCCGTCCAAGCACCAGGCCCGGCAGATCGCCATGCACCACCGACGGATCGGCGAGCTTGCTCTCCATCGCGGCTTCCTGTTCCAGATCGTCGATGATCACCCGGTCCAGCGCCGCGAAGCTCTCCTTGAACCAGGGCGCGGCGAGATCGGTGATCGCGGCGAAACCGCCGGGCTTCATCCGCCTGGCATCAAGGAAGGGGTCGACGCCGTCGGAGAAGGTGACCGAGGTGGTGATCAGATCGGAGCCCGCGACCACCTCGTCCGCGTCGCCGCAGACCACGGCGGCGAGACCGAGTTCGCCGGCGGTCCGGCACAGGGCGTCGATATTGGCACGCCCGCGGCCGAACACCCGGATCTCGCGCAGCGGATAGAGCGCATGGAACGCGGTGAGATGCGCGCGCGCTTGAACGCCGGCGCCGATGAACCCCGCGACCGCGCTGTCGGCCCGCGCCAGGCGTTTCGCCGCCGCCGCGCTGAGAGCCGCGGTGCGGATCGCGGTGATCCAGTTGCCATCCATCACCGCCAGCGGCAGGCCAGAAATCCCGTCCATCACGGTGATCTGGCTGTTGAGCCTCGGCAGTCCGCGCGTGTCGTTGTCGGGCGAGAGCAGCAGCGACTTGACGGCCATCACCGGCGGCTCGTCGCTGACCGCCAGGGTCGCCATCAGGAACCGCCCGTCGCCGGGCGTCACGCTCGCCTTCGGTGCCCACCGGACCTTGCCGGCGGCATGGCCGTGAATGAGATCCTCGATGGCTCGAACCGCTTCAGCCGTCGTGATGCCGAGGCCCTCAAGATCCTGCTCGCGTAGAAACAGCATGTGGCGCGGCTGGGTCATGAGTCCTCCCGGTCGAGCCCTGACAGGAAGCTCAGGAGCGCGTCGTTGACCGGGCCGGGCGCTTCCTGCTGAACCCAGTGGCCGGCGCCGTCGATGATCCGCGCGGACCGCATGTCGGTACACAGGCCGGTGACGTCGGCGTAGGAATCATGCCCAGGCACGAAACGCCGGACGATGTCCTTTTCCCCGCCGATGAAGCAGGAGGGCTGATGCACCGGCACCGTGCCCATTTCGGGAAGCATCGCGAAGTCCCGGTCCTGATTGCGGTAGCGGTCGATCGGTCCCCGGAACCCGCCGGCCGTGAAATTCTCGACGAAATAGTCGAGATCCCGCGCGGTCAACCAGGCGGGGAACGGGTCGGGATCAACCATCGGGGCGAGCAGGCCGCCGTCCGGATCCCGGTCGAGCCAACTGTCCAGCGACGGGGCGTCGCCGGAGATCGAATAGTAGATCTTGCGCAAAGAGAGGCGGATATCGGCCTCAAGCTCGCGTTCCGCCACGCCTTCGTCCTGGAAATAGAGCTGATAGAAGAACTTGTCCTTGTAGAGCCGCCGCCAGAACGCGAGCTGGGAGACCTTCAGGCGCCGGCGGTAGGGCACGCTCAGGCCCGCGACCGCCGAAATGCGGTCTGCATGAAGAGCGGCGGTGTTCCAGCAGATCGGCGCCCCCCAGTCATGCCCCATCAGGATCGCCCGCCGCGCGCCGAACGCATCGATGAGGCCGATCAGATCGTCCATGATATCGGCCAGCGCGTAGTCCTCGACGGCGGGCGGCTTGTCGCTGCCGCCATAGCCGCGCACATCCGGCGCGACCACGCGGTAGCCGGCCTTGGCGATCGGCTTGATCTGGTGTCGCCACGAGTACCAAAGCTCCGGCCAGCCATGGACCAGGATCACCAGCGGCCCATCGCCGGCCACCGCGCAGCGCAGGGTGATCCCGTTGGTCCTGATCATTCGGAGGTCGAAATCTGTATGCATCTCAGCCTCTGGTCCCCGAGAGGAGGGCCGGCTTGCGGGCGAACCAGGGGCGCGCCGCCTCGAGCTGGCCGGCGAGACGGAACAGGCTTGCCTCGTCGCCGTATCGCGCGACCGCCTGAACCGCGATGGGAAAGCCGTCCGCATTTATCCCGAGCGGGATCATCATCGCCGGCTGGCCCGTGGTGTTGAACCAGACGGTAAACGGGCTGAAATGAAAGACCCGGCGCCAATACTCGTCCAGATCCTCCATCATCATGTCGAGCCAGCCAAGCTTGGGCGGCAGGGTGCCGAGGGCCGGGGTCAGCAGCACATCCCAATCAGAGAAGAACGCCGCCATTTGCCGGCCGATCCGGTGCGCGGTCTGGGTCGCCGCCATCAGGGTCGCGGCATCGATGCTCTCGGCGAGTTTGACCGTGTTGGCGACCACGGTTTCAAGATCACCCGGGCCGGGTGTCTTTCCCTCGGGGTGGCTGCGGATGGCGTTCAAGGCGTTGACCGCGCTGATGGTCCGGAAGGTCGGCACGATGGCCTCGCCCTCGACCGCGGGATCGGCTTCCTCGATGCTGTGACCCAGATCGGCGCAGAGCGCGGCGGTCTCCCGCAGCACCCTCAGATAGTCGGCCTCGACCGGCGCTCCGTTCGGCGCCTTCTCGGTGAAGGCGATGCGCATGCGGCCCGGATCGGCGCCGACCTCGTCGAGAAACGGCCGGGCCGGCGGCGGCGCGACATAGGGATCACCCGGACCCGGCCCGTGGGTGGCGTCCAGAAGCGCCGCGTTATCCCGCACCGTCAGCGAGACCGCATGCTCGATCGCATAGCCCATCATGCCCTCGCCGGCATAGGGCCACTGGGTGTTGCGCGCCCGGGTCGGCCGCAGCCCCACCAGGCCGCAGGACGCCGCCGGCCCCCGGATCGAGCCGAAGCCGTCCGAGGCATGGGCGATCGGGAGCATCCGCGCGCCTACCGCCGCCGAGGCGCCGCCGCTTGAGCCGGACGGCGTGCGGGTGATGTCCCAGGGGTTGCGCGACGGGCCGTGCAGCTGCGGCTCGCAGGTCAGGCTGAGACCGATCTCGCAGGTATTGGACTTGCCGAAGATCACCATCCCCGCTGCCTTGAGCCGGGTTACATGCAGGCTGTCGGCGGCCATCGGCGGGGTGTCGGCGAAGAACCGGCTGCCGCGCGTGGTCCTGGCCCCGGCCAGCGCCGAGCCCAGATCCTTCAGCAGGAAAGGCACGCCCTTGAACGCCCCCTCCGGCAGCCCGGCGGCGATCTGCCCGCGGCCATGGTCGTAGAGCTTCTGGACCACGGCGTTGACGACCGGGTTGCGGGCCTCGACCCGCTCGATCGCCGCGTCCAGGACCTCTGACGCGGAGACCGCGCCGGATTTCACCAAGCCGGCGAGGCCGAGGCCGTCATAGTCCTCGTATTCCGCGAAGCCCGCCATCGCCCGCGCTCCCTCGAGAGATCAGCCGATCACCTTGCGCACGATGTGGCGGCGGTTGAAGGTGTGAGGGCGCACGTCGGTCGCCCAGCGGCCCTTCTCGCCGGCCTCGGCCCAGGCGTCACTGACCAGCACGTCGGGGCCGGTCACCTCATAGATCGCGGTGTATTTCGGCTCGTCCGGAAACTCCAGGGTCTGGATTTCGCCGCCCAGCGTGATCCGGGTCGGGATCTTCTCGAGCCGCGAGACCGAGATCACCCCCGGAACCTTGGAGAGCAGGGGCACGTGCTCGGTGTCGTAGACCTCGTTGAACAGGGCCTCCTTTTCCGGCGCGACATCCATGCTGACGATGAAGAGGTATTTTTCCTTGAGCGGCATGT
>JAYOEU010000203.1:0-7390 GCA_038116915.1 Alphaproteobacteria bacterium
GGACAAGATCGCGATCGTCGTCGGCGCGGGACAAACCCCGGGCGAGACCATGGGCTCGCCCTCCTGGGGGCGTCCGCGCATCTCGACTATATCGATCTCTCGGCCCGCTCGCGCGAGATTGCCGAGGGCAGGGCCCGGGATCTTGGGCTCTCGGGCGTGCGCTTTCACACCGGGCGTATCCAGGATTTGCCCGGCCTCGCGCCGGGACCATACGACTACATAGATTTTTGCGGCGTGATCAACCATGTGGGTGACCAGGCGGAGGTCTTGGGCGTGCTTGCGGGGCTGCTGGCGCCGGGCGGCGGCATAGGGGTGATGGCCTATGGTCGGCTCGGCCGGACCGGTGTCTATCACGTTCAGGACATGCTGCGTCTCGCCGGGGCCGGCCAGGAAGACGTCGGGCTCGCGCGGTCGCTGCTCGCGGCGCTTCCGGAGACCAACTGGCACCAGCGCAATGCGGTCTTTCGCGAGACCGCGCAGGAACCGGACGTGGAGATCGCGGACCGCTATCTGAACCCCAGCGACCGGGCTTTCGACATTGTCGAGCTTCGCGACCTCGCGGCGGCGGCGGGCCTGAGGATCGCGGCCTTCGTGCCGCCGCTGATGTACGATCCGCTGCCGTTTCTAGCCGACCCGGAGCTGCGCCGCCGTATCGCTGCCCTACCCTGGATCGAGCGCTGCATCTTCGCGGAAAAGTTCAACGGCGATATCGCCATGCACAACTTCTACATGGTGGCGGAACAGACGGTGACGCGTCCTGACGCATTGCTGGAAGCCAGGGATGCGATTCCGATCATGGCGAGCGTGCCGGCGGGGCAGGCGCCGCAGATCGTGAACGGCGGCTTCGGCATTACCATGCGCTGCGGTCCGCTGGTCCGCCAACTGACCCTGCCGGGCACCGATCAGTCCGCGAACATCTTGCGCGCGGTGGACGGAAAACGAACGCTGCAGCAGATCCATCGTTCCCTTCCCGGGGCTTTGAGCTGGCGCGCGTTTCAACGTGAGTTCGCTCTGGTCTACCGGGGTTTGAACGGCGTCGGCGAAATGGTACTCAGCACGACACCGATCCCGCGCTGACAGTTTCCGCGCCGACCGAGCAAGGAGCTTAAGGTTCATGCACCCTCTGATGCGCCCCTTCAAGGGCAAGCGCCCCCGCATCCTCGGCCGCTGCTTCGTTGCTGAAAACGCCGCGCTGATCGGCGATGTGGAGATCCATCCTGAAGCCAGCGTCTGGTACGGCGTGACCTTGCGGGCCGACGGCAACGCGATTCGGATCGGCAAGCGCGCCAATGTCCAGGACGGCACCGTGGTCCATGTGGACAAGGCGGAGCATCTGCGGACCACCATCGGCGACGGTGTGACGATCGGCCATGCCTGCATCATCCATGCCTGTGCGGTTCACGATAACGCCCTGATCGGCATGGGCTCGACCGTGTTGGACGGCTCCGTGGTCGAGAGCAACGCGATGCTTGCCGCGCATTCCGTGCTGGCGCCGGGCAAGGTGATCAAGTCGGGCGAAGTCTGGGGTGGCGTTCCGGCCAAGCCTTGGCGCGAGATCAAGCCGGCCGAGCTGGAGATGATCGCCTATCTGCGGGACAGCTATTGGGAAAACGCCCAGGCCTTCCTCGCCGACATGGACCCGGGGTATCTGGCCGAGTGGACCGTCCCGCGCGCCGCCGCCGACGACTAGGCGAACGCTCGCGAGACCTGACGCACTCACCCTGAGGAGGGCGCATCGCGGCCGTCTCGAAGGGGCTTGTCCCCGGGCCGCGACGTCGCTCAGGCAGCCTTCGCTCCGGTAGCGTCGGCGGCGGCGAGAACGAGTGTCGAGGCCTTCTCGCCGATCATGATCGACGGCGCGTTGGTGTTTCCGGAGGTCAGCGTCGGCATGATCGAGGCATCGGCGATCCGCAGCCCCTGGATGCCGTGGACCCGAAGCTGGTCGTCCACCACCGCCATTGGATCGTTGCCCATCTTGCAGGTGCCGACCGGGTGATAGGTGGTCTCCGCCGTCCGGCGTACCCAGTCGAGCAGTTCGTCGTCCTTCTGCAGCGCCTCTCCGGGGGCCAGTTCCACCCCCCGGAATTCGTCCATCGCCGGCGCGTTGATCCAGTTGCGCACGATCCGCATGCCCGACAGGAGCGCGGTGCGGTCATTCTCGTCCGACAGGAAGTTGAAGTTGATCGCCGGCGGCCTCGCCGGGTCGGACGAGGTGATGTGAATGCTGCCCTTGCTGTCCGAACGCAGGACATGGACGATCATCGTGAAGCCGCGTTCCTTGTCCAGCTTCACCCCCTCGGCGATGAGATAGGGATTGAACGAGATCCCGAGATCGGCGGATTCGAGCCCCTCGCGGGAATGCACATAGGCGCGCATCGGTGCCGCCGGAAGGGCAAGGAACCCCTTGCGGGTGGTGGCGAACCTCAGTGCCTGCCAGACCAGCCCCAGGCCCCGGCCGCGGTCGTTGTAGGTCAGCCCGGAACGGGAGACCGACCATTTCATCCGAGGCGCATAGTGATCGCGCAGATTCTCGCCGACCCCCCGCAACTCGTGCACGGTTTCGATCCCAAGGCCGCGCAGCCGGTCCGTCTGGCCGATGCCGGACAGTTCGAGCAGTTGCGGGGAGTTGATCGCGCCGGCACTGACGATCACCTCGCGGGCGGCGCGAACCTCCTCGGTCACGCCGCCGACCCGGTAGCGCGCGCCGACGCAGCGTGTCCCCTCGAACAGCAGCCGCTCGGTCAACGCATCGGTGACGATGGTGAGATTGCGGCGCTCGCGGGCGGGCTCCAGGTAGCAATGCGCGGTGCTCATCCGCCGGCCGCCCTGGATCGTCGCCTGGGTCATGCCGACACCATCCTGAACGGCCCCGTTGTAATCGGGGTTGCGCTTGATCCCGACCTGTTCGGCGGCCTCGAACATGGCGTCGTAGATCGGCCCGCCCTCGCCGGGGTCGGTAACCTTCAGGGGGCCGTTGCGGCCGCGAAACTCGTCGTCGCCGGCGCCGTAGCTTTCCATCTTCTTGAACAGCGGGAGGACGTCCTGATAACTCCAGCCCCGATTTCCGAGCTGTGCCCAGTGATCGAAGTCATGCGATTGGCCGCGCACGAACACCATGCCGTTTATCGAGCTTGAGCCGCCCAGCAGCTTGCCGCGAGGGATCGGGATGCGCCGCTGGCCCGATCCGGCATCCGGTTCGGAGGAATACAGCCAGTTGGCGGCCGGGTTCTCGATCAGCTTGGCGAACCCGATCGGGATCGGCGACCAGGGGTGGCTGGCGCGTCCGGCCTCGACGATCAGGACCGTGAAGCGGCCATCGGCTGAAAGCCGGTTGGCGAGGACCGATCCGGCGGAACCCGCGCCGATGATGATATAGTCATAGGTGTTGGCGTTCATTCGGCTCGGCTCCCGTCCAGCGTGCATGACGTGACGTTAGAGCAGGGGGAATGCCGCCGCCAAGTCCCGAGACGAAAGAAAGGCATTGGCCTGCCCGTGATAACACAAGAGCGAATGGCACAAATATTGCTCATTGGTTTTGCTTATAGAATTGCGTGGAACGGATGCGCCCAAATGTCGACGGCGGGCACTCTTCGGTGAGATTATTCTTGGTGCTTCGAGAATGCCGGAATTCCTAGTATGATGCACCATGGCAGGAGAGTTCGGCCGCTTCGTGGCGGAGTGAGACGGATGCAGGCATGAGTGACGTTGCCCTCAAAGAGGAAACCATAGATCCGAAAGATCAGGACTCTATCCATACGCTGGCGATCATGGCGCTGCCCATCAAGCATCCGGGATTGCGCCGTACGAGATTGATCAAGAACGTCCGCATGGAAACCAAGATCGAGATGTTCAGCGGCCAAGGCGTTGGCAGCGGGCAGATCTCGATAGAGGACGCGCCCAATCACTTCAACGCCGATGAGACCCTGCGCGATGATATGAAGGTCTTGAGCAACATATCGGTGTTGCCGAGCTTTGATTGCTATTCCCTGCGCCGTGGCCTGCGCCAGCAAGGCATCCAAGTCGAGCAAGAGACCATATTCAAACTTTCGGAAAGCAAGATCCAGGAACTGTTTCCCCTGATGCGCCGGATTACCCGGCCGTTGATCAAGCATCTCTACGGGGAAGACGACATGGATATCAACGATACCAAGACGCTTCTCGAGTTGGTGCGTAATCCGGATCAGGCCAAGGTGATGGACCGGATCGACCGCATGGCGACGACTCTCGGGGTTTCGATCGCAAAGCTGCCGACCTATCTTGAGGATTTCGGTGATCTTTATCTGTCGCTGTCCTATTTCGAGAACCATTTCAACGAGCTTTCGCCGAAGGTCGAGCAGATGATCATGTGGGCCATGGACGTGGCGACGAGCTCGCATCTGCGCAACGACCCGCTATCGCAGAAAACCTTCATGGATGTTGAGCGGCGGGTCCGCTACCTCAAGGACAATCTCGATACCCGCTTCAAGAACCTGTCCGAGGTCACCAATGTGAACTGGGATCTTCTGGATGTGGGCATGTTCCAGAAAGTTCAGCGCAGCATCCTTGCCGAGCAGATCTATTTCGCGACCGGCATATGCGGGCTCGCGGTGAAGGTTTACGAATGGTAGCGCGTCTTTCCCAATGCCGGCGGCAGCCCGGACCGGGTTCTCGAATTCGTGACCAGCGAACTGCGTCCGGGACTGGATAATCTTGTCCGCTCCGTGCCGAAGGTGGAGCTCGCTCCGCGCCGCTCCAAGCAAGCCGCCGCCCGGTCCCCGGGCCGGGGTGCCGAGCGGGTCTGGGGCTGACCCGCGACGGCGGACGCGCTCGTGGTCTCGGCTTCGGCGGGAATTTCTTCAGACCATCTCCTAAAAAAATCATAAAACTGTCCCGCAGGGCAGCGGCCCGGCCGCGAGCTGACCGCGGCGGCGCCGCCGGCCGTTCCAGTCGCCCGTTGTTGCGGGCGCGGCGGGATGGCATTCTCGGTCAAAAGCGCCAGTTCGCGCGAAGACCGGAAACCAGTGGGGAGGACACAACCATGAAATTCAAACGCGTTGAACATGTCGCGATCGCCGTCAAGAGCATGGAAAAGATGCGGGATATCTTCGAGAACAAGCTCGGCATCGAGATGGAATACGAGGAGCACCTGCCCCGTTACGACACCACGCTCGCGATGTATCCGATCGGCGAGACCTATCTGGAGGTCCTGGAATCCGGCAGTCCCGACTCCGAAACCTCGAAATGGATTCGCGAACACGGTGAGGGGCTGTTTCATATCTGCCTCGAGGTTGACGACATCGACGGCGCGCTGGTCGAGCTTAAGGACAAGGGAGTCAAGCTGATCGACGAGACCCCGCGCACCGGACACGGCGGCTCGCGGATCGCATTCCTGCATCCCGAGGCAACCGGAAATATTTTGATCGAGCTTGCCGAAATCCCCGCCGACGCTCATCACTGAAGCTGTTCAATTCACACCCACCGAGACCGAGTAGAAGGACCGGAGCAATGCGCATACTCATCACCGACCGCCATACCAAGGGCGACGAGCATATCGAACAGGACGCGGTTGGTCCGGGCGTCGAGCTTGAGTTTTTCGATAGTCCCGAGGACGTCACGGATGATGCCTGGGCCCGCGCCGATGGGATTGTGACCTATCGTGGCACGGCGACGGTGATGGCGGCGCTGCCGAAGCTGCAGCGGGCCCGGATCGTGGTGCGGGGTGGCGTCGGGTTTGACGGGCTGGATCTGAAGTCCCTCGGCGAGCGGGGGATTGCGGTCTGCACGGTGCCGGACTACGGAACCACCGAGGTCGCCGACCACGCGATCGGCCTGATGCTGGCGATGCGCCGCGGGCTCGATCGCTATGACGGACGGATGCGCCAGGATCCGAAGGGTCTGTGGCGCTATCTCGAAAGCCCCTGCATCGACCGTCTGCGCGGCCGCACCTTCGGCGTCTTTGGACTTGGCCGGATCGGTCTCGCGGCGGCGCGGCGGGCCGCCGGCTTCGACATGAGCATCGTGTTCTATGACCCGCATCTGCCGGACGGGGTGGATCTCTCGACCGGCTACAAGCGGATGAAATCTGCCGAGGAGCTGTTCGAGACCGCCGACACGGTCAGCATCCATTCGCCGCACACCGAGGAGACGCGCGGCGCGATCAACGCCAATCTGCTGGGCCGGATGAAGCCGGGCGCCTTGGTGATCAACACCGCGCGCGGCCCGATCGTGAACCTGGATGACCTCTATGCCGCGCTCAAGGCCGGCACCCCCGCGGGCGCGGCTCTGGACGTGCTGCCGGTGGAACCGGCGGATACCGCGCATCCGCTGGTGAAGGCCTATATGAACCGCGAGGAATGGCTCGACGGCCGGCTGATGATCACGCCGCACGCGGCTTTCTACAGCCCGCCGGGCTTGCATGACCTGCGCTCCAAGGCGGTGGCGACGGCGGCCCAGCGGCTGCGCGACGGCTCCACGCGAAACTGCCAGAATCTCGACTATCTGGTGGATTGACGGCACCGGCCGGGTTAGGAAAGCCGCCAACCCGGCGATATCCAGGCACAAAGACGTGGAGGGCGGCCCATGGCCACCATGCGCAGCTATCAGATCTCCGAATTCGGCGGCGCGGTTTCCGAGGTCATCCAGGACATCCCGGAGCCTGCTGGTACCGAGGTTCTGCTCAGGGTGACCCATGCCGGCGTCTGTCATTCTGACCTGCATATCGCCGACGGCTATTACGATATCGGCGGTGGCGCGCGCCTGACCCTTGGCGACCGGGGAATCAAGCTGCCGCACACCATGGGGCATGAGGTGATGGGCACCGTAGTCAAGGCCGGGCCGGATGCGGCGGACACGCCGGTCGGCGCCTCCCGGCTGATCCATCCCTGGATAGGCTGCATGCAGTGCTCTGAATGCAAGCGCGGGCGCGAAAATCACTGTGCGAAGCCGCAGTCGCTGGGCGTGTTCCGCGCTGGTGGCTATGCCGAGTACATCCTGGTGCCGCACCCGAAGTTCCTGGTCGATGCCGAGGGCATCGATCCCGCCGTCGCCACGCCCTATGCCTGTTCCGGCGTCACGGTCTACAGCGCGTTGAAGAAGGCGCTGCCGGTCGGGGACGACGAATGGCTGGTGATCATGGGCTGCGGCGGCCTTGGTCTCGGCGCGGTGACCATCGCCAAGGCATTGGGCGTGAGGAACGTGGTCTCCTGCGATATCGATGATGCGAAGCTCGCGGCGGCCAAACAGAGCGGTGCCTCGGCCACGGTGAACCTGAAATCGGATGGCGCTGGCGAACAGCTTCGCGGGATCACCGGCGGCGGGCCGAGGGCGGTGGTGGATACCGTCGGTGCCGAAGCCACTTCGTCCTTCGGCATCGCCTCGCTGGTCAAGGGCGGGCGCTATGTGATCGTCGGGC
>JAYOEU010000204.1:0-7375 GCA_038116915.1 Alphaproteobacteria bacterium
GGTCAAGCACCCGTTCCGCTCCGGCTTCAAGGCGCAGGCCGGGATCGAGTTCTAAGGTGTTTTACGTCTTCTGAATCGCAAGATCCGCCGTCACCCCGCCGTAGGGCGGGGCCTATTCCTCCGGCGGCGCCGAGCTTCGCTTTCTAAATCAGAGAAGCGATTGAGCCAGCGAGCCAGCTGAAAAGTTGGCGGCATGGGTCCCGCTTTGCAGCGGGATGACGGTGGGTGGGTGATAGATCAACTGGGCTGAACGAATGTTCGTCGCCTTTGCACTCCGTCAGATTTTCAAATCAAACAACTGCCATCTTTCGAACGACAATTCACCCCTACTCAACTCCAAACAGCGTCTGCCATTCCGTTACGCCTCTGAGCTCGAACGCGCCGAGTTCATGAACCGGCGCGCGCACCCGCCCGGCGAATGGCGCCGACATCAGAAGGGGCCGGTCGAGATCCTTGCATTTCGAGGCGATCCGGCTCGCCAAATTCACGTCCCTGCCGATCACCGTGAAATCCAGGCGCTCGCCGGAGCCGACATTGCCGTGCGCGACGGAACCATAATGCAGGGCTATGCCGACCCGCATCGCATGGTTCGAGGCGCGGAGCGAGCCGTTGTATCGCTCGATCCCGTTCAACGCCCGGCGGGCCGCGCGCAAAGCGGTATTGCATCCCTGGCCGAAGCCGATCGCCTCGTCGCTGTCTTCAAACACCGCGAGAACGCCGTCGCCCATGAATTTCAACACCTCGCCGCCGGCCTGCTCCACCGCCGGAATCACGCGATCGTAATAGGCGTTCAGCATGCGGACCGTATCGCGGTCATCGGTAAGATCCGAGATCATGGTGAAATCGCGCATGTCGGAGATCAGGATCGCGGCGTCCATCTTGGATACCTCGCCTCAGTGCACGTCGCCATTCACCACCCGGCGCGCGGGCGCGCGGCCGAGATAGGTGCGGGTCACGTCCTCGATCATCCGATGATAGGTCAGCAATTCGAGAACCGTGCGCAAGGTCGGCTGCATCGATGCCATGATAACGATGTCCCGGTTCGAGAACCCCTCCGAATGCTTGGTCGCGTAGCTGATGATATTCGGCGTGCCGTTGGTGAACTCCAGCGGCGCGCAGACATAGTCGGTCATGCCCTCGTCATACAATTCCCGGAAAATATCGTAGTGATCGGCGGTTTCGTCATTGAGCCGGCTCCGCAGCCACTGCTTGGTCTCATGAACGGTGCGCACCGGACTCCGCAGATAGGCCGTCTGATCGTTGGTGTAGAGCCACTCACGCTGGCGGACCATGTGGCCCGGCGTCCAGAGGCGCTGTACGCCCGCGGTGATCGAGTGCATGGCGCGGAGCTGGGTCGCGGCCCTGGCGATGGGAACGCCCTTGGCGAACAACGTATCGCAATATTTTTGCCAGATCGCGCCGACGCTGCGGGAGCGCGCGCCTTCGTCGATCAGCCAGGCGCGGAGTTCCTCAATCCAGCCCGTATCCTCCGCCGCAAGCGCCGTCGGTTCCGAAAGCAGGGAGGTGAAGGGGCAATCGCAAAGGACCGTGGACAAGGGCTCTCAAGTAGGATGCGGACCGGCTTCGATCAAGTGTTTCCGACCGGCCGGCCACTTTCGCCGGTCAGGATCGCCTTCAGACCTTCCCGGTAGGTCGGAAACGCGAGCTCGACCTGCAGTTCCCCCGCAAGTCTCGAGGTGTCGAGCCGCTTGCATTCCGAGTAGAACGAGCGAGCCATCGCGGAAAGTTCGGCGGAATCGAACGGGATCGGGTCCGGCGGCTCGACATTCAGCAGGCCGCAGGCATAACGGATGACATCGCCACTCGGGCAGGCCTCGGAATCGGCGACATTGTAGACCCTGCCCGGGTGCGGGCGGGCCATCGAGGCGAGAAGGATGGAGCCGATATCGTCGACATGGATGCGGTTGAAGACCTGCCCCGGCTTATCGATGATCCGGGCACTGCCGGCCCGGACCTGGGAAATCGCGTTCCGGGTACCCGGCCCATAGATACCGGACAGCCTGAAGATCTGGACGGCGACGCGGGTGTTTTCGAAGAGCTTGAGCCAGGCATTCTCGGCCTCAAGACGCCGGCGCCCGCGGTTCGAGCCTGGATTGGGCGGGTCGCTTTCGAGCACAACGGCGCCCTGACGGTCGCCATAGACGGCGGGCGTCGAAAGATACCCGGCCCACCGCAAGGACCCGGCGCCTCGCAGCGCGCCGGCATGCGCCAGCAGGACCGGGTCGCCATCGACCGACGGTGGGATCGAGGAGACGACGTGCGTCACGTCGCCCAGCACCACGGCCGCATCCGCCAACAGGGTTTCCGGCCCGAACAGATGTGCCTTGATCCCCCGGCCCGCCAAGGCCGCCCGCTTATCGGCGTCCCGCACCGTGCCGGACACACGCCAGCCCGCCGCCAGCAGCCGCTCCGCCAGCCGTTCCGCCGTGTAGCCGATGCCGAACAGGAACATATGGCCGGCGGCGGACGGTGAGGACGGGGAAGTCTGGGTCATGGGTCAACCGGTTCGTCTGTTTCTGGAAGATCTTGGTTCCGCGCAGCGTCAGCCGGCACTTTGATCGCGCATCGGCGAAGCGGTCAATCGGCAAGGCCGCGACATGTCGATCTCGAGTGGTCAACACTTGACAATAGGACAGTATTACTGACTTAATATTTTTAAGAGAAAGCGCCATCGGGAGGGTGTCGTGAGTGAATGTGGTCTGCCTTGGGAGCCCCGGTACGCTCGGCGCGCCGAACGGATGAGCGGCTCGGAGATTCGCGAGCTCCTGAAGCTGCTGGATCAGCCCGACATCATCTCGTTCGCCGGCGGCATCCCAGATCCGGCACTGTTTCCGGAGCATGAGGCGCGGGAGGCGGCCGCGGACATTCTCCGCGACCCGAAACTCGGCCGCGCGGCGTTGCAATATGCGGTCAGCGAAGGCGATCTGGGTCTGCGTTCGTGGATCGCCGGCCATATGGCCGGGCTCGGCGTCCCATGCGGCGCGGACAATATCCTGATCACCTCCGGCTCCCAGCAGGCGCTCGATTTTCTCGGCCGGCTGCTGTTGAGCCCGGGTGATACGGCGCTGGTGCGCTGGCCCACCTATCTCGGCGCTCTGCAGGCCTTCAATGCCTATGAGCCGCGCTACGACCGGCTCGATCCCGAGGGTTCGAACCGAAGCGCGCCGGACTATGCCGAGACGGCCCGGGAAGCCGGTCCGGGCAACAGCGTCAAATTCGCCTATATGGTGCCCGACTTCGCCAACCCGACCGGCGCGACCATGAGTCAGGCGGCCCGGGAACGCGTCCTGGACCTGGCGGGCGAACTCGACATCGCGGTGATCGAGGATGCGGCCTACACGGCCTTGCGTTACGAGGGCGAGCGGGTTCCCTCGATCCTGGCGCTTGATGTCGCGCGACGCGGCGATGTTGATGCCGCGCGGACGGTCTATTGCGGCACCTTTTCCAAGACCCTTAGCCCAGGCCTCAGGGTCGGCTGGATCTGCGCCTCAAGGGCGCTGATCTCGCGGCTGGTGCTGGTCAAGCAGGCATCCGACCTCAACAGCCCGCCGCTCAACCAGATGATCATCCACCGTCTGGCGACCACCGTGCTCGCGGAACGGGTCGCCGAGGCGCGGCGGCAATATACCGGGCGCCGGGACCGGATGCTGGCGGCGCTGGAGAGGTACATGCCCGGCGGCGTGACCTGGACCCGGCCGACCGGCGGCCTGTTCGTCTGGGTGACATTTCCGGAGACCGTGGACACCAAGGTCCTGCTGATCCGGTCGGTGGCCGAAGCCAAGGTCGCGTTCGTTCCGGGCCGGGCCTTTCACGCCGACGGCAGCGGCGGCAATACCGCCCGCTTCAGTTTCTCGCTGGCCGGCGACGAGCAGATCGACACCGGGATCGCGTCATTGGCGCGCCTGGTCGGCTGAGCGGAAAGGATCCGCCCTAGAGGCTGTAGACGCGTGCCGCCGTGTCATGGAACAGAGCCGCCTTCTCCGCCTTGGAGGCACCGGAGGCGATCCGTTTGAAGGTGTTCCAGACCACCGCGTAGCTGCAGCTCAATTTGTCGACCGGGAAGTTCGATTCGAACATGCAACGATCCGCGCCGAAGGCTTCGATGGTGAAGTCGTAGTAGCGGCGCGTCGCGTCCGCGAGTTCCTGGCTGGTCGGCGGCTTCGGCTTGTCGTGCCAGCCGAAGCCGTTCACGTCCATGTTGATGCCGCCGAGCTTGGCAACCACGTTCGGGCAACCGGCGAGATCCTTGAGCAACGCTTTCCAAGCTTCGAAAACCTCGTCCGCCTTGCCGGCATAGGGTCCCGTGCCCAGCGGCCCGCCGAAGTGATCGAGAATGATCGTGGTGTCCGGAAAGGAGCGGGCGAGATCGGTGACCTCGGGAATTTGCTTGTGGTAGCACCAGGCCTCGAAGGTCATGCCGCGCGGACCAAGCTCGGCGAAGCCGCGCCGGTAGTCCGCCTGCAGCATCAGACCCTCGGGCGGCTCGGTCCGGTGGTTGCGGATCTCCGGCGACGCATCCCATGAGATCGCCCGCCGGATGCCGCGGAACCGCCCGCCCCCGGCGGCGATATGCGCGTCCAGCACCTCGCCCGCCAGAGCGCCGATCCGCAGATCCACCGTGCCGATGATCCCGGCGGCGACCCGGCATTTTCCGTAGACGCCGGAAGCGCTCATCGCCGCGATGCCGTTCACGAATTCGGTCTCGCCGACCGGCCGCAGATGCTCCGGACCGTCGGTCTTGAACATGGCGCCGCATTCGATGAACACGGTCGAGACGATGTTGTGGCCGCTGTTCACGTCCTCCAGGATCTCGTCCAGGAGATAGCGGGGCTGAACATGCACCCGGGTCTTGTCCCAGAGGTGATGATGCGGATCGCAGATCGGCAGATCCGGCTCCAGGATCTCTTCCGTAACCTGTTCCAGCCAGGCATGGTTGTTCGCGCGCTCGGCCATCGGAAATTCTCCATCGTTGCATCGCCGGTTTGCGCAAAGCCTACCCGACCGGCGCATTCCCACAAGCGCCCGGTGCCGTATATCCGTGATGAACGATCCGGCGCGCGCCATGGTACGGTCGCCCGGACAACCCGACAGCCAGTGGAGGAAATGATGGCGAAGACGATCGGCGTGATCGGTCTCGGAAACATGGGCGGCGGCATGGCGGCGAGCCTCGCACGCGCCGGCTTCGCGGTTACCGGTCTCGACACCGCCTCCGCCGCGCGCGAGCGGGCGGGCGCGGCCGGCGTGCGGATCGCATCGGATATTCGCGACCTTTTGGACGGCGCGGACGCGGTCCTCACGATGCTCCCCGACTCGCCGGACGTTGAGACCTGCATGCTCGGGGCCGGCGGCGTGGCCGAGCATGTGCGCCCCGGTACCCTGATCATCGAAGCCAGCACCATCGCGCCCGCGACCACGAAGGCCGTGGCGGCGGCGTTCACCGCCAAGGGCTGCGGCTTCATCGACGCGCCCGTCGGCCGGGCTCCGGCCAATGCCGCGAACGGCACGCTGATGTTCATGGTCGGCGCGTCGGAGGCGGACTTTGCCCGCGCCAGGCCGTATCTCGACGCCATGGGCAGCGACATCCACCACTGAGGCGCTGTCGGGACCGGAATCGCCATGAAGCTGGTGCTGAACCTGCTTGGGCAGTCCACCTGTCAGTTGAGCGCCGAGGTCATGGCGCTGGGGCTCAAGATGGGTCTGTCGCTGGAAACCCTGCACCCGATCCTGACCGGCGGGATCGGACGAAACGGCTTTATCGCCGACTATTGGCCGACCAAGGTACTGCGCGGCGATACCGAGCCGGGCTTTGCGATCCGTCTCTCGGCCAAGGATCTGCGCCTCGCCGCCGCGATGGCGGAAGAGGCCGGCGCGCCGATCCCGACCGGCGCCGCGGCGGCCGCGGCTGTGAACCGTGCGGCGGAGACCCACGGACATATTGATGTCTCCGGGATGCTCACGGTGGCCTGCGAGAATTCGGGGGTTAAAATCGAATTTTCTCCGTAACGTTCCTCGTTATCATCACACCGTCCAATCATCGCAACCGCCGATCGCCATGGAGATTTCGCGCAGTTCCGTGGAATAGTCCTTTGTGACAAACGCTCTCCGAATGGTTCCTGGACGCCAAGCCGAAACGCCATTCCGGACACGCGAGCGGATTGCTTCCCAATAGACGGACGAAGAATACATCTTGGCAACCTGGTTTCGTCCGGCTTCCGCAATCTCCATTCGTTCCTGATCATGCGTGAGGTAATGGCGCGCAAGGTCAACGACAGTGTCAAAAGTGTACTCAATGTAGTGTTTTCCAGGAGACATAACAGCAGATGTGTTTGGATTGCGATCCTCGAAAAGCAAGCTTCCGCAACATGTAGCCTCGAGTACACGCAGCTTAAGATGAGACACCAAGGTCGCGTTTTCCAGAAATGGGTGGATGTCGATACTGCCTCCCACCGCTGCCCAGGATAGATTGAGGGTTATCTTCGATCTGCGGAACAGGTCCGCATATTCCATTTTGCTTAGCTTGGCGACGTCCCCTCCTGCGACTTCGACCGTCAGCCCGGCCTCTTCCAGCCTATCGATCAATTGTTTACGAAAGGAATAGTGTCCATCCGTCCGTCCGACGAAAGAGATGTCGATGTCCCGCGGTCGATCGTCAGCAAAAAATATCGACCCATCTACAGGTGCAAACCCTTGGACAACGCGATCCCGCAGGGAGCTCTCCAGCGTGTCGGGCAACGTCCAGTCCAACAAATGCAGAAGATCAACGTGCGGCGCGAATGTTGACACGATCCTTTCGTAATTAAATTTTGCAACATCGTATCCAACTAAAACAATCTGGGTTCTTAGTTTTTCTCTTATCATCATGAATATTTCTGGTCTAATATTTTGACAAGTATAAGTAATTCTAGATATAGCATAATAAATCGCATCAAAATCCATATCAACCGCAATAACATACATCAAACTATCGAGCGACTTGACGTTCAATTCGGCGGCAAGAGCAACAGGGTCAATCGCAAGATGCGATCCCATTTTTTCGGCCCGATAGGTCGGGACGAAATCAATCGTCGCATTAGAGAAAATGCCGAAGAACAACATGAAGAATTCTCCAGGACCGAATTCATGCGACGTCAAAAAAGAGAACGCTGGTCGTGGTGATTTCAAAATCTCGTCAAATTCTGTTGGCGACGTTTCCTCCAGAACTCGTCTCATGTCTAACAATGCTGGGGCATCAACGCCGTCGACCAACGCCGGAATTATGACTTTAGCGGCCAAGGTTGGGTTGCCAATTTCGACAAAAAGCCTAGAGCATTTTGAGTTTAATCTCGATCATATCCCGCAGCGGCGAAGTAGTTTT
>JAYOEU010000205.1:0-7370 GCA_038116915.1 Alphaproteobacteria bacterium
GGCGGCGCGCGACTACGGGTACAAGGGTTAGGCGGCGGCGGGCGGCTTTCCCGTCGGTTATTTTCGGAGCATCGGTGGACAGGACCCTTTGAGACGCGGTTTCACCGCTCCTCAGGGTGAGGCCGGTTTTTAGAAACAAGACTCACCCTGAGGAGGTGCGCCGGCACCGTCTCGAAGGGTCTTGCCGGACGACCGCGCACGATGCCGAACGTGGCGACCGGTCCATCACACCCGCCCGGCTCTGTCGCTTCCGCGTCATGCCATGTCGGGCGTTGGCAACCTCTATTCCGCAGGGCTCATAGGTTCTCGTTTCATCCGGACCATTTCGCTAGGATTGATCCGGTGTGACGAGGGGAGGGGCCGATGGCGGCAGGCGGACATCAGGGCGGCGGGATGCTGGCGAAGGCGCGCGGCGGCAGGCAGCGCTACTCGCTCTGGAGCCTCGCCCGCAACGCGTTCAGCCATCACGAGAACTGGGAGGCGGCCTGGCGCTCGCCGGAACCGAAACCGGCTTATGACGTGGTGGTGGTCGGCGCTGGCGGCCATGGCCTTGCGACGGCCTACTACCTCGCCTCGATCCACGGGGTGCGCAATGTCGCGGTGATCGACAAGGGCTGGCTCGGCGGCGGCAATACCGGGCGCAACACCACGATCATCCGCTCGAACTATCTGTGGGATGAAAGCGCGGCGATCTACGAGCATTCGATGAAGCTCTGGGAGGGGCTGAGCCAGGAGCTCAACTTCAACACCATGTTCTCCCAGCGCGGCGTGCTGACCCTGGCGCATTCCGAGCATGAGTTGCGCGAGATGACCCGCCGGGTCGAGGCGATCCGGCTGAACGGGATCGATTCCGAGGTCATGACGCCGGAGCAGATCAAGCGTCTGGTGCCGATCATCGATACCGATCCGGCGCTGCGCTATCCGGTTATGGGCGGCTTCATTCAACGCCGCGGCGGCACCGCGCGCCATGACGCGGTCGCCTGGGGCTATGCCCGGGCCGCCGACGCGCTGGGTGTCGACATCATTCAGAACTGCGCGGTCACCGGCTTCGTCATCGAAAACGGCACGGTCAAGGGCGTCGAAACCGAGAAGGGCACCATCAGGGCCGGCAAGGTCGCCTGTGTCGTCGCCGGTCACGCGGGCGTGGTCGCGGGGATGGCCGGCTTCCGCCTGCCGATCACCAGCCGGCCCCTGCAGGCGCTGGTATCGGAGCCGATCAAGCCGATCCTCGACGTGGTGATCATGTCGAATGCGGTCCACATGTATATCAGCCAGTCCGACAAGGGCGAGATGGTGCTTGGCGCCGGCACCGATTCCTATAACGCCTATACCCAGCGCGGCAGCCTGAACGTGCCCGAGGGGATGCTGGCGGCGGCGGTGGAGCTGTTCCCGGTGCTCTCGCGCCTGTCGATGTTGCGTTCCTGGGGCGGCATCGTCGATACCTGCCCCGACGCCTCGCCGGTGATTTCCAGGACCCCGGTCAGGAACCTCTATTTCAACTGTGGCTGGGGCACCGGCGGCTTCAAGGCGACGCCGGGGTCGGGCCATGTCTTCGCCGATCTGGTGGCCCGCGACGAGCCCAACCGGATCGCCGCGCCGTTCTCGCTCGACCGGTTCTCCGGCGGCTATCTGATCGACGAGCACGGCGCCGCCGGCGTTGCGCATTGAGGAGGCGGGGATGGTGACTTACCGAACAAACATTCTTCGTCATCCCGCCGAAAGGCGGGACCCATTCCAAAGAGCGTTCAACGGGGCCGTTCGTAAATCATTCTGCAACACCGTGCCCGCCGCCAAATTCGACGGAATGGGTCCCGGCCTGCGCCGGGATGACGATTTTGGTGGGGATGGAGGCGCGGTATGCTGCTGATCGATTGCCCCTGGTGCGGCCCGCGCGATGATGCCGAGTTTCACTACGGTGGCGAGGCGCACATCCTGCGGCCGCGAGACGCGGCGGCACTGTTGGATGAGGAATTCGCCGAGTATCTCTTCATGCAGCAGAACCCCAAGGGCCCGCATCTGGAGCGCTGGGTGCACTCGCATGGCTGCAGGCGCTGGTTCAACATGCTGCGCGATACCGCCAGCAACGAGATCCTTGAGATCTATCCGATGGGCGAGAGGCCCCGGACCGAGGCCGGCAAGGCGGCGTATGAGGCCAATTGGCGACGCCGTTCCGCCGCCGAGGCCAACGCGCTGGGCGGAGAGACGTCATGAGCGGGCAGCCTTTCCGGATCGACGGGGCCGGCGACATCGACCGCTCGGCGCCGCTGAAATTCACCTTCGATGGCCACCGTTACGAGGGCTATCACGGCGACACGCTCGCCTCCGCCCTGTTGGCGAATGGCGTGCATCTGGTCGGGCGCGGGTTCAAGTACCATCGCCCGCGCGGCATCATGACCGCCGGCTCCGAGGAGCCGAACGCGCTGATCCAGCTCGGCGAGGGCAATCGGAGCGAGCCGAACATCCGGGCGACGCGGATCGAGCTGCGCGACGGACTGGTCGCGGCGAGCCAGAACCGCTGGCCCTGCCTTTCCTTCGATATAGGCGCGATCAATAGTCTGCTGCACCGGTTTCTGCCCTCCGGGTTCTACTACAAGACCTTCATGTGGCCGGCGAGCTGGTGGCTGAAATACGAGCATTGGATTCGCCGCGCCGCCGGTCTCGGCAGGGCGCCGGAGGGGCCTGATCCGGATCGTTACGAGAAGCGCCACGGCCACACCGATATCCTGATCGCCGGCGGCGGCCCTGCCGGTCTCGCGGCGGCGCTTGCGGCGGGACGGGCCGGCGCCAGGGTGCTGCTGGCGGACGAAGGAAGCGATTTCGGCGGCGCCCTGCTGGCGGACCGGGACCAGACCATCGGCGGCGCGCCGGCGCTCGACTGGGTTCGCCGGACCGTGGCCGAGCTTGAGGCCATGCCCGAGGTCACCCTGCTGAAGCGCACCACGGCGATCGGCTATCACGATCACAATTACCTCTCGCTGATCGAGCGGAACGGCGACCATCCGCTTGGCGCCGGCACGCATGCGCCGCGCCACCGGCTGTGGAAGGTGCGGGCAAAACGGGTGGTGCTCGCGGCCGGCGCGATCGAGCGGCCGCTGGTCTTCGCCGACAATGACCGCCCGGGGATCATGCTGTCCTCGGCGGTCCGGACCTATGTGAACCGGTTCGGCATCGCGCCTGGCCGCAAGGTGCTGCTGTTCACCAACAACGATGATGCCTACCGCACCGCGCTGGCGCTGAAGGCCCGCGATGTCGCGGTGGCGGGCATAGTGGATATCCGCGCCAAGGTGGACGGACCGTTGGCGCGGGCGGTGAGCGAGGCCGGCATCCCGGTACATGCCGGCCAGGCCATCGTCTCGACCCGCGGGATGCATCGGGTCTCCTCGGTCGAGGTGATGCGGCTGACCGCTGACGGAACCGGGGTGACCGGCGCGGGGCTGCGGATCGCGTGCGACGCGGTGGCCATGGCGGGCGGCTGGACGCCGACGGTACATCTTTTTTCGCAAAGCGCCGGCAAGCTGCGTTGGAGCGAGGAGGCCGGAGGCTTCGTGCCCGATGTCTCGGTTCAGAAGGAAATCTCCGCCGGGGCCTGCAACGGTGCTTATTCCCTGGCGGATTGCCTTGCCCAGGGCTTCACGGCCGGCGCGGCTGCTGCGAGCGCAGCCGGATTTGAGGCTGATATCCAGGCCGTTCCCGATGTGGAGGAGCCTGCGATCGGCGACCGGCTTGATCTCTGGGCGGTGCCTGGCCGCAAACCGCTTGGCCATTCCGGCAAGCATTTCGTTGATTTTCAGAACGACGTTACCGCCGCCGACGTGCATCTGGCGGCGCGCGAGGGCTACCGGTCGGTGGAGCACCTGAAGCGCTACACCACGACCGGCATGGGCACCGACCAGGGCAAGACCTCCAACATCAACGCGCTGGCGATCATGGGCGAGGTGCTGGGCGCGAGCGTGCCGGGAGTCGGTCATACCACCTTCCGGCCGCCCTACACCCCTGCGACTCTCGGCGCCTATGCCGGGCGCAATATCGGCGATCTGTTCGACCCGGTCCGCGCGACGGCGATGGATGACTGGCACCGCAAGGCCGGCGCAAAGTTTGAGCATGTCGGCCAGTGGATGCGCGCCTGGTACTATCCGAAGCGTGGCGAGACCATGCGCGAGGCGGTTGACCGGGAAGTCACGGCGGCGCGCACCGGCGTCGGGATTCTCGACGCCAGCACGCTCGGCAAGATCGACATCCAGGGTCCCGACTCGGCCGAGTTTCTGAACCGGGTCTACACCAATGCCTGGCTGAAGCTGGCGCCGGGGCGCGCGCGCTACGGTCTGATGCTCAAGGAAGACGGCATGGTGATGGATGACGGCGTGACGACCCGGCTCGCCGAAAACCATTTCCACATGACCACCACCACCGGCGGCGCCGGCGCCGTGCTTGACTGGCTGGAGGAGTGGCTGCAGACCGAATGGCCGGATCTCAAGGTCTTTTGCTCCTCGGTGACCGAGCAATGGGCGGTGGCGTCGATCTGCGGGCCGAAATGCCGGGATCTGCTGGCCGAGCTGTGCGCCGACATCGATCTCTCGAACGACGCCTTCCCGTTCATGTCGATGAAGGAAGGCACTGTCGCCGGCATCCCGGCGCGGGTGTTCCGGATCTCCTTTACCGGCGAGCTCAGCTACGAGATCAACGTGCCGAGGCGGCACGGCCTTGCGCTCTGGAAGGCGCTGATGGGTGCGGGCGAGAAATACGACATCTGTCCTTACGGGACCGAAGCGATGCATGTGCTGCGGGCCGAGAAAGGCTTCATCATCGTCGGTCAGGAGACCGACGGCACAGTGACGCCGGGCGATCTCGGCATGGATTGGATCGTCTCCAAGACCAAGGCGAACTTCATCGGCAAGCGGGCGCTCTCCCGGCGCGACATCGTCCGCCAAGACCGCAAGCGCCTGGTCGGGCTCCTGACGGAGGATCCGAACGAGGTGCTGCCCGAGGGTGCGCAGATCGTCGAAAAACTGCTGCCGGAACCGCCGATGAAGATGATCGGCCATGTCACCTCCAGCTATTACAGCCCAAGCTGCGGGCGCTCCATCGCCATGGCGCTGGTGAGGGGCGGGCCCGACCGGATGGGCGAGACCCTGACCATTCCGCTTGCCGGCAAGACCGTCCGGGCGGTGGTGACGGAGCCCCGGTTCTTCGACCTTGAAGGGGAGCGGGCCAATGGCTGACGTCATGCTGGACGACACCCCGACGCCGCTGGACGGGATCATCGGCTCGCCGCGCTGCCCGGTCGGCGGTTCGTCGGATGCCGGTGTCGTGCTGTCCGAGCGCCGGCACCTCGGAAAACTGGTGCTGCGCGGCGACCCGGCGGACAAGAAGTTCATCAACGGCGCCGCCAAGGTGCTGGGGGTGACGCTTCCGCTGGAGCCCAACACCACGGCCGGCGCGGCCGGCACGGTCGCGGTCTGGACCGCGCCGGACGAGTGGCTGGTGGTGACCGATCCCGGTGCCGAGGCGGCACTGGCGGGCGCGTTGCGCGGGGCTTTGAAGGCCGTTCATCATGCGGTGACGGACATAAGCGACCAGTCGACGATCATCCGGCTTTCGGGGTCCGAGGCCCGCACGGTGATGGCTAAGGGCTGCGCCATCGATCTGCATCCGCGCGTCTTCAAACCCGGTTCCGCCGCGCAAAGCCATCTCGCCAAGGCATTGGTTACCTTCTGGCAGGTTGACGACGCGCCGGGCTACGACATCCTCGTGCGCGCCAGCTTCGCCCCCTACCTCTGGGACTGGCTTACCGATGCCGGGCTCGAGTTCGGCGTGCGGGTGGAACGGTAGGCGGCGCTTTCCCGTCGCCCTGGCGAAGGCCAGGGCTCATGGCGAGAACGAAACCACAACCTTTATCGACGTTATTTCGACAATTTAATTGAAACAGACAATTGCGGCACGAGCCCTGGCCTTCGCCAGGGCGACGGTTGTAGTCTGACGGTTCAGATCCTCCCAAGGCACCCATGCCCCACGTCCGTCACGCCCTTCTTGAGGAATACGAAGCCGCCGCCGCGATGACCGTCGAGGCGTTCCGGCAGTTCGAGCCGCTGATGGCGCCCGGGCTGTGGCCGGAGATGGAGAAGAGCATTTCGGCGACCGCCCAGCTCCGCAACGGCGGCGAACTTCTGGTCGCGGTCGAGGAGGGTCAGCTTCTCGGCTCCGTCGTCTATTGCGCGCCCGGCGCGATGGAGCAGGACCGCTTCCCCGATGACTGGGCCTTCATGCGGGTGCTGGCCGTGCCGCCGAGGCACCGGGGCCGCGGTGCGGCGCGGGCGCTGGTCAAGGCCTGCTTGGATCTCGCCCGGTCCGATGGCGTGAAGACCTTCGGCCTGCATACCAGTGAGGCCATGAACGAGGCGCGGGCGATATACGAGTCGCTCGGTTTCGAGCGCGTGCGAGAACTCTCGCGCATCTATGGATTCCGCTATTGGATTTATAGTTTGAAGTTGTGAGACACGCTCTGTCCGTCGAGGTTGACGCCTTTCTCAAATCAGTTTCCTTCCATACAATCACGGTTCCGAATGAAGGGGGGAACCGGTGGCTATAGCGCGATCCACCTCTAACTCTCGTGCAAATATGGATTGAAGTCTCGTGTTTCTGATTTTTCTCCATTTGTGCATTGTGGACTCATTCCAAATTATCGCAAGTATCGTTATTATATATGATATTACTATAACATAATTATATCCTGTAAATTCAGGATTTCGAAATATAATAACATGCCAAAGCCAATCTTCTATCGGATCCACCGGATTCGGCGATAATATATCATAAAATGCAAATCCTTCTATAAATAAATATAAAAACAAAGAGATTAAATTGAATGTAATATACGAAACAATTCTTTCAATCTGAGAATTTTCGTTCCAATAATTATAACATTCTCGGCGTAATTCAATAATGACTGGCTTTTTTGGATCGACATTCGGTATGTCTGAGTTGTTTCCGCTTTGAAGATGCCGTAGCTGATTTATTATCGTTCGGTTCCCAAATAGATCTTGTATGCTTACAATCAATAAAAATAAGCAAAACAATAGAAAATAATTCACAAAACACACCATCATAATAAAAGAAAGCGTGAGGCCCAAAGACAAAGCAAGAACTGTATAAAAATTTGCATATTTACCAAATTTCTCAGGCAATCTACCCGCCGAATGAAGTCGACCTAATAAGTCTATTTCAGAGTTTGCCGCATTTTTATACATAAAATACCATATAATAACAGTGAGAAAAAGCACTACTTCATGCAAGTGACTGTCCAATATATTATCTAAAACCCGGATTTCCCAGATGACCATCTGGTTTACGCGCTGCGAAGCTTCGATAAAGTC
>JAYOEU010000206.1:0-7230 GCA_038116915.1 Alphaproteobacteria bacterium
ATACGACTGACAAGGTCGGCGTGATCGGCAGCTGTTCCGGAGGACGCCAGGCGTTTCTCTATGCCTGCCACACCAAAAGCATCGATGCGGTGATCGACCTCTGGGGCGGCCGGGTGGTGCAGGAGGCCGACGATCGGCCCGAGAAGCAGCCGGTCCCGCCGATCGAGTTCACCAAGAACCTGTCCTGCCCGCTGCTCGGCCTGTTCGGCAACGAGGATCGGGCGCCGAGCCCGGAGCAGGTCGACATGCACGAGGCCGAGTTGAAGAAGCACGGCAAGAACTACGAATTCCACCGCTATGACGGCGCCGGGCACGGGATCTTCTACTATCACCGGCCGATGTACCGGGTGGAGCAGGCGCTCGACGGCTGGGAGAAGGTCTTCGCCTTCTTCAAGAAACACCTGTCGGAGTAGCGCGCATGTGCACGTCGATCGTCGAAATCGTCGACGCCGAAGGCGCCGGCAAGGGCAGTGACGGCTGGTTCAAGGTGAGCCACGCCGTTGTTTCCTTCGACCATCCGCATCACGCGGTGCTGGAGGACGCAATCTCCCTCGACTTCGTCAACCACGCCCAGGGCCCCGGCGCCCGGGCGGCGGTCGAGCTGACGCTGGCCTCCGCCAAGGCGCTGAGCGCGGCCCTGGAACGGGCCATCGCGGCCGCCGAATACGAGGAAAGCGGACGCCGCCGGCCGATCGCCGCCTGAAGCCGCACCGGCGGAATGGGAGGGGGCGTCAGTCCAAGGTATAGTGCAGCCGGCTCGTCTTGGCCGGCTGCGCGGGCTGTTCGCGCTTCTCCTGCGCCGCCTGATCAAGGGCGTTCAGGAAGACACGCGCACCCTCGAGTCCGCGGGTCTCGGCCTCGGTTTTCAATCGCGCGAGGGTTTGGCGAAGGGGATGCTCGTCCATGGGGTGCCGTCGTGAAACCCTTCAGGTTTGGGAGCCGGTAAAGTGGCTCCAGATCGTCTCCAGGTAGTGGCCGGCCATGACCGCGTTGCAGGCGGCGGTGGTATGGCCGTAATCCCAGAACCAGAAATCCGCGTTATCCAGTTTCGAAAATAGCCGATTGAACGGCAACGTCGAGAGGCCTTCGTCGCTTGCCCCGCTCAGCCCCTGTTCCAGCGTCTGGAGCATCGTGCGCTGAAAACTCATGCGGCTGAAACTCACGCGGCCCTGCACGAACAGAAGATCGCGGTAGAGCGTCTGTTCGAGCGGGTGAAGCGTGGTCTTCGAGGACATTCCGGGTTGAATGCCGGCGATGAAATGGCTGCCGTCGGCATTGGCGATCCGTTGAAACTGCCTCAGCCGCTCCAGGATCAAGGCGGCGGCCGATGCCGTCGTGTGCCGATCGCTATTGTCGAATTCCAGCCGCCCGTCGGCCGCGTTTGACGTGCCTTGCGACTGCCAGAAACTCGTTGCGACCGAGGTATGGTATTGATGCAGGATAATACCGTGGTCGAGAGAGTCGGGGTCCGTGGACACCAGGTTCCTGGCCTCATTCCATCCGACATGGGCGATCACATAATCGGTGGCTAGCCTGTGTGCCAGCATGACGTGGCGAGCCAGGCAGTCGGTCACCGAGCTTGACGGAATGGCCATGTTGATGACCCGGAAACGCCTTCGGGCATCCCCGCTCTCCGATAGCCGCCGGTTCAGACCGGTCTGCAGCAGGTACGGCCAGGATTGCGCCACCGAATTGAAGACGCCGTAGGCGCAGGAACCGCCATGCACGACCACCAGGATCTCGTCGTCGCCGCGCGTCAGATCCGGCGTGTCCTTCTCGCGGCGGAAGCCGAATTCGTTCTGGACGAACCGGGCCCGGTCGATGTTGCCGCCGACTTCGCCGACATCGCGGTAGATCATGAAGAAGGGCGAGTACCCCATGACCCCCTCATGGCCCTCCTGTGTTGCGGTGTGCCGGGTGAAAATGGTTGAACGGTCCGACCATTCGCCCGGTGCGATGTTCATCCGCGGCACCGTCCGGCCGTATCCGTCGATTTCCAGGACCGGCAGCGTGTCGGGGACCCGGAACCCCTTCAGGTCCCCCGGCACGACGGTTCCGAACGCGATCTGGGGCTTGATCGACAGCAGCAGGCAAAGGGCGCCGGCATCCAGCCGATCCCGGGATTGCACACTGACCCATCCGTCTTCGATCAGGTCCTTCAGCGTCTCTTCGTGAAAGGCGATGGCGGCGTCGATCGGGTAGACGACCAGATGGCCGATATCGAAATCGCAGAAGATCCGTTCGACCACGTGGCGCAGCACGGCCGGTTCCAGCTTCCATCGGGCGGTCAGAAATCCCGCGACGTTTTCGGCGCTGCTCATGGCCTAGCGTTTCTTGGAAATGAGTTTGTCGCCGATCACGATGCGGTCCATCTCGGAATAGAGAAACGCATGCATACCGGCCATGCAGTCCCCGGCCAGCGGTTTGCCGGCGATATTGAGGGACGTGTTCAGGAGGATCGGGACACCGGTTCGTTCCTGAAAGGCGCCGATGAGATCGTGAAAGACCGGATTCTTGTCCCGCCGCACCACGTGAACCCGCGAGCTCTCGTCCACATGCGAAACGGCACGGGTGACATCCCGCATCTCCGGTCTGACCTTGTGTGTGGCGAGCATGAAATCCTCGGGTCGACGATCCTTCAGCTGGTCCTGGTCCGGGAAGTCGAAATAGCGGTGCTCGTGACCTTCCAGAACCGACGGCGCGAAAGGCCGAAACGGCTCCCGCTTCTTGATCTTCTCGTTCACCTTGTCCTTCATCGCCTGCGAGCGGGGGTCGGCGAGGATGCTGCGGTTCCCCAAGGCGCGGGGGCCCATTTCGCCTCTGCCGTTCATCCAGCCGATGACCTCGCCGTTCGCTAGGCAATCGGCGGTCTTTTCCACAATAGCCCCGCCCGGGAACTGTTCGACGGAGATCAACGGCGCGTAAAGCGGCAGGTCGGAGACGAAACGCTCCTCGTCCAGGTCTGATCCGAGATACGGGCTGAACGGAATATTGGGCTTGCGGGGTAGAGCCGCGCCTCCGGATCGCTCGAACCAGTAAGCCAACGCGGCGCCAAGCGCGCTGCCGGCATCCCCCGGCGCCGGCGGCACGAAGAGATTGGGCGTGATCTCGCGCCGGATCCGGCCATTGGCGTTGCAGTTGAGCGCCACCCCGCCGCCGAGGCAAATCGCATCGCAGGAAAATTGCGTCCTGGCGGTCCTGACCAGATGCAGCAGCTGCTTTTCAAGGACCGCCTGAACGCTTGCCGCGATATTGGCGAAACGCGCGTCGGTGTGCTTGTCGCGTCGGCGGTCGAAGGGTTCGCCGAAATGTTCGACGATCGCGTCCGAATAGGCCTTGCCGGCCGGCACGGACCATTGGATCTCCCCGGTGGAGCATCGCGGGCCCGCGAGATCGAGATCGACCCAGCGCGCCATATGATCTTCGAGTTCAGGCGTGCCGAATGCCGCCAGGCCCATGAGTTTGTATTCGCCCTCGTTGATCTCGAACCCGCAGAACCCGGTGAAGAAGCTGTACAGCAGGCCGAGCGAGTCGGGCATCCGCATCGCCGCTTTTTTCTCGATCTTCAGACCGTCGCCGAGATAGACGCCGAGGGTTTCGTGTTCGCCGACACCGTCCAGGGTGATGATGACCGCCCGATTGAAGGGGGAAAGATAGTAGGACAGGGCGGCATGCGAGACATGGTGCGTCACGTGGTGAACGCGCGCCGCCGGGACGCCGAGGGTCTCCCGGATCATCCGAAGCGGGTCGACCTTCTCCAGACGATCCCAGTTTTTGGGCAGCAATCCGCGAAGATAGGCGTCCGGATCCGGATGGAAGCGGCTGGCCATCGCGCCGATCCGATCCATCTTCAGCAGCGGATCCTCGTAGTAGACCACGGCGTCCAGATCGCCGGCATCGAGTGCGGTATGCCGGAGCCCCGCCTGAATGGCCCCTAGCGGGAATGAGGAATCATTCTTGCGGTAGCTGTGGCGCTCTTCGTTGGAAAAGAACACGGGCTGTCCGTCGCGCAGGATCGCCGCCGCGGAATCGTGATATCCAAAAGATAGCCCGAGAATATTCAAGGATGAGGACGCCCGTGGTTTGGAAAGTCTTTCAATTAGCTGAAGGGTGGGCGTCGAGAAAGCGCTAAAGTCAGCCAAGGCCGGGGCCGCGCCCGTGAAGCGGAGAGCTCGGCTTCCGTCCGCCGCCTGTTGCCTGGCCGAGCGCACGATTGCCGAGGCCGGCCCGATGACTTAGTTTGGCGCCGTTTTCGGCCTACCGGGAAGTTGCGGCAGAGCGGGCCGGCTTCGAGGAACCCTTTCCAGGAACGGATGGCTCATGAGTTTCGAGCGGCCTTACGAAGGCATCCGCGTCGTCGACATGTCCCAAGGTGTCGCGGGGCCCTATTGCGGGATGCTGCTGGCCCAGCACGGTGCCGACGTGATCAAGGTCGAACCCGGGGATGGCGACTGGGCACGCAGTCTCGGCCAGGAATACGGCGATCATTCGGCCTTCTCGATCGCCGCCAATCTCGGCAAGCGGAGCATCGTCGCCGATCTTAAGCACAAGGACAGCCGGGCGGTGATCGACCGACTGATCGCGCGGGCGGATGTGTTCATCGAAGGGTTTCGGCCGGGCGTGATCGACCGGCTCGGCTACGGGTACGAGCGGCTGAAAGCGCTCAATCCGTCATTGATCTATGTGTCGGTTTCGGGCTTCGGGCAGACCGGTCCGATGCGCGAGCGTCCCGCGATGGACCCGCTGCTCCAGGCCTTCACCGGTTTCATGAGCGAAAATACCGGTGCCGATGGTATTCCCCATCGCACGCCGTTGATCCTGTTCGATATGTCGACCGCGCTCTACGCCCAGCAGGCGGTGGCGGCGGCGCTCTATGCCCGGCGCGACCACAACCAGGGCCGGCGGATCGATCTCAGCTTGATGGAAGCCGCGGCGGCGGTCCAGGCGATCCGTCTGATGGACGGCTATCGCGAGGGGCCGTACCGGGTCGCGTCCGCGCCGTCGGGGACATTCAAGACCCAGGACGGTTGGCTGCAGATGATCGTGGTCAAGAACACCGAGTTCGAAAAGCTCTGCAACGCGGTAGGCTGGCAGGATTTCCTCGCCGACCCGAGGTTCGAGTCCAATCTCAAGCGGCGTGAGCATGCGGATTTTCTGATCGGCGAGGCGAGGGCTCTGTTCGCGGGCGGCACGACGGCGCACTGGCAGGAGGTGCTGACCGACGCCGGGGTGCAGAACGAAAAGGTCCAAAGCTATCGCGACTTCGTCGAACATCCTCAGATCGCCGCCGTCGAGGGGATCGCCTGGCTGGAGCAGGACGGATCAGACGAGGCCTGGCCGGTTCCGAACATGCCGGGCGTGCCGAAGCTGAAGCCGGGCGACCCCCACGCGGTTTCCCCGAGCCTCGGTCGGCACAGTCGCGAGATCCTCCGGGAAGTCGGCTATGACGACCGGGCGATCGAACAGCTTGTAAAGGACGGGGTGATCGCCTAAGGCACGGCCGGCAGCCTCAATCAGCGCACAACCAATCGGAGACGTTGAAATCATGGACGTTTTGGACGCCATCACGGGGCGGAAATCGATCCGGGCCTTCAAGCCGGACCCGGTGTCCCGCGAGACCATCGAGCGGATTTTGGCAGTCTCCCAGCGGGCGCCCAGCGGCACCAACACTCAGCCCTGGCATGTCTATGTCTGTACCGGCGCGGTCAAGCAGGCGATCACCGAGGAGGTCCTCGAACGCGTCCGCGGCGGTCAGGGCGGCACTTACGAGCAGTACGACTACTATCCCGAGAGTTGGAAGGACATCCATCGCGACCGGCGCCGGGGCGTGGGCTGGGCGCTCTATGGCCTGCTCGGCATCGTCAAGGGCGACCGCGAGGGGGCCGCGCGTCAGGGCGCGCGCAACTTCAAGTTCTTCGACGCGCCGGTCGGTCTGTTCATTACCACCGACAGCTATCTCGGGCGCGGGAGTTGGTCGGACGCGGGGATGTATATCCAGACCATCATGCTGGCCGCGCGTGCCTTCGGTCTCGAGACCTGCCCACAGGCGGCATGGATCCCCTATCAGGACGTTGTGCTCCGGCATCTCGGAGTGCCCGACGATCAGGTGCTGGTCTCGGGCATGAGTCTTGGCTACGCGAACCCGGACGCAATTGAAAACACGCTGGTCAGCGACCGCGAAGCCCTGGAGAACGTCGCGCATTTCCGCGGTTTCGCCGACTGATCACATGACGGGTCGCTTCGGAGCCGCTCACCATGGACATGGTGGCGAGGTCGTTGTCGTGATTGGGCGAAAAGAGTATTTTCCGGAGTGACCCGCCGGCGTTGGGCCGGCGGTGATTCAGACAACGGAAAGCGGCCAGGCAATGACGGCGGTTCAAACAGCGAGGACGCGTACGGATGGCTCCAAGGAGCTGGATTTCGACGCCATCGTGATCGGTGCCGGGATCTCGGGCATGTATCAGCTTCACAAGTTGCGGGAGCTGGGTTTGAAGGCCCGGGTGTTTGAAGCCGGCACCGGGGTCGGCGGGACCTGGTACTGGAACCGCTATCCGGGCGCCCGCTTCGACTCCGAGAGCTATTCCTACGGCTATTCCTTCAACCAGGAAATCCTGGACGAGTGGGACTGGGGTGAATGTTTCTCGGGCCAGCCGGAAATCGAACGCTATTGCAACATGGTCGCCGACAAGCTCGACCTCAGGCGCGACATCCAGTTTTCCGCTCGTGTCACCGCCGCCCATTGGCAAGACAGCGGTGATTTTTGGCTGGTGACGCTGGAAGACGGCTCGACCTACCGCGCGCGCTTCCTGATCACCGCGATCGGCCTTTTGTCCGCGCCGACCATGCCGCGTTTCGAGGGGATCGAGGATTTCCAGGGCGCCTGGAGCCACACCGGCCTCTGGCCCAAAAAAGGGATCGACTACGCCGGCAAGCGGGTCGCGGTGATCGGCACCGGGGCCAGCGGCGTGCAGGCGATCCAGGAGATCGCCAAGACCGCCGGCCAACTGACCGTCTTCCAGCGCCGCCCGAACTGGTGCACGCCGCTGCATAACCGGCCGATCCCGAAGGCGGAGATGGAGGATATCCGCGCGCGCTATGACGAGATCTTCCAGCTTTGCCGCGAGACCGCCGCCTGCTTCATCCACACGATCGACCCGCGAGGCACCTTCGAGGTCAGCGAGGAGGACTTCGCGACCCGAATGGCCAACGACCTTGACCAGTTGATCATCG
>JAYOEU010000207.1:0-7218 GCA_038116915.1 Alphaproteobacteria bacterium
ATGAATCAGATTCGTGCCTCTTTGGGAATCCCGTTAATGAGTGTACGGCCTAGTTAACCTTTTCACGGGTCCGCGATGACGGACTTTTCCCGCAGAGCATCGATTTCGCCGCGCGAGAAGCCCCATGCGGCGAGCACCTCGTCATTGTGCTCTCCCGGCCTGGCGGGCGGTCCTTGTATCGCCGGTTTGGTGCGGCTGAACCTTGGGGCGGGGGCCGGCTGAACCTGTCCGTCCGGCGCGACATAGACGCCGCGCGCCTTGTTGTGCGGATGCTCCATCACCTCGTCCAGTCCCAGGATCGGCGCGAAGCAGACATCGATCTTGCCGAGGATCGCATCCCACTCGGCCCGGGTCTTGGTGGCGAAGATCTCGCCCAGGAGGCGTTTCTGTTCCGGCCAGGCGTCATGATCCCACTGGCGATCGAAGATCGGATCGGTAAGGCCTAGGGTCTCCCGCAAGAGGGAGTAGAATTGTGGTTCCAGCGAGCCGATCCCGACCCACTCTCCGTCGGCGCACCGGTAGGTGCCGTAGAAGGCCGCGCCACCGTCGAGCCAGTTCTCGCCGCGCGGATACGGCCAGGTTCCCGAGTTCTTGGCCATGAACACGCCGGCCATCAGCAGGGCGGAGCCTTCGAGCATCGCCGCGTCGATGACCTGGCCCGCGCCGGACCCCTTGGCTTCCAGAAGGCCGCAGACCATCCCGAAAGCCAGCATCATGCCGCCACCGCCGAAATCGCCGATCAGGTTCAGTGGCGGGACCGGCCCGCGATCCTTCTCGCCGATCGCCCCGAGCGCACCCGCGAGCGCGATATAGTTGATGTCGTGTCCGGCGACATGGGCGAGCGGACCGTCCTGTCCCCAACCTGTCATCCGCCCGAAGACCAGTTTCGGGTTGCGCGCGATGCAGGTATCCGGACCCAGGCCGAGGCGCTCCATGACACCCGGACGAAAGCCCTCGACGAGGCCGTCCGCCTGATCGATCAGCCGCAGTGTCGTCTCGACCCCCTCCGCGGTCTTCAGATCGAGGGCGATGGATTTGCGTCCCCGGTTCAGCACCGCCGCGCGGTCGGTCCCGCCTACCTTGTTGCCGCCGGGACGGTCGATCCGGATGATCTCGGCCCCCATGTCCGATAACAGCATGCAGCAGTGGGGTGCCGGGCCGATGCCCACCATTTCGACGATCTTGATGCCTTTCAACGGGCCCATATCCGATGAATCCCCTGTAAGAGTGTCCGGGCGCTTGTGACAAGTGCCACAAGAGTGATAGTCGCGATATGACGGAGCGAGTTCAACTCCGGCGGAACAATTTGGCCGACACGATCACAATCATGACTGAAGCAGAGCAGGATTTCCGCCATCCGGGTCTCTATGCCGCGACAACGCCGCAACGGCCCGCGGTGATCTTCGGCGGGGACGGCACGCGGCTCTCCTTCGCGGAATTCGAGGCGCTCTCGAACCGGTTCGCGCATCTGCTGCGCCGCAAGGGGATCGCGCGGGGCGACAGGGTGGCGCTGTTTCTGGAAAACCGCCTGATGTATCTGCCGCTGGCCTGGGGCGCCTTCCGCTCCGGCGCGCGTCTGGTGGCGATCGCAACGCACCTCTCGGCGGGGGAGGTGGACTACATTCTCTCCGATTCAGGGGCCAAGGTGCTGGTGACGTCGAAGGCAATGGCCGAAACCGCCCGCAAGGCACGAAAGGAAGGCATTCCCGCCGGCGCCTGTTTCATGCTCGACGCGGCCGAGGCCGGATTCACCGGTCTTGAGGATGAGCTGGACGGACAACCCGCGACGCCGATCGCCGATCAGGCCGAGGGGGTGGAGATGCTGTATTCATCCGGCACGACGGGACGGCCCAAGGGCATCCTGAAGCCGTTGCCCGACGCGGCTTTCGGCTTGCCCGCGCCGGGATACCGGATGGCGGCCAAGCTCTACGGGCTTGACGAGGGCACGGTCTATCTCTCGCCGGCGCCGCTGTATCACGCCGCGCCGCTGATGTTCTGCATCCGTGTCCTGCGGTTCGGCGGCACCGTGGTGTTGATGAGCAGGTTCGACGCGGAGGGCGCCCTGCGGCTGATCGAGCGGCACCGGGTCACTCATAGCCAATGGGTGCCGACCATGTTCGTACGGCTGCTCCGCCTGCCGGAGGAGACCCGGCGCGCCTATGATCTCTCGAGCCTGCATTGTGTGATCCATGCCGCGGCGCCCTGTCCGGTTGATGTCAAACACCGGATGATCGACTGGCTGGGTCCGATCCTCTGGGAATACTACGGCGGCTCCGAGGGCAATGGGATGACCGGCCTCGATTGCCGGGAATGGCTCGCGCATCCGGGCTCGGTTGGCCGGGCCAAGATCGGACGGATCAGAATTTGCGGACCCGACGACGAGGAACTGCCGCCCGGGCAAGAGGGCGGCGTCTACTTCTCCGACGGGCCGGTCTTCGAGTATCACAAGGATCCGGTCAAGACGGCCGAAGCCTGGAACCGGCACGGCTGGAGCACGCTTGGCGACGTCGGCTATGTGGACGGCGACGGCTATCTCTACCTCACCGACCGCAAGGCCAACATGATCATCTCCGGCGGCGTGAACATCTATCCGCAGGAGGCGGAGAACCGGTTGCTCTCGCACCCCAAGGTGATCGACGCCGCCGTTTTCGGCATTCCCAACCCGGAATTCGGCGAGGAGGTGAAGGCGGTGGTGCATCCCGTCGACATGGCGGAGGCCGGGCCCGGCCTCGAAGCCGAACTCATCGGGTTTTGCCGAGAGGCCCTGAGCCCGGTGAAATGTCCGAAATCCGTCGATTTCAACGACGCCCTGCCGCGCCGCGAGAACGGCAAGCTCTACAAGCGTCTCTTGAAGGAGCGTTATTGGGGAGGCCACCGTTAGGTCTTCGATTTTCCTAAGAATTCCCGCCAATGCCCCATCCGCGCCACCTTTCGGCGCGGCGCCATCGTTTTGCAATTTGTGCGAAAGCGCATATTTCGAATGTTAATGAGATTGAAACGCGAAAAAATCTATAGCGTTTTCAAATTTAAATTATAAACTGTTTATACCTTTAAAACGTTATGTGAACTCGTTCGGGAGGTGCGACATGACGATCCAGACATTTCCAAAGCGCTTACAGGCAATCGACGTTCAATCGGGCATTCAGGGGGAGAGCGATGCGTTGGCGATGGATATCGGTCAGCGCTATTGCGAACTCACATCGATTCTCGACCGGTTGCATCGCCGCTATCTGGATGTCGTCCGTCTGGAGCTGGAAGCGATCGGGGTGCGTGACGTCAATCCGGCCCAGGCCCTGTTGCTGACCATGATGAGCGACGGCGATGTCCCGCTCCGCGACATCATGCAGCGCGGCGGCTATACCGCGTCGACCGCGACCTACATGATCAAGAAGCTGGTCGAATACGGCTATCTCGAGCAGGCCCGCGCGACTCATGACCGGCGGACCATGCGGCTCCGGCTCACGCGCACCGGCAAGCGTATCGCCGACCAGCTGCTACTGCTGAATTCCCGCCATGCGGACTATGTGGGCAATGAAGTGGGAATTGCCGCGGAGATTGCGGACACCACCATGACCCTGCGGCGCATCGACCGTGCCTGGGGCGAGTTCCTGACCTTCGGCTGATCCGCCGCCGCCTCGCCTGATTCCGAGACGAGGCTGGTCAAGCGCTGATGCGGCTTCCTATACTCCGGCGCCCGATTAATGGGGCCGGAGGTGGGGATATGAAGATCGCGGTGATGGGAACGGGCGGCATGGGGGCGTATTTCGGCGCCAACCTCGCCGCGATCGGCCGTGATGTCGCCTTCATTGCCCGCGGAGATCACCTGGAGGCGATCCGGCGCAACGGGCTGCGTATTACCGGCGACGCCGGAGAACGCCTGATCAAGCCGGCGACGGCGACCGCCGATCCCCGCGACATCGGCCCGGTGGACGCGGTCCTGTTCTGTGTGAAGCTTTATGACGTGGAGACGGCGGCGGAGGCGATTCGCCCCCTGCTACATGACGGCACCCTGGTGATCAGCGTGCTGAACGGCGTCGACGGACCGGAGCGCATCGGCCGGGTGATCGGCGAGCGTCATGTGCTGGGCGGCGCCGCCTATGCCTCCGCCGTGATCGAATCGCCCGGCGTCGTCAGCTATAAAAGCACCATGGCCTCTCTGGTCATCGGAGAGTTGGACGGCAGCCAAAGCGACCGCGCCCAGGCGTTCGCGGATGCTTGTGGCGGTGCCGCCTTCAGCTGTCCGGTCTCGGACAATATCCTCGGGGTGATGTGGGAGAAATTCACGCTCCTGGCGACCAACGCGTCGTTGTGCGGGGTCTGCCGGCTGCCGGTGGCGCGGATCTATGCCGAGCCGGCGCTGGTCGATCTGGCCCGCGCGATGATGGAAGAGATCACCGCCCTGGCCCGGGCGCGCGGCGTCCGCGTGGCGGACGACATCATCGAAAATTCGATTGCCCGCTCCAAGGCCTTTCCGAAGGACATGTATGCCTCGCTCTATCATGATCTGGCGCGCGGCCGGCCGATCGAGGCGGAAGGGCTGTCCGGCACGGTTGTCAGACTCGGCACCGAACTCGGAGTGCCGGTGCCGCGCCATCAGGCGATATTCGCATGCCTGGCCCCCTATCTGGAGGGAGTTCCGTCATGACCGCGCCGCGCATTCGCGTCCTGGAGATCGAGATTCTCGAGCGCCCGGTGGTGCTGCGCCTGCCGTTCCGGTTCGGCATCATCACCTTGCGGGAATGCCCGCAGGCTTTCGCCCGGGTCCGGGTCGATGTGCAGGGCGCGGGCGAGGCCTGGGGCATCGCCGCCGAAGTGCTGGGGCCGAAATGGTTCGACAAGAACCCGGCGCTCAGCAACGAGGAAAACCTCGACCAGCTGCGCGAGGCGCTGAGGATCGCCGGCGCGGCCTATGTTGCGGCGGATCCGATGACGCCGTTCGGCCTGTTTTCCGCAAACTACGGCAACCAGGTCTCGAAGGGCGCCGAGGCCGGCCTGCCGCCGCTTGCCGCGGGATACGGACAGGCCCTGCTGGACCGCGCGATCCTGGACGCGGTCTGCGTTGCGACGAAAAGCACCTTTGCCGCCGCCGTGAACGCCAATTTGCCGGGCATGAGCACGGCACTGACCCCGGATCTCGCGGATTTCGATCTCGATAGCTTCCTCGCCGGACTGAAGCCGCTGGACAGGGTCGCGGCGCGGCACACGGTCGGAATGATCGACCCGCTGGTCGCCGCGGATCAGGGCGCGGCGGAGCGGCTCGACGACGGGCTGCCGGAAACCCTGGAGGAGGTGATCTCGGCCTACGGCATCCGTCACTTCAAGATCAAGATCACCGGCAATATCGACGAGGATACCGAGCGCTTGCGGCGGGTCGCAGGCGTTCTGGACGGTATCGACGGCGGGTATGCCGCTTCGATCGACGGCAATGAGCAGTATAACGGCGAGGCGGGGGTGCTGGATCTGCTGGAGCGGCTCGATGGGATGAACAGCGGCGCGATCCGGCGCTTGCTGGCCTCGACGATCTATATCGAACAGCCGATCAACCGGGCGGTGAGCCTGGACACCCCGGTCCACAGGATCGCCGCCCGGGTGCCGCTGATCATCGATGAGTCCGACGGCACTCTCGACGCTTTCCCCGCGCACCGCCCGCTCGGCTATACCGGCGTTTCCAGCAAGACCTGCAAGGGCTTCTACAAGTCGATCCTGAACGCCGCCCGTTGCCGCGCCTGGACCGAGGCGGGCGGCGGCGTCCGCTATTTTCTCTCCGGCGAGGATCTGACCCTGCAGGCCGGCGTCGCCCTGCAGCAGGATCTTGCCCTGGTCTCGATGCTCGGGATCGATCATGTGGAGCGCAACGGCCATCACTACGCGCACGGCATGGTTGCCGCGCCGGCGGGGGAACAGGCCCGGTTTCTGAAAGAATTTCCCGACCTCTATCGCGATCTCGCCGGTGTCGCCTGCGCGCGTATCGAGGATGGCCACATGTCGACGAAGGGCCTGCTCGGCGCCGTCGGCTGGGGCAGCGCGGTCAAGCCCGACTGGAACCCGATGACGCAAACCCAGAGCCATCTGCGGGCCTGATGAGCGTGGGCGTCGCAGAGATCTACGTCGACGGCGATGCCTGTCCGGTGAAGGCGGAAGTCGTCCGCGTCGCCGAACGCCATGGCCTTGTGGTGCACATGGTCTCGAACGCCTATATGCGCCTGCCCGAGAGCCCGCTTGTGCGCCGGGTTGTGGTCTCCGACGGTTTCGATGCCGCCGATGACTGGATCGCCGAGCGGGCCGGCTCCGGCGACATCGTGATCACCGCGGATATTCCGCTCGCCTCGCGCTGTCTTGAGCGCGGCGCCGACGTGATCGGCCCGTCCGGACGGGCCTTCGATGCTCACAACATCGGCAACGCCATGGCGATGCGGGATCTGAAATCCTTCCTGCGCGACACCGGCGAAATCCGCGACCACGCGCCGGCCTTCACCAAACAGGACCGTTCGCGATTCCTGCAGAAGCTCGAGGAAGCGATCCAGGCGATCAAACGCCGCCGGTGAGCCGGCGGAATGGGCGGAATGGTGGGGTGCCACTAATCACCTCAACCCTACAACATCCACCGTCGCCCTGGCGTAAGGCAGGGCCGGGCTTCGGCGGTGCCCGAGTGTAGGATCGAATTTTCACGGACCTGATCGGCGCGCAGGAAGGAGCGGCGTGTGGCTGAATCTTTTGCATGGCCCTGCCTTTCGCCAGGGCGACGGTCCGGGGTGGGCGCGTGGGCGCTGTCCGGATTCACCCGCCTAAGCCGATGTCACCGTCTCATCGTATCCCCGGCGAAAGCCGGGGCCGACGCCTGAGACGGGTCCGTGCGACGGATATCCGATCACGATGGAAGATCTCTGAAAGTGTTCAGCCGGGCGTCACCCGCCACCGCTTCAGGCGTCGGCCCCGGCCTGCGCCGGGGATACGGGTATGGGTGGGGCGCGGGCCCCTATATCGCCGCGAGGACCGCGTCGACGATACGCTCGGACTCGCCGATATAGGCGACCGGGTCCAGCACGCCGTCGAGCGCGGCGGCGTCGAGATGGGCGGAAACCCGCGTGTCCGCCATCAGCGCGTCGCGGAACGGAACGCCCTGCTCGAAGGAACTCATGGCGATCTCGTAGACCACTTCATGGGCGGTCTGCTTGCCGATCGCCTCGCCCAGCGCCAGCATCACCGGCTCGGACAGCA
>JAYOEU010000208.1:0-7098 GCA_038116915.1 Alphaproteobacteria bacterium
CCGTCGAAAAAGGCACCGACGTCGACCAGCCCCGCAATCTGGCGAAAAGCGTGACCGTGGAGTGAGGGGGAAGTATTTCCCGCTTTCCTCGAATCCCTGGCGCAAGCCAGGGTCCATTCCGCCAATCTTGAAACCGGGTCCAAGGGTGAAAACCACGGACCCGAAAAAGGGACTTTCTGGCAATCACGCCGAAAAATTCTTGGCATGGGCCCTGGCTTTCGCCAGGGATACGGTGGGAGAGCCGGTGCTGTTACGCCACCTTTGATCTCTCGGGTACCGCTCCCCGCCCTCAATATTTGCGGATAAGCCCCACCAGTTTGCCTTGGACCGCGACCTGGTCGGGACCGAAGATCCGGGTCTCGTAGATCGGGTTGGCGGGTTCGAGCGCGATGGCGTGGCTGCGCTTGCGGATGCGCTTCAGGGTGACTTCCTCGCCCTCGATCAGGGCAACGACGATGCTGCCGTTCTCGGCTGTGTCGCAGCGCTGAATGATCGCGGTGTCGCCGTCATGGATGCCGGCGTCGATCATCGAATCGCCGGCCACCTCAAGCGCGTAATGATCGCCGGCGCCGAGCAGGCTGGGCGGAATCGCGATGGTGGTGCTGTGGTCGCGCAGGGCCTCGATCGGCGTGCCGGCGGCGATCCGCCCGTAAAGCGGCAGGCTGACCGTTTCCGTCGGCTCGTCACTCGAAGAGGTTGGCCTGCTTGCCACGGCCGGGCGCGGGAAGTTGCCGGGGATGACGTTGGGCGAGAATTCCCGCGCGGCGGGCCGGTCCTCGCGCGCCGGGCTCGACGACCGGGCGGCGGCGCTGGTTTCCGGCAGCTTGACGACCTCCAGCGCGCGGGCCCGGTGGGCAAGGCGGCGGATGAAGCCGCGCTCCTCCAGCGCCGTGATCAGCCGGTGAATACCTGATTTCGACTTCAGGTCCAGCGCCTCCTTCATTTCATCGAACGAGGGCGAGATCCCCGACTCCTCCAAGCGGGCGTTTATGAACAGAAGCAGTTCGTGCTGTTTCCTGGTGAGCATGGCAAAATCCCGGCGCAGGTGAACAAAAGCAAAACATTTAAGAATGTTCTACTTTGGTTCCAACTCGCCGTCAACCCGGGATTGCCGCGCGGGGGCCGATTGTCCGGACGTTTAGAGGTCGAGCTTGTAGAACCGCGCCGCCGTGTCGTGGAACATCGCCTTCTTCTCGTCCGCCGAAGCGCCGCTGGCGATGCGTTTGAACAGGTTCCAGTAGACCGCGTAGCTGGAGGTCACCTTGTCGACCGGAAAATTGCTTTCGAACATGCAACGCTCGGGGCCGAAGGCCTCAATGCAGGTTTCGAAATACGGCCGCCAGATCTTGGCGAGTTCCTCGGAGCCCGGCGGTTTCGGACGGTCCTCGAACTTGTAGCCGTTGATCACCATGCCGAGGCCGCCGAGCTTGGCGTGTACGTTCGGACGCTTGGCGAGCTCGCGGATGTCGGCCTGCCATTTCGGCAGGATTTCCTCGCGCTTGCCGGCATAGGGTCCGATGCCCATGGGACCGGCGAAGTGGTTGAGCACGATGCGCTGGCCGGGGAAGGCGTCGGCGAGCGAGGACACGTCGGCGATCTGGGTGTGATACAGCCAGGCCTCGAACGAAAGATCGAACACCGCGAGCTTGGCGAACCCCTCGCGGAATTTCGGATCGAGATAGATATGCGCCGGCGGGTTGGTGTGGCTGTTGTTGATCTGGGGGCTCGGATCAAACCCGGCGCCGTATCGGGTGCCGCGGAACCGGCCGTTGCCGGCGGCGACCTGGGCGGCCAGCACCTCCTCGACCGCGGCGCCCATCGTCAGGTCCGCGAAGCCGACGATGCCGGCGCAGATCTTGGTCTTGCCGTACTTGCCGCTGGCGCTCATCGCGGCGATGCCGTTGACGAACTCGGTCTCGCCGATCGGCTTCATATGCTCCGGTCCGTCCTTGCGGAACATCGAGGCGCATTCCAGGAACACGGTTGCGACGATGTTGTGCCCGCTATTCAGATCCGCCAGCAGATCCTCGAGCAGATAGCGCTTGCCGCGCATGTCCCAGAGATGGTGGTGCGGATCGACGATCGGCAGATCGGGCTCCAAGATCTCCTCGTTGATCTGGGCCAGCCATTCCGCGTTGGGCGCGGGAATGCGGGTTTCAAGCAGGGACGCGCCATCACTGGACATGGGGATTCTCCCGAGGGGCAAACGGTGGTGAAAACTCTCAAGGCGAACACCAGCGCAAATCCCTCAGCAAGGGAAGAGGGCGCGCGCGCCTATCGCATGAGTGATTGGAGGCTTGGGTCCGGCGCTCAAAGACTCACCAGACTTCCCCACAACGGCAGGATCTCCATCCAATCGCCCTCGGCGCGGGCCGGATCGTGGGCGGGACGGATGATCAGGCAGTCCGCCTGGGCGAGGCGGGCCAGCATGGAGCTGTCCTGGCGGCTGAACGGGGTGGCGACACGCTCCCCCTCGGCATTCCAAGCGAGAGTGGCGCGCAGATAGTCCTGACGCTGGTCATTCTGGGAAAGCGCGGCGCCGAGCCTCGCGCGGACCGGCGGCTCCGCCTCGCGCTCCAGGCCCAGCATCGCCTCGATCGCCGGTTTGACGAAGATCATCCCACAGACCAGGGTCGAAACCGGATTGCCCGGCAGCCCCAGCATCGGGATGCCGCCGACCTTGCCGAAGATCAGCGGCTTGCCGGGCCGCATGGCGATGCGCCAGAAATCGACCTCCAGACCACCAGGGCCGAAGGCCTCGGGGCCGAGTGCCTTCTGCACCAGGTCATGCTCGCCCACCGAGGCGCCGCCGGTGGTCAGCACCAGGTCCATGCCCTGGGCGCCGCGCACCAGTTGCTGGATGCCTTCAATGGTGTCGGGCGCGATGCCGAGCACCACCGGTTCGCCGCCCGAGGCACGCACCAGGGCCGAAAGCGCATAGCTGTTCGAACTGACGATCTGGTTGGGTCCGATCGGCTCTCCCGGACGCACGATCTCGTCGCCGGTGGCGAGGATCGCGACCTTGGGGCGCCGGCGCACCATGATCCAGGGCACATTCATCGCGGCGGCAAGCCCGACATCGCGGGCACTCATCGCGCGTCCGGCGGGAATGCCGACATCGCCGGCCTTGAAGTCGAGCCCGGCGGGCCGGATATAGGTACCGGCCTCCGCCCCCTCGCGCACGGTGATCCGGGCGCCGTCGCTCTCGGACTCCGCGTCGACGTCCTCCTGGATGACGATCGTATCGGCGCCGGCGGGAACTGGGCCGCCAGTGAAGATCCGCACCGCCTCGCCGGGGCCGACCGTGCCGGCATAGGCGCCGCCGGCGGGCGCGCTGCCGACCCGTTTCAAGGTCACGGGAACCGTCGCCACGTCCTCGGCCCGCACCGCGTAGCCGTCCATGGCGGACATGGCGACCGGCGGCTGGGTGCGGCGCGAATGCACCGGGCCGGCGGTCACCCGCCCGAGCGCGCCGCTGACAGGGGTTTCCTCGCCCGGCATCAGGGGAAGCGCCGCCAGGATCCGGGTCAGGGCATCGGCCACCGGCAGCAGGGGATCACGCGCCACGCCATTCTCCCGACTTGCCGCCGGCCTTGTGCAGCAGGCGGATATCGGCGATCCGCATGCCCCGGTCGACCGCCTTGCACATGTCGTAGACGGTCAGCGCCGCGACGCTGACGGCGGTCAGCGCCTCCATCTCGACCCCGGTGCGACCGTTCAGCTTGCAGGTCGCGGTGATGTCGACGGCGCTACGGTCCGGATCACAGGTGAGCGCCAGCTTCACCGACGACAGCGACAGCGGATGACAGAGCGGGATCAGGTCCGGCGTGCGTTTGGCGCCCATGATCCCGGCGAGCCGTGCGACCGACAGCACGTCGCCCTTGGCCACCCCGTCGCTCATGATCAGTGCCAGGGTCTCGGCCTGCATATAGACGCTGCCGCCAGCGGTCGCGGTGCGGCTGGTGATCTCCTTGTCGGAGACATCCACCATGACCGCGTCGCCGCGGTCGTCGAAATGGGTGAAGCCGCTCATTCGGCGGCGCTCGCGATCGGGGCGGGATCGGCGAGCAGGGCCTTGGTCGCGGCGGTCACGTCGTCCCGGCGCATCAGGGATTCGCCGATCAGAAAGGTTCGGGCGCCGACCGCCGCCATGCGGGCTAGATCGGCCGGGCTGTTCAACCCGCTTTCCGAGACCAGCAACCGATCGGCGGGCGCGAGGGCGGCCAACCGCTCGGTCACCGCGAGGTCCGTCACCATGGTTTTGAGGTTCCGGTTGTTCACGCCGAGCAGCGGGGATTGCAGCGCGAGAGCCCGCTCGAGCTCGGCCTCGTCATGCACCTCGATCAGCACGTCCATGCCGTGGGCGAAAGCGGCGGCCTCCAGCTCGGCGGCGAGACTGTCGCCGAGCGCGGCCATGATCAGCAGCACACAATCCGCGCCGAGCGCCCGCGCCTCGATGATCTGATACGGGTCCAGCATGAAATCCTTGCGCAGGGCGGGCAGCGCGCAGGCATTGCGGGCGGCGGTGAGATAGTCGTCTTGGCCCTGGAAATAGGGCATGTCGGTCAGTACCGAAAGGCAGGTTGCGCCGCCCTTCGCATAGGCCCGGGCGAGGGTGGGCGGGTCGAAATCGGCGCGGATCAGACCCTTGCTGGGCGAGGCTTTCTTGATCTCGGCGATCAGGCCGTAGCCGGATGCCGAAGCGGCGCGCAGAGCCTTGGCGAAGCCACGTGTTGGGGACGCCGCCTTGGCGCGGGATTCCAGTTCCGAGAGAGAGACTGCCGCTTTGCGTCGCGTGACATGGGCACGCTTGTCGTCGCAGATCTTGGCGAGGATATCGCTCATGAAGAAAACCTCGGAATCAACTCCAGGCCGTCGCCCTGGCGCAAGGCAGGGCCATTCACCGAAACCGTCCGCCTGATCCGGCGCATTGTATCCACCGGTAGCCGCCGTGAAATCAGGTTATCACGTCGCGCCGTCGAAGCTTGGCCCTGCCTTGCGCCAGGGCGACGGTTCAGAAAGGCGAATCTGGCATTCATCAGCCGATCACTCTCCCGAATTGGTGATCGCGATCAGCGCGTCGAGCTTTTGTCTGGCCTTGCCGCTGTCGATCACCTCGGCCGCCAGGGCGACACCGTCCTGCAGGCTGGTAACCTTACCGCCGACGATGAGCGCGGCGGCGGAATTCAGCAGCACGATGTCGCGGTAGGGGCCTTTGCCGCCGTCCAGAACCGCCGCCAGGGCCTTGGCGTTCTCTTCCGGCATGCCGCCCCGGATATCCTCGGGCTTGGCAAGGGTGATGCCGGCTTCTTCCGGATGAATTTCGAAGGTCGTTACCGCTCCGTTTTCAAGGGAGGCAACACGGCTGGGGCCGGTAGTGGTGATCTCGTCCAGCCCGTCGGATCCGTGGGCCACCCAGGCGCGGGTTGAGCCGAGGCCCTTCAGGACATGGGCCACCGGCTCCACCCAGTCAGGCGAAAACACGCCGACCAGCTGGCGCCTGACCATCGCCGGATTGGCGAGCGGGCCGAGCAGGTTGAAGATCGTCCGGGTGCCGAGCTCGACCCGGGCTCCGCCGACATGGCGCATCGCGCTGTGGTGGCGCGGCGCCATCATGAAACAGATGCCGGCCTCTTTCACGGCCCGCTCGACCAGCTTCATGTCGCAGTCGAGATTGACGCCGAGCGCTGAGAGCACGTCGGCCGCGCCGGTCTTCGAAGATAGCGCCCGGTTGCCGTGCTTGGCGACCGGCACGCCGGCCCCGCTGACCACGAAGGCGGACGCGCTGCTGATGTTGTAGGTGCCGGAGCCGTCGCCGCCGGTGCCGACCGTGTCGATGGCGTCGGCCGGTGCGTTTATCTTGACCGCCTTCGCCCGCATGGTGCGCGCGGCCCCGGTGATCTCCGCAACCGTTTCGCCGCGTACGCGGAGCGCCATCAGAAAGCCGCCGATCTGCGCCGGGGTGGCATCGCCGGACATGATGATGTCGAAGGCCCGCTCGGCCTGCTTCTCGTCCAGCGCCGCGCCGGACGCGACATGGCCGATCAGCGGTTTCAGGTCGGTGATCGCAGCGGTCATGACGCGGTCTTCCGAAGATTTGCCTCCAGAGCCGCGATTTGGTTCTGGTTGGCCGCCCCATGACCGGCAAGCCGTAGGAAATTCGCCAGAAGACCATAGCCGTGCCGGGAGGCGATGCTCTCGGGATGGAACTGCACGCCGAAAACCGGACGCGTCGCATGCCGCAACCCCATGATCAGGCCATCATCGGTTTCGGCGGTGATCTTCAAATCGGCGGGCAGCGAGGCGCGGTCGACCACCAGCGAGTGATAGCGCGTCGCCGAAAACCGGTCGCCAAGCCCCTCGAAGATGTCGGTGCCCGTGTGGTTCATGTCGCTCATCTTGCCGTGCATCGGTTCCGGCGCCCGCACGACCTTGCCTCCGAACGCCTGGCCGATGCACTGATGGCCGAGGCAGACCCCGAGAATCGGGAGATCCGACGGCGCCTGCTTGATCAGATCGAGGCAAATTCCCGCCCGGTCCGGATCACTCGGGCCCGGCGAAATGATCAGACCGTCCGGTTTGGAGGCGAGAGCGTCCGCGACGCTGATCTTGTCGTTGCGATGCACCTCGACCTCGGCCCCCAGCTCTCCCAGGAAATGCCAGAGGTTGTAGGTAAAGCTGTCGTAATTATCGACTAGAAGAAACATTTTCAATCACTTATAGTTCGTTCTTGAGCTAGCGGGAGAGCGCCGCTTTCTTCTTATATCAACTCGACGGGTGTGGCGGAAGAGACAGGCCCTGGAGAGTGCATGGCACGGCAGGCAAGACGGCGGACTAAGGTGTCACGGGAGCGGTCGCGGCCCCGATTGTCTTGGCGCGCCGGCGGTCTGCTGGCGGCTGCGGCGCTCGCATTCGCGGCCGGCATCGGTGTCGGCTTCATGCTCGGCGGGAAAGACGGCGCCGAGGTGGCGAGCATTCCCTCTGAGCCGGGCGTGCCGGCCCCACCGGCAAAGCCGGCGTCGCCGGCGTCCGCCCGCGCCTTCGCGCCGCCCTTCCCGTCGGGCGGATCGGCCGGCCGGACGATGTCGCCAACGCCGT
>JAYOEU010000209.1:0-7022 GCA_038116915.1 Alphaproteobacteria bacterium
ATCGGCAACGCCGACATGCACCTGAAGAATTGGTCGCTGATCTATCATGACCGTCGGAGTGCGGAATTGGCACCGGCTTACGATCTGTTGTCGACAATCGTCTTCCTTCCTGATACCGGCATGGCCCTCAATGTTGCGCGTACGCGGCGCTTCGATGAGTTCAATCTTGATGAACTCGCCTTTCTCGCGGCCAAGGCGCGACTGCCGCGCAAGTTGGTTCTGGATGCCGCGCGCGAGACCGTGGGGCGGTTTATGCCGATTTGGAATGCCGAGAAAGCTCATCTCAGCTTGACTGCCGAAAGTGTCGCCCGGATAGACCGGCACATCGCGACCGTACCCCTGGTCGCGGAAAGTTGACGGCCTTTCGATTCTCTCGCCTATGGCCCCATGAAAAACATCAAAGTGGATCTATGAGAAGGAGCCACTGGGCGACTATGGTCAGCTCCAATTCTTTGCGCTGACCCGGCGTGAACATCCATTGGGAGAATTCGGCCATGGCGATCGCCGAGCATATCGAAACCAAGCCCAGCGTCTGTCCTCTGGACTGCCCGGATACCTGCAGTCTTTCGATAAAGACCGATGGCGCGCGCGTCCTTGAAGTGCGGGGGGCGGACGGCAATCCCTATACCGGCGGCGTGATCTGCAACAAGGTCACCCGCAGTTATCCCGAATTCATCCACGGCACGGCGCGTCTGACCCATCCGCTGAAGCGGGTTGGTCCGAAGGGTGCCCAAGCGTTTGAACGGATCTCTTGGGAGGAGGCTCTCGATCTGGTGCATGACGGGCTCAGCAAGGCCATCGCCCGGCATGGGCCGCAGTCGGTTCTGCCGTTCAACTATGCCGGGCCGCACGGTGAGCTCGCGGGCGGCTCGATGGATCGGCGCTTCTTCCACAAGCTCGGCGCGTCCTTGCTCTCGCGCGGCCCGCTTTGTGGATTGGTTCGGGGAACCGCTTTCGCCAGCTTGTATGGCAATGCGCCCGGCATGCCGCCGACCCAGCTCCGGCACTCCGACCTCATCGTCGTCTGGGGCAACAACGTTACCGTCTCGAACCTGCATCTCGCCCGCGAGATCAAGGCGGCGCGGGATGCCCACGGTGCCCGTCTGATTGTCATCGATCCGAAGCGGACGCGGATCGCCGAACAGGCCGACATGTTCATCCAGATCCGCCCCGGAACCGATGTCGTGCTCGCGCTCGCGATGGCGGCGGAGCTCGAACGGCGCGGCGCGCATGATGCCGCCTTCATCTCCGAATGGGTCGATGGCGCCGACGCCTATATGGCCGAGGCCCGCAAGCACACCCCGGAAATGGTGACGGAAATCTGTGGCATCGGCCGTGAAACCTTCGATGCTTTCGCGGCGTGGTACGCCGAGGGCAAAACCGTCGGCGTTTCCGTCGGCAACGGCATCGAGCGCGGTCGGAGCGGCGGCTCCGGAATCCGGGCCGCGATGGCGCTGCAGGCGCTGACCGGAAATCACGGCCGTCTGGGAGCGGGCGTCTTCGCTAAACCGGGCAACGCCTTCCCGAGGAACTCCTCGCGCCTACAGCGTCCGGACCTTGCGCCGGAGGGCACCCGCACCATCAATATTGTCGACGTGTCGACTCTTCTTCTGGACAGATCCCTGGCCACGCCCATTGATGCCGTCTTCATCTACAACCACAATCCCGTGGCCGTGCATCCCGACCAGACCCGGATGATCGAAGCCCTGTCGCGCGAGGATCTGTTCGTCGTCGGGGCAGATATCGCGATGACCGATTCCATGGCCTATTGCGACGTGGTGCTACCGGCGGCGAGCCATTTCGAATATGCCGATATCTACGGCTCCTACGGGCACCACTATCTGCAACGGGCCGAGCCGGTGATCCCCCCGGTCGGAGAGTCGCTGCCCAACACCGAGATCTTCCGGCGCCTCGCCGCCCGGTTCGGGTTCAACGATCCGATCTTCGCGGAAACCGACGCGGAGCTGATGGACGCGGCCTTCGCCGACGCGGACCCAAGACTTGGGGGAGAGCGTCCGAGCGAGATCCGCTTGGGCCGGGCAATCGAAATGCGAACCAGAACGGGCGATGACCTGATCCTTTGCGACACGGTCAAGCCGGGCACAGCGTCCGGCAAGATCGAACTGTTCAGCCGGAACCTTGAGGACCGGTTCGGCTATGGTCTGCCCCGATACGAGCCGGTGCCCCGCGCCTTTCCGCTCATCATCATCTCGCCATCCTCGTCCAAACGGACTAACGCGACTTTCGGGGGCTGTTCGGAGTCGGACGGCGCGGAGGAGGTTGAAATCCATCCCACCGATGCCGAGGCGCGCGGTATTCGCGACGGCGATCTTCTGCGGGTTCACAATCAGCGGGGTGAAACGTTCCTCGTCGCACGTGTCACCGACGCGGTGTTGCCGGGCGTGCTCTACACGCCCAAGGGCACCTGGTTCCGTCATAGCCGGAACGGCAGAACGGTGAATGTGCTGCTCGATGTCGATATCCGTACCGATATTGAGGACGGCGCCTGTTATAACGAGACGTTTTGCGACGCCGAAAAGGCGGCGTGACGGGGGTCAGCAGACCGGCTGCGACGCTCTAAAGCTCTAACGCCTTGTACCAACACGAAAGCCGCCTCTCGTTGCCGAGGGCGGCTTTTTTGTCTTTCGGAACCGCCAACGGTTCCGACGGCGAGGAGGGGTTCTAGTACCCCTCGCGCTCCAGCCGTTTGCGCATCAGCTTGCGATGCCGGCGGGTCGCCTCGGCCTGCTCGCGCGCACGGCGTTCCGACGGTTTTTCGAAGTTCCTACGGAGTTTCATCTCACGGAAGATTCCCTCGCGCTGCATCTTTTTCTTCAGCGCGCGCAGGGCTTGATCAACGTTGTTGTCGCGGACGGAAACGTGCACGGAAATCGGCCTCCAGTACGAACCTACGGTGTAGACATACGCTATCGGGGACCCCTTGATCCCGCTAAGGGCGTCGGAATAGCATAGTCGGCCCGGCCTGCCAAGGGCGGACTTTCGAGATTTGAAGCTGGGGCGGGCCGTTGAGCGGTGGCCGCTTTACCTCGCCAACGCCAACGCCTATATCGGGGTTATGGCACTACGCAAGATCGTCAAGATGGGGAATCCGGTCCTGGCCGCCCGCGCGGCGGTGGTTGATTCCGAAAACATGTCGCGGGTCATCGACCTGTTGCCCGACATGGTCGATACCATGCGTGCGGCGGGCGGGGTCGGTCTGGCGGCGCCGCAGGTCGGCGAGAGCCTTCGGGTCATTGTCTTCGAGGTGCCGGAAGCCCGCGCCACCGGGGCCGAGGATGACGGGCCGGTGCCTCTGCAAGTCCTCATCAACCCGGAGATCGAGCCGATCGGGACGGATCTTCAACTCGGCTGGGAGGGATGTCTTTCCATTCCCGGTCTGCGGGGCGAGGTGCCGCGTCATGCGCGCATCCGGTACACCGGATTGGATGGCGAGGGGAACAGGATCTCCACGGAAGCCAGCGGCTTTCACGCGCGGGTCGTGCAGCATGAAGTCGATCACCTGGACGGGATTCTCTATCTCGAACGAATGACCGATATGCGGCGCATCGGCTATGTCGATGAGATGAGCGCGGCCGCCGCAAGCATCCAGCAGAGCCAATCCGTCGATGAGTGATCAGGGCCACCGTCGGCGCCAAGCGCTCAAGGACCGCTTGCTTGAGGCGGCATTGCCGCATGTGGTTTTCGACGGTTGGGGGACGACGGCGCTCGCCGCGGGCGCGGCGGATGCCGGGATAGCCGCCGGCCAGATCCACGCGGTCTTTGTCGTTCCCGAGCGCGATCTGCCGGCCCATTTCTCGGACTGGGCGGACCGGCGGATGCTTGCCCGCCTCGCCGAAATGGATTTGCCGACGATGAAGGTTCGGGAGCGCATCACGGCGGCGGTCCGGCTCCGTCTGGAAGAGCTTGCTGGCCATGAGGAAGCCGTCCGGCGCGCGATCGGCTCCGCCGTGCTGCCGGCTCACGCCGGACCCGCGCTTGGCGACGCCTACCGGACAGTGGATGCCATTTGGCGTGTCGCGGGCGATCGGGCGACGGATTTCAATTTCTATACCAAGCGCGGTCTTCTGGCGGTGGTGATGGCGTCGACGACCCTGTTCTGGCTGGACGACGACTCCGACTCGCACGAAGAGACCTGGGCCTTTCTTGACCGCCGGATCGAGGGGATCATGCAGGTCCCGAAACTCCAGGCCCGTGTTTCGAGCGCACTATCGCGCGTCGCGAAGCCGTTGAGTGGACTTATGACCCGCACCCGGGGCGCATGACCGGTTTCAGGACCGCTTCACACGGTTCACATGACCCATCTTGCGGCCCGGACGGCTTTCGGCTTTTCCATAGAGATGGAGCTTGGCGCTGGGTTCGGCCAGGATCGCCGGCCATTGGTCCACCGCGTCGCCGATCAGGTTCTTCATCACCGTTGGCCGTGAAATCGCGGGTGAGCCGAGCGGCAGGCCGGCAACGGCGCGGATAAACTGCTCGAACTGGCTGGTCTCGGCGCCGTCCTGTGTCCAGTGGCCGGAATTGTGGGGGCGCGGCGCGATTTCGTTGAGCAGCACGGCCCCGTCCGGCATGACGAACATCTCGATCGCAAGCAGTCCCACAAGATCAAGTGCGTCGGCGAGGGTGACGGCAATCCGTCCCGCCGCATCGGCGGTTGCGGCGCTTACCTTCGCAGGCGCGGTGGTGGTGTCGAGGATATGGTTTTCGTGATGGTTTTCGACGACCGGATAGGCCCTGGTTTCTCCTGAGAGGTTTCGGGCGACGATGACCGATACCTCCTTTTCGAAGGCAACGAACCCTTCCAGGATGGCGTCGTCCGTCGCCAGCGAGTCCCAGGCCGCGTCGAGATCGTCCGGTGTCCGCAGCATCACCTGGCCTTTGCCATCATAGCCGAAGCGGCAGGTCTTGAGGACCACGGGCAGGCCGATTTCGGCGACGGCAGCCTCCAGTTCGCCCCTGGAGGTGACGAGCCGGTAGGGTGCGACCGCGACCGCGTGCCTGACCGCGAAGGCTTTCTCGCGCCCGCGATGCTGGGAGATCTCCAATACATCCGCGGACGGGTGCAGCGGCTTGCGGGCCGCCAGAAACGCCGCGGTTTCGATGGGAATGTTTTCGAACTCATAAGTGATGACGTCGACGCTGTCGGCGAAGGCCGACAACGCGGCCTCGTCGTCATAGGCCGCGACGGTCGTCAAATCCGTCACCTGGGAGCCGGGGCTGTCCGTCTCCGGGGTGAAGATATGGCAGCGATAGCCGAGGGGCGCCGCCGCCAGGGCCGTCATGCGGCCGAGCTGGCCGCCTCCGAGAATGCCGATGATGGAGCCAGGAGGAAGCGGTTTCGTCACGGCTCGTCCGTTGGTTCGTCCGCGACCGATGCCGTCAGCGCTGCCCGCCAGGCCGCAAGGCGCTCGGCGACCGCCGGATCGTGAGTCGATAGGATGGCCGCCGCCAGCAAGCCTGCGTTGCCGGCTCCCGCCCCGCCGATGGCGAGGGTGCCAACGGGAATACCTTTCGGCATCTGAACGATCGAAAGCAGACTGTCCATGCCTTTCAGCGCGCGGCTTTCGACCGGGACGCCGAGCACCGGCAGGGTCGTTTGTGATGCAATCATGCCCGGAAGATGCGCGGCCCCCCCGGCGCCGGCGATGATCACCTTCAACCCGCGGCCTCGGGCGCTTTCGGCGTATTCGGCCATACGCTTCGGCGTCCGGTGCGCCGAGACGATCCGGGCTTCATAGGGTATCGCCAGCTCATCCAAGATCTCGGCGGCTTGGCGCAGGGTCGGCCAGTCCGACTGGCTTCCCATGACGATTCCGACCGCGGGACGGCGGGCCCCGTCGCTGTCGGGACCATCATCCTCTTGACGAACCATCCCCGCCTCCGGCTAAGTGAAAGGCGCGCATTATAGGGATTAGCCGCTTGACGACAAGCTCGGATCTGAAAGCCGGCGGTTTCCATTCCGGCGGGTATCGGACGGAGGGGTCATGACACTCTATGCGATGTCTGACTTGAAGATTCTGGTTGTCGAAGACAACCAGTTCATGCGGACGATCCTGAACGACGCGTTGACAGCCATGGGCGTGGGGACGATCGAAACCGCCAATAGCGGCAAAAGCGGGCTCGAACTTCTGGCCAAGCCGGGATACGACCTGGTCATTACCGACCTGGAAATGGAGAACGGTACCGGGATCGACCTGATTCAGGAGGTCCGCAGGGGCCGGCAGGTCGATGATCCGCTGATACCGATCATTGTGCTCTCTGCGAACACGACGCGCGATATGATCACATCCGCCCGGGACGCCGGAACCACCGAATTTCTGGCCAAGCCGGTCTCCGCCAAGGCGCTCTATGCCCGCATAAAGCGGATTATAGAGCTGCCTAGAAATTTCATCAGAACGGATCAGTATTTCGGTCCTGACCGCCGCCGGCACCGGGATCAGGGTTACAAGGGACCGAAACGCCGCAAGGGCGACGCCCGGCCCTGACCGCCGCGCAGGCCGCGCGGTATCCTCTGCCGTTGCGGCTTGTGCCGTTGCGGCTTGGCTCTGATGTGAATCCCTGAGATACTGACCCGGACTCGCGCGTTTGGGACCAGGAGATGGCTAGACCGCAAAATCTCGAGGTTGTCGAAAACCCGAACAGGATTGCTCAAAAAGTTCGAGCCATCCCCGGTGGCAATGTGGACGCGTTGCTGGCGCGAGTCGAAAAGGCGATGCAGAACCTGAGCAATCAGTTCATCGCCATCTATCACCAGGATGTCGAGAGGATCGGCGCGCATATGACGGCGGCCATGACGAATCCTGAGGAAATGCTTCCGGCGGTGCGAGCGATCCGAGCATCGCTCCACGATCTGCGCGGCCAGGCAGGGACCTTCGGCTTTGATCTGGTGACCGAGATCAGTGACTCGGCCTGCAAGTTCATCGATTTGAACGAAAGTTTCGCACGCACGGAATTGATGATCCTGAACATGCACGTGGACGGATTGCGTGCGGTCAAGCAAATGG
>JAYOEU010000210.1:0-7020 GCA_038116915.1 Alphaproteobacteria bacterium
CCCTGAAGCTCTGGGACAAGCACGGCATCAAACAGGCCGGCTTCTGGACCACCGGCATCGGCGAGTCGAACCAGACGCTTTATTACATGCTTGAATGGGAATCGCTGGCCGACCGCGAGAAAAAGTGGGACGCGTTCGCCGCCGATCCGGAATGGCACAAGAAACGCGCCGAAACCGAAGCCGACGGCGCCATCGTCGCCTCGGTCAACAACCAGATCCTGATCCCGACCAGTTTCTCGTCGGTGAAGTAGGCGGAAGGCGGACGGGGCCGCGTACTCTGGTCATCTGGAGTATAGCGCGGCCTTCTCCTCCGTCGCCCGTTGCGTCCTTCTCTTCCGTCGCCCCGTTGCGGTTTTCTCTTCCGTCGCCCTGGCGCAAGGCAGGGCCGTGCCCCGATGGCGCCGCGTGTTGGGTCCGGTAACCAGCGTCCCGCCGGTTACAGCAAAAAATGGAAGTTGAACGGCCAGGTGAAAGGCCCTGCCTTGCGCCAGGGCGACGGGAAAGAGGGATTACTGCCCCCTACCCGTCCCGTCATTCTGCCGTCCCGGGCTTTTGCATCAGCGCCACGTCCTTGACCGAGAATTTCGCCCGCCAGCCGCGCATCGCGGCAAGATGCTCCAATGTCGCCCGGCGGTAGAAGACCACGTGGGTCGGCTCACGCCGGTAGCTCCAGCCGGCAAACCGGGCATCATCGGTCTGGAAACAGGTCATGACGGCGAGCCAGCCACCGGGCAGCAGCATGGCATCCAGCCGGTCCAATACGGCGGCGGGATCAAACAGATGCTCCAGCACCTCTGTGCAGGTGATGAAACCGTAGCGTCGCTCCAAGACCGCCGGATCGGGCGCGAAGGCCGGATCGTAGAGCGCCATCCGGTGCCCGGCCTCCTCCAGCATCGCCGGCAAAGCCGGGCCGGGCCCGCAGCCGAAATCGAGCCCGCTCGCGCCGCCTTCGAGACGCTCCAGCAGAGGTTCGGCCAGTTTCGAGAGAAACCTCCGATAGCCGGGATCCGCCGGATCGTTCTCGTGGGTCAGATAGTGCGCGCGCTCCTCCGCCACGCTCAACCGCTGGCCGGGGTCGAGGAAAGTCGCCTCGCAGGCCCCGCAGCGCCAGTAGATCTGACCATCGATGGTCTTGAAATGCTCCGGGCCGAGCTCTCGGCAGACCGGACAGGCCGAGGGCACGGCGTCACATGCTGGTGGCGCCACCGTCGATCACCATCTCGCCCGCCGTCATGTAGGCGGACTCGTCGGAGGCAAGGAACATAACCGCCGCGACGATCTCATCGATGGTGCCGAGCCGGCCCAGCGGCACCCGCGAGAGCCGCTCCGCCAAGACCTTGGGGTCGGACATGGCGGAATGAATCATCTCGGTATCGATCGGGCCAGGGAAGATCGCGTTGCAGCGGATCTTGTCCTTGGCGTGCTGGGTCGCGGTCACCTTCGAGAAGATCCGAACCGCGCCCTTGGAGGCGGCATAGGCCGGCTCCTGATGGGTCGACTGCCCATAGCCCGCGACCGAGGCGATATTGATGATCGAGCCGCCACCGGCCTTGCGCATCGCCGGGATCGAATACTTCGTGCCGAGGAACACGCCCTTCAGGTTCACCGCCAGCACCTTGTCCCATTCCTCGACCGTGCGCTCCTCGATCGGCACCCGGTTGATGACGATGCCGGCATTGTTCACCAGGATGTGCGGCCCGCCATAGGCGCCGGTCGCATGGGCAACCGCCGCGCGCCAGTGATCCTCGTTGGTGACGTCGAGGGTAAGGTACGTCGCCTCGCCGCCCGCCGCCTTGATCTCGGCCTCGACCTTCTTGCCGTCGGCGTCGCGGATGTCGCCGAACACCACCTTGGCGCCCTCCTTGGCGAAGGCCCTGGCTTCCGCCGCCCCCTGCCCGCGCGCGCCGCCGCTGATCAGCGCCACCTTTCCGTCAAGCTTGCCCATGTCCGTCCCGTTTCCCGCTAGGTTCCGCTACGCAACAGCCGGCCCGGCAGGGCGCCCGTCGCTTCGCCATCTCGCCACACGGGCACGCCGGCGACAAGCGTCAACGCGAAACCATCAGAACGCTGCAAAAGCCGCTTGCCGCCCGCCGGCAGGTCGTAGTGCACCTCCGGCACCCGAAGCCGGAGCCGGTCCATATCGACGATGTTGAGATCCGCACGCATGCCCGGCCGGATCGCGCCCCGGTCGTTGAGCCCGATCTCCCGCGCATTTGCCAGGGTCAGCCGCCGGACCATGTCGGCAAGCCCGAGCCTCGGCCCGCGCGCCCGGTCGCGCGTCCAATGGGTCAGCGTGTGCGCCATGTCCGTCGCATCGCACATGATGCCGACATGGGCGCCGCCGTCGCCGAGGCCGATCAGAGTGTGCGGATGGCGCAGCATGTCGAAGACCGGCGCCATGTCGCCGCCGGTATAGTTGGTCATCGGGTGATAGAGGATGGCGCGGCCGTCCCGCTCCATCATCAGATCATAGGCCAGCGCCGCGGGTGCGATGCCGCGCCTTTTCGCTTCGGCGGCGATGCTCTTGTCCGGATGCGGCTCGTAATCCGGCGGATCACCGAAGGGGAAGATCCGCTCCCAGGCGCGCAGCCGCTTGATCTGGGCGCGGGTGCCGCCTGGCTCCGATATCAGCCGCTCCCGCAGCGCCGGATCGCGCAGGGCCGCGACGCGCGCCTCGATATCGAGCGGCGCCAGCGCGGACCAGCTCGGGCAGCCGAGGAACGGGTTTTCCGAAAGCTCGAAGCCCAGCAGGGTGCTGGTCGGGCGGCCCCGCACCTGCCCGGTGATGCGCAGCCCCTCCTCGTTCGCCGCCTCGATCCGGTCCAGCAGTTCGCGCCATTCGGTGGGATGGGAGTCCCGTTGCAGCAGGGTCAGGGTCACCGGCCGGCCGGAGCGCGCCGCGAGCCGCCGCAGCAGGCCGAACTCCGCCTCCTGAGCCTCGCCGAAATCCGCCACCACCTGCAGCCAGCCGCGCCCGACCGCGCCGATGGCCTCGGCGATCTCCGCCAGTTCCTCCTCCGCCGCGCCGTAGGACGGGATCGGCTCCCCCGCCGCCGTGCGGTGCTGCAGCAGCCGCGATGTCGAGAAGCCGAAGGCGCCGGCGCGGATCCCGTCCGCCGCAAGCGCCGCCATCGCGGCCCGGTCCGCGGCCGTCGCCGGCTCCCGCTCCGCTCCGCGTTCGCCCATGACATAGACCCGCAGCGCCGCGTGCGGCACTTGCGTCGCCACATCCACATCGAAGGCACGGGCCGCCAGGGTGTCGAGATAGTCGGGAAAGCTCTCCCAGGTCCAAGGCAGCCCCTCGCGCATCACCACCTCGGGAATATCCTCCACCCCCTCCATCAGCGAGATCAGCATGTCCCGCTGATCGGGGCGCACCGGCGCGAAGCCGACCCCGCAATTGCCGAGCACCACCGTCGTCACCCCGTTGCACGACGATGGCGTAATCTGGCTCGCCCAGGTCGCCTGGGCGTCATAGTGGGTATGCACATCGACAAAGCCGGGCATGACGTGCTGGCCCACAGCGTCGATTTCCTCGGCGCCCGTCGCGGCAACATCGCCGACACCGGTGATCAGGCCGCCGGAAATCGCGATATCACCGGCATAGGGCTCGGCGCCGGTCCCGTCGACGATGACGGCGTTGCGGATGACGATGTCGGGGACTCGGGGCATGGGGGGATCAGGGGTGGGAGGGGTTGAAATTTCGCGAGGATCGAACCGATGGTGACCCGAAACGATCCGGCGAGACCAGAAAATTTTATAATTCCGTTCGCGCGTCCTAGTTCGCGACCATTTCGACAACGCCCACGAAAACACCGATGAGAAAGCCCAGGATCGGGCTATACAGAAAAATCGGACGGCGGGTCAGGAATGTCAAAATCCCGCCGATGACCGCGAAGACCGAAATCAGGGGCAGACCGACGATGAAGATGATCTTGTCTTGACGGTCGGCGGTTGGACTGCTGTCGATAGCCGTCAATCCCAGAAACGCGAACAGCGGGAACAAGACAACGCCGAGAACGACCCAGATGACCGGCGCCCATTTCGTCCAAAAGTTTCGCGCTCGCCGTTTCCCGGTCATTCGTTCCCCCTTTCCACGATGCGCATTTTCCAATTTGCGATTTCCTTGGGCAAGCGGCACGGACGGGCTGGCGATTGCACGCAACATTGAGGCACTATCGCACGAGGGGGTGAAGATGGAGAAACCGCGGCCCGTAGACGGCATTGAGATCCTGATCCTGGTGGACAATGTGACCGACAGCCTGTCCTCGGTTCCCGACTTCGTGGAAACCGAAATGGCCGGTCTCAACCGCCGCCGGAAGGGCATGTACAAACTCGCCGGTGACTGCCTGTGTTGCGCGGCGCACGGGCTGTCCTGCCTGGTCCGCCTGCGCCAGGGCGGCGGCACCCACACGATCCTGTTCGATACCGGCCCCGAGGATCGGACATTCGAGCAGAACGTCTCACGGCTCGGCGCGGACCTCGGCCCGGTCGGCTCGATCGTTCTGTCGCACGGGCATTGGGATCACGCGGGCGCGATGCTGCGCGCCCTGCAAATGATCCTCGACCGCAACGGCGGCGCGCGCGTGCCCTGCTATGTGCATCCGGAAATGTTCCGGCAACGGGGGATGAAACTGCCCGACGGCAGCTTCCGTCTGATGCAGGACGTTCCCTCGCCCGTGGAATTGGGTGCCTTCGGGGCCGACGTGGTCAACGGCAAGGATGCCCGGCTGATCGCCGACGGCATGGCGTGGGTCAGCGGCGAGATCCCCCGTGTCACGCCGTACGAGGTCGGCCTGCCCGGCCAACACCGCCGCACACTCGACGGGACCGGCTGGGAGCCGGACGAGCTGCTGATGGACGAGCGGTGTCTGGTGGTGAACGTCAGGGACAAGGGCCTTGTGGTGTTCTCCGCCTGCTCGCACGCGGGCGTGGTCAATGTGCTAAGTCACGCGCGGGAAAGCTTTCCGGACACACCACTCCACGCGGTTGTCGGCGGGCTGCATCTCTCTGGCACCAACGAACGCATCATTCCGGAAACCGTCAGGGAGATGGAACAGTTCGGCCTCTCGGTCATCGCCGCCGGCCACTGCACCGGCTTCCGGGCGCTGGCCGCCCTGCTCGGCGCATTCGGCGACAAGCGTCTCGTCCCGCTGTCGGTCGGCAAGCAATTTACGCTCTAAGGTCCAATCAAATTCGGTTCAATTTCGGAGCGTATCCCATGAACGCATATTTCCCCCTCGGTCCCTATTCCCGGTCGATCTCAACGCGCTCCGAGGAAGCCGAGACCTGGTTCAACCGCGGGCTGAACTGGTGTTACGCGTTCCATCACAAGGAAGCGGTCCGGTGCTTCGAGAAGACCGTGGCGCTCGACCCGGACTGCGCCATGGGGTATTGGGGCCTCGCCTATGCAACAGGGCCCTACTACAATATTCCGTGGGACAAGATGTCGCCGAGCGGCCGACCGCTGGCGATCGCATCGTGCCACGAGAACGCCCAAAAGGCGGTCCGGATCGCGGCTCAAGGCAATGCGAGCGCCGTGGAGAAGGCCTTGTGCGGCGCGCTTGCGCGGCGGTTCCAATCCAGCACGGCCCAAGACCTCGAGGTCCTCGGGACGTGGGACGATGCCTATGCCGACGCCATGCGCATGGTCTACCGGGACTTCCCCGAGGATATCGATGTCGCGGCCCTCACCGCCGAAGCCCTGATGGTCCGCACGCCTTGGAAGCTGTGGGATCTCAAGAACCGCGTACCGAACGAGGGAACCGACACGCTGGAGGCGATCGAGATCGTCGAGGCCGCGCTTGCCCGGATCGAGAAAAACGGCGATGCGCGGCACCCTGGATTACTGCATTTCTACATTCACATCATGGAAATGTCGCCGGAGCCGGAACGCGCGCTTGTCGCCTGCGACCAGCTACGCCCGCTGGTCCCGGGCTCCGGTCACCTGATCCATATGCCCTCGCACATCTATGTGCTGTGCGGCCAGTACGAGAAGACCATCGCCTCCAATATCGAGGCGGCGGCAGCCGACGAGAAATACCTCGAGCACGACAGCGAGCTCGGCATCTACTACGTCTATCTGCTGCACAACATCCATTTTCAGGTCTATGGCGCCTTCTTCTCCGGCCAGTACGAGCCGGCGATCCGCGCCGCAAACCAGATATTGGCGACGGTGCGCCCGGAATACCTCCTCTCGGACCACGCCTTCCTGGTCAATTACCTTGAAGCCTTTTGCGCCATGAAGGCGCATGTGCTGATCCGGTTCGGGAAATGGCAGGAGATTCTGGATGAACCGCTGCCCGAGGATCCGGCGCTGTTCTGTGTGACCTTCGCGACCTGGCACTACGCCAAGGGGATCGCCCATGCGGTGCTCGGCAATATCGACGCGGCGCTGGAGCAGCAGCGGCTGCTGCGCGAGGCGGTTGCGGCCCTGCCGCCGAACCGGATCGTCTTCCAGAACGACACCCGCGATATCCTGGCGGTCGCCGGGCCGATGCTGGCGGGAGAACTGGAATACCGGCGCGGCAATTTCGAGGTCGCCTTCGCCAGCCTGCGCCGGGCAGTCGAGCTCTATGACACGCTCAACTATTCCGAGCCCTGGTCCTGGATGATGCCGCCGCGCCATGCCCTGGGCGCGCTTCTGCTGGAACAGGGTCATGTCGAGGAGGCCGCCAACGTCTACCGTGCGGATCTCGGCATGGACGACACTCTGGTGCGCCCGTCACAGCATCCGGGCAACATCTGGAGCCTGGTCGGCTATGCGGAATGCTGCGAGCGGAGCGGCGACCGGCAGGCCCTGGATGCGATCCGTCCGGCACTGGAACAGGCCCGCAAGATCGCCGATTCCTCGATCACGGTTTCATGCTTCTGCCGCACGGCGCACGGGTGCTGCGGTTAGGCCGCATTTCCGCGTCTAAGTCGCGTTATGTGCAGAACCCCACACCCCATGCGTTCATGGCGACCTAGAGCGGCTTGAAGAATATATGAATCGAGGGATTCCCAAAGCAGCAAACACAT
>JAYOEU010000211.1:0-6942 GCA_038116915.1 Alphaproteobacteria bacterium
GCCCTTCGAAGAAATATGTGATTTCCTGATTGAGAATTCCGCAGAATTCCCAAAGCCGGCTGCTACCGATCCGGTTTTTTTCCCTTCTCGTATTTTTGAATTTGCTGAAATGACAGATCGACGCATTCGCCGAGCGCGGTTTGGGACATCCCGCGCTCTTTCCGAGCCTCGCGAAGACGCTCGCCTACGTGAACGTCAACAGGATGGTTTGACATGATCCAGGCTTTCCAAGTTGGCGATGAGCGCCTTCTCATCCCCCGGCGCGATTTCCACCGGGCGATTTAAAGCCTGAATGACGGTTTTTTCAATGCGCCGTGCCGGCGCTGGAATCTTCATTTTTTCGACCGCGGCCGGGTCTTTGTAGGCGAACCGCGAAGTCGCGTAGATCGGCCGGGTATTGTGATATCGGACGATGATTCGATGCTGGCCCAACGGGATTTCGCCCCACTCTTGGGCCAGGATCAGCGGCACGCCTTCGTAGGATAGATTGGAGCTGTCGTTGCCCTGGTCGGCGTGTGAGCGCGATTCCCGCCGCCTGGTGGTCTTACCCACCATGCGTTCCAACCACGCTTGCGTATCGGCGTCTGTGACGGCGAAAACGATAAGGTAATCGGAGTTGTTCACGAAGGTTTTAAGGTCGTCTTCGGAATAGATGCTGCGCACCTGAGAAAACGACTGAATGACCATGAGCGCATGGACACCCAGGCCGGCGCCGCGATCCAAAAGTTCCCCGATCGCCGGCGTTTTCTTCAGGGCCGAAAACTCCTCAAGGATGAACAACACCGAATGTTGCCGTGCCGCTTCGTCCGAGGATCTCGATACGAGATCGAGGACGAAGTTCGTAATCAACGTCGTCGTGAGGATCGACGTGAATTGCGCATCTTGCGGTTTCACGACAATGTAGATCGTCACCGGGCGTTTGCCCTCAACCAACATTCTCGGGTTCACGTCGCACCCGCCGATCGAGGCCGCCACCGCAGCCGTTTTCAACACCTGGATTTCGGCCGCGAGCGTTCCGAAGACGCCGGAGCTTTGGTTAGGTGCCATCGCCGCCAGATCGCCGAGGTCGGTTGCGCAACTCCGAGGGTAGCCACGTTCAACCGCCCTCTCCGATGCCCGAAAGAGCTTTACCAGCAACGGCGAAGTGTTGGCGTTGTCCTCCAGGTCTTCGGCATCGACGCCATCGAGCGCCCCGGAGAAGTGCGCGACGTTCTCGAGGCTCGCGTCGCGGCCCTCGTGTTTGGCGTCGAATATCTCGAGAAGCATGAGCGCGCGCAGCGCCTTTCGGGCGTCTTGTTCCCAATAGGTGCTGCCTGATGGCCCAAGGATGCTCGCGATCTGATTGACGCGCAGCTCGATTTGCGCCGGCGATTCCGGCAAGACGGAAAGCGAAATCGGGTTGTATCGCGCGGTGTCTTCAGCTGTCCACTCGACCCGGTAGCAGTCGGAGAACCGCGACCGAAAGCCGGCCGTGTTATCCCACAGCTCGCCTTTCGGATCGATGACGACCACGGAGCCCCTATAGTTCTGCAGGGTCGGAATGCAGATCGCTTGCGTCTTGCCCGAGCGGGTGCCGGCAATCACCATCCCGTGGCGATGGTGGCGCGGGATGATCGGTTTTTTGTCCAGATGGCCAATGATCATTCCGTCTTTACCGTCCAGTTCCATTCGCACCAGGTCTTTCGGCTTGGCCCGCCGGGCGTCGCCGTAGTCGGTCCGCTTGAATGCGATCTTGCCGAAAATGATTCCGGCAAAATAGAGGCCGAAAATCAGGGGGACGACCAGAACGTAGGGCATCGGCGCACGGTGCTCTTGGCGCACCACTTCGAAGAGATAGACCCACCAGGCCGGATTGAGGAGTTCGAAATCGGTTCCGATTTGCAGCCACACTGCCCCGGCGACAATCACGACCAGAAGCCAAAGGGCCGAAACGCGGTCGCGCAGCCGATCCGACGTTCTTATACGCTCCAGGACCGACATTATCCCCTCCTCCACACCCAATCGCCGCCGGTGACGCTTTTATCGTCCGGGGCGAAGATTTCGGAAATTACGCGCGCTGGCCCGGCGCGTTCTACGAACGCAACCAGGTCGATCTTCCGAGTGAGGTATCGGATTGTCGCGTCGTAATCCTTGGCATAGCCAGACAACACCATCAGCTCGGCAACCGATTCTATGGCGTCGGTCGCGAAATCGCAGTGGATGGTGCCTATGGTGCCCGGCGATCCGAGGTTCAGGAGCCGCATGAGAATGAAGGCGTTTTCCATGGTGATTTCACCGAGAATGAAGCGGTCTCCGCGCGATCGCTGGATATTGCTCACCACGTCGCGGTTCGTGACTTCCGTATCGCTCTCTATGGCGCTGATCAAAAATTGGGTTGCTACGGGTTGTTCAAGCTCGAGCTCGGCCGAGTCCTCGATTGACACCGGGCGGTGATCTTCGATCCAGCTACAGAGAATTTTCGTCAGCGTCGTTTTGCCAGAGCCCATACCGCCGGCGACGAGGATATTGCGCTTGGTGCGAACACCATCGCGCAATATCTTCTCGCCGTTCATATCGACCCCGAACGACTCGATATCTGCCGCGAATTGGCGTTTGAGCCGAATTGCCGCGCAGATGCCAGGCCCGCCCGTGATGCGATCCAGCACGTCCGTACCCGTCATCAGGAACAACCGATGCCCGCCCGGCAGCGTGCCGCGCATGATCGGTTTTCGCTCGGAAAAACGCTGGCCCGTCAGTACGGCGAGGCCGCGGGCCAGGTTGTTCCAATAATCCTCGGTCAACTCCGGAACGGAAAAGTGTTCCCATTTTCCGGTGCGAGTTTCGGCCCAAAGCTCGCCCGCCGCGTTGCAGACCAATTCAATGAATTTCTGGTTATCCAGAAGTTTTTGAATTGGCTCCAGGGCCTTTTCGACGGGCGACACCATCGGAAATCACCACCAGCCGAGCGTATTGCGCCAGCCGTTGATAGTTGCCGCGTTGGTCATGCTGGTCGGGCATTTATTGCCCGCATTGATCGATCCCGCACCCTGTTGGCAGTATTTTGAGCAGTTGCTTAGGCCCATCGTAGCGTTGAACGTGAACACCACACCATCGCCGCGCGTCAGCGTCTTGGTGCCGATGTATTCGGCGCTCGCGTAGAAGCTCGGCCTCGGGTTCGGTTCTTCGCCGTCCGAGTGCGGATAGACCCCGCATGTGTTGTCTTGAACACGGAGGTGGTGTGACGTCGCTGGCTCCTTTCGCGGCCAGCTCGTCGAAACCGTCAGCACGCAACCGTTGGTCGGTCCCAACGGCGCGTTAAAGCCATTCTGGACCTTGAAGATCGAATTGTCCGGGCGACGCCATTCCTCCATTTTGTTTTGTTTGATGTATTTGTCGCAGGAATCTTCAACGTACTCGGTTCCGCCGTTTTCGGAGTAAGCCCGAACGAAGGCATAGGCGACGGGCGCGGCCTGGTCGCGAACGACACCGGCGGCCACGAGGGTCCGCCCCGCCGGCTGCGGCAGATCGATATAGGTTGCGTCTTTCGGGAACGCCTGCAGGTTGGCATCGTCGTACACCCATCCTTCAGGAATATAGACGTGATCATACCGCAGGTCCGCGACCTGGCAGCCGCGCACCTGCGCTTGATTATCCTGGCGGATGATTCGCTTCCCGCCGAGAGAGTAACCGGCGTAATCCTGGTGGAAGGTCTCACACCCCGCTTGCGTTTCCTGCAAGTTCGTCAGCGCCGCCGCGAACGGCTTACAGCTCGGCGTGCGGTAACTGATGCCGTTCGGCAGATCGATCCGGATTCGGTACTGCTCGAATAGCTTATTGTTCGTCAGGTCCAACAGCGGTTCGCAGACGGACGTGTCTTCGAAGTGCGCGTAGGTAATTCCGGTGTCCGTGCAGTTGCCGATATTGCGCTTCAGGCCATCCGGCCCTTGGTATTTCGCAATATGCGTCTCAAAGGTCACCTTGTTCGGGAAGTCGTCACGGTAGGAACAGAGCTCGAATTCAATCGGATACTCCGTGCCGCCCTCGCGCGCCGCGCAGCCGTCAACCGTCACGCGCTCGTTCTCCCGGCCGACAAACACCCGCGCCGTGTGCTGCCGCGCTACCCCGGCCTCAAGGTCCGGAAAGACCTGACAGCCGTCCGGCGTCTCGAAGATCGCAAAGGAACGCTCTTCGTCGGCTACGCACTCCGTATCGATATCCGTCGTCGAGCCGCCATAGACGTAATATCGGCGCTTTTTCGCATAGGCCGTTGTCTCGCTCGAGGTGGTGTCGTAACCACAGCCGATATAGGTTTCCTGCACGCCCGCCGTTTCCAGGCTTTCCGCGCAATCACCGTCTTTCACGCCGTTCGTCGTCGGCGCCTTCATGATCGTGACGTAGGTCTCATCTTCGCTGAGTTCGGGCTTGCAGCCCTCCGTCGTCTCGCCATAGGCATCCGTGGCGACGACCGTTTCGACGGTCTCGGTTGCAGTCACCCCTTGAATCGTCGGAAGCTGCGCTTCGTCCGTTTCCAGCGGTGCGCCCGCGCCGCCAGTCGTCACGCCATCGTCGGCGGCCGTCACGTTAGGCTCGTCCGCATCCTCGTTGTCTTCCGCCGGCGCTTCGGCCGCCGCCCGGGTTTCGGCGATGGTCCGCGCCGCCCGGATGAGCGCCGCCGCATCGCCTGCCACAGGCATTTCCTGCCCGCCGGCGATCTTCGTCCCGTTGGGCGCGATCTCAGACGCCATCGGCGGCGCGAGCTGCACCGCATCAGCGCCGCCCGGCTCGCTCGACAGGCTATGCCAATCGATCGCGACCGTGGGCCCGGCGCCCCCCTGCCCCGGCACCAGGCGCACCGCGCCATGAAGGAATTTATCGACGGCGCCGAGCGTATCCGGGCTGGCGGTTCGCGCCACTTTTGCCGTGACGCTGCCCGCCCGGTTAAGGTCTACTTCCGACGTCACCGTACCAATGGCAACCGTTTGTGCCGCCGCCGGCGAGGCCGCCAGCAACAAGAAAAGCAGCATCGCGGCGAAGACCGCGGCCCCTGCTTTCATTTCGAATTTCGTCATCATCAATTCTCCCGGTTTTGCCGCCGGCCTTCCGTCGATTCGAGAGCCCCGGGACTGCATGTGTAGGTTAGTTTCGCCTTCGCCGGATCGACCTGGACAAGCCGATTGGGCGACGGGAAATACCAGTAGTTCGAAGGCTTCACATGCAGCAGGGTTCCCTTCTTGATCCGGATACGCCGCTTGCGGTTGGTTGCGTTCCTGAGCTCTTCGGCGACAATTTGAGCGATGTTCTGGTTGAAGGCATCGCCGGCGGCCGACAACGGCGAATCCACCGTTGTCCCGTCGCTATTCGTGTTCGGGGCAGTCGCATAGGCAACGATCGCGCCAATCGTCGAGGCAATCGCCGTTGGCCCGTACTTGTCGAACACTCTGTCAAATTTCTCGCCAACCATGCCGAACTGGCCCATGGCGTCAGCGCCTTGGGCCTTGTTCAGCTTCATGACCGCACCATCCGGCCTGGTGATTTTCGTAAACTCGACTGCTATTCGGGAAGCGTCCGGATCGTCCAAGGGTTCGCACGATCCTTCAATCTTCGTTCCTTGCTTGAGCAGTCGAATCCGCCCGTCTGGTCCATAGATATCAACGCCTATATGCGCTAGCACCGGCCCGCAGATTTGCGAGTTGACCGGCGAGTCCAAGACGATGGGAACCAACGTCTCGGTCGGGATGATGCGGCAGCGTTCGACCGGCAACCCCGATACGTTTTTTTCGAAACTTCCGACGTTCCCTTTTCCCTGATAGTCGGAGTCCTTCAGCTTGTATGCCGCCTCGGAACTCGGCAGCGCCGACGGCTGGAGGCCGGCAATTGCCGGCGCATTGAAGACAGCCGGCCCCGCGTCAACCAGCTCATCCATGCTCCGGATCGTCGCACTTATGCGAGGATCCGGACGCGGTACGGGTTTCGGCGCCGGTCGCTTGACGACAACCACGGGTTTGGGCTTCGGTTTCGGCTTCACCACCACCTTGGGCGGTGCCTTGCCGACACCCTCGAGCGCGATCCGCTTCAGATCGCCCGGGCCACCCACCAACACGGCGCCGGCGGCCTTTCCTTCCAGCACCGGCTTAAAGGAAACCGTCACCTCGCACGACCTGCCCGCCGCGATGACGGGGCATTCGCCCGTCAGCGAAAATGCCTCGGACCCCGACACTTCAAGAATGGAAACGTCGAGGTCCAATTCGCCGGCGTTGGCGATCCGCACCCGCAGCACCGCCGGCTTCTGACCCAATTCGCGCGTGCCGAACTCGACCCGCGCCGGAACGACCAGGGCGGCCGGCTTCGGCGCCGGTTTTTGAACCCGCGGCGGTTCGATGGACTTATAGAACCCGGGCGGCACGTCGCCGGGGTTGTCCGTCGAGGCCGGCGGCTGGTCGGGACACAGCACGCCGAGCGTACTGCAAATGATGCCGGTCAAGGTCTCTCCGACGCCCGCCATGGCCTAATTCTCCGCCGTCGTTTCGTCGGTTCGGTTGATGCAGACCACCAACCCCTCGAATTCCAGGGTCAACGCGGAGATACGTTGCACGATCACCACATTGCCGCGCCGGACCCAAGTCACCGGCGCGTCAACCTTGCCCCTGTCGGTCTTCACCACCGCCGAGATCGCCGGCAGCACGATTTGCTTCATGCGCTCCGGCGTCCAGTGCAGGTACATGAATTCGTCGTCCGAATAGACGGCATCCGGCGCGAAACTCCGCCCGTCTTCGTCGCCGCCCATCGTCCACTTGAAGTCGAGCTTCGACGGATCGAACTTGAACCCCTCGAGCCAATCCACATCCTGCCGGCCCGTGCCCGCCGTCGTATTCGCCAGCGGATCATCGACCATCGGACCGCCGCTCGGATTGATCATGCCCGCACGCTCCACCGGCCTTGTCGGCACGGCCGGCGGCGCCGGCG
>JAYOEU010000212.1:0-6744 GCA_038116915.1 Alphaproteobacteria bacterium
CATGATCTGGCGCAAAAGATTCGCAGCGCCCTGGATGCGGTGCCTCGTCATGCGCAGCCACTATACGGAATTGAGTAAAATACCGGCTCGACCCGGGATACCGTGGGGAGGGCGGGACACGCTATGAAGCAATCTGATTCGCGTTTGCTGATCGTGGACGACGAGGCCGAAATCCGGGCCTTCATTCGTGACGTCGCCGAGGATATGGGCATCGGCGTCGATGAAGCGCCGACCTATTCGGAATTCATCGAAAAATATGACGGCACGCTGCATCGCATGATCATTCTCGACCTGTCCATGCCCGGCCGCGATGGCGTGGAGTTTCTGCGCGACTTCGCGGAACGGCGTTGCGGATCGCGGATACACCTTAGCAGCGGCCAGGACACCCGCGTGCTCGCCACCGCCAAGCGGTTGGGGCGCGACCTGGGTCTCGATATGGGCGAGACCCTGGCCAAGCCGGTCGCCGTCCTCGACCTCGAGAAATCCTTGCGCTCGGTCTTCGGAGAACCCACCGCGATCACTGTTGAAACCATTGCCCAAGGCTTGGAGGACGGCGAGTTCGTGCCGTACTACCAGCCGCAGGTAACCCTGGCGGGGGAGCGGAACTATCCGGTTATCGCGGCCGAAGCGCTGGCACGCTGGAACCACCCTCGTCTCGGTCTGGTGCCGGCGGCAATATTCATTCCGATCATGGAAGAAGCCGGGCTCATCGGCAGGCTTACCGAAATCATGTTCGAAAAGGTCATCGCCCAACTGCGCGAGTGGCAGAATACCGGACGCGCGGTTCCGGTATCGATCAATGTCGCTCCGGTGATCCTGTCGGATCTGAGCTTTCCGGACCGGCTCGCTTCGCTTTTGGCCGAAGCGTCGGTTGATCCGGCGCTCGTCGTCATTGAGCTTACCGAAAGCACGGCGATGGGAAATGTCCGCAATTCCATCGATATTCTTACCAGACTGCGGTTGAAGAATATCAATGTCTCGCTGGATGATTTCGGCTCGGGATTTTCCTCGCTGGTGCAGATGTATCGCATGCCGTTAAGCGAATTGAAGCTCGACCGGTCGCTCATCGTGGATATCGACCATGATGAGGGCGCGCTGACCGTGGTTCGGGCGATACTTGCCCTGGCGCATGAGCTGAGCATCCCGGTTTGCGCCGAAGGTGTCGAAACCGCAAAGAGCGCCGAAACTCTGAGGGACCTCGGATGCCAGAAGGCCCAGGGCTATCTTTTCTCGCAACCTCTGCCGGCGCGCGAATTCTCGGCATTCGTGATCAACCGTGCCGAACCCGAGCGGGTTCGCGAAGCCCGCTGAATGCGGACCAAGCAGCGTTCCCCGCGCGCTGCCTTCAATACTCGAGATCGAGTTTCTGCAAAGTGACCCGCAAACGCCGGCTTTGCCGGTTCAACCAGCTCTCCTTCGCGCCTTTTCCGCGGACGTCACGCACCTCCTCAAGATAATCACAAAGCGCCTCGAGCAGATCCCGCCGCTCGCCATGTGCCTTGGTTACCAACGGTTCCACCGAATAGTGCTCGATCAGCGCCTCGAGGAGTTTCATATCCAACACCCAGGGGCGTTGGATGATCTTGTTGAACAACTTGATTTCACGGTCAAGTTCCGCATCGGTGAAGGTCTGTTGGGAATCCGTCATTGATCGACCCGTTCGCAGTCTGCCTCAACGGCCGGTCGGCCGGCGGCGATGATCAGTCACGCCAAGCGAAACGACCACCGCCTTCCAATATTAACATTTCTCGCCGCCGGCGACCCACAAACAATCGTGAGGGGCGCATTCCGGTCTCCCGGCACCGGACATCGGCCGTCGCTAGGAGGCCGCGACCCCGTTTCGGGCCGCCTGTCGCTGGCCGTCCGTGATCACGCCCTGATTGAGCATATCGGTGATATCGGCTTCTGAGTATCCGGCCTCCCGCAGCACCTCGACGCTGTGTTCGCCCAAAAGCGCGGGAAGAGACCGGATCTCGGCGGGCGTCTCGGAGAACTTCATCGGCGGAACGGTAAGCTTGATCCGGCCCTCGGTCGGGTGATCAACGGTGCGGAAAAATCCAACCGCCTTCATATGTTCATCCTCGGCCAGATCGTCGAGCGACGTCGCCTGCCCATGCGGAATATCGCCTTCCGCGAGTGCGGCCAAAACATCGGCCGTTTTCCAGGTGCTCACGCATTCGGCGACCATCTCGTAGAGTTCACCGATCTTCTCGCTGCGGGTCTTCGGATCAACCACGCGCGGGTCATCCAGCATCTCCTCGCGACCCATGATCCTGAAGAACGAGCGCCATTGTTTGGTGTTGTAGGGAAGCGCGCAGACATATCCGTCCAACGTCGCGTAGGGGCGCCGGTACGGCACCATTGAACGCTCATATCCCGCGGGTCCGAGCGGTGGTTCGAACGCCCTGCCTGAATTGTGCTCCACGAGATTGAAGCCGACCATGGACTCGAACATCGGCACCTCGACCAATTGTCCCTTTCCGGTTTTCTCCCGGCTGAACAAGGCGGCGAGCGTGGCATGCGCCGCTACTTGGGAGCAGATCTTGTCGCAGACCGAGGCGTTGACGAATGTCGGCGGCCCCGACCTGCCTCCCTGCATCGCCGCCATGCCGGACACGCCCTGGATGATGTCATCATAGGCCGGACGGGACGCATAGGGACCATCCTGACCGAACCCGACCAGCGCCACATAGATGATATCCGGATTGACCGCCCGGCAATGCTCGTAGCCAAGCCCCAAGCGGTCCATGGCCGCGGGCCGGACCGAACAGATCACCGCATCCATCTTCTCGACAAGTTTGAGAAAGGCCTCCTTCCCCTTTTCCGCCTTGAGATCCAGCACCACGCTCCGCTTGTTCCTGTTGGCCATCAGGAAAAAATGTCCCATTCCCGGATTGCGGAACGGCGTGATCCCCCGGGTAATGTCGCCATCCCGGGATTCAACCTTCACCACGTCGGCTCCGTAGTCACCCAGGATCTGGCAGGCATAGGGTCCGTAGCCCACCGTCGTCAGATCCAGAATACGCACACCATCAAGAGGACCGGCCATCCCATGCTCCCCGCGCTGTTCAGGCGCGAGCCGTCCGGATCGCCGCCTGTCCGCCGTTCCTAGCGCATCCGCGCGCGCAATGCCACGCGGTGAACCGTTCCGCCGTGTCATAACCAGATTGGAGATGCGACACCCCGAGGTCCGCGCGCGCCGTCAGTTCAAAGCGGACTTGTCTTCAAGCTTTTTGTGCACGCTTCGAATGCTGTCGAGGCCCGGGACGATTTCGGAAGCCAGAAACTCCAGGCGATCCGTCGGCGTTCCGGTTTTGCGGGGAAACCGCGTGCGCCAGCCGATGAGCTTGACGGTGAGGCCGCAAAGCATGGCTCCCATTCCCACATGCTGGGCCGTGGCGGTGGCGCCGAAAACCCGAAACGTCTCGGCGCCGACCTCGTCCCAGCAACTGTCGCAAAGCGCATCAAAGGTCTGAAAGCGCTGTTTAATGGCACGGGAGAATCGCGTGAAATCATGTTGGATGGCGTTCAGCATATCAATATTCGATCCGCTTGACTGAATCAGGCTGGTATCGCGGATATCCTCCATCCATCCGAGAAACTCCGGAATATCGCGGGAGATTTCCGCCAGGCAATGCCGGTAGTAGGAGATCGAAAGAAACACATCGCCATAATGTTTCACGAAGCCCGGTATTTCAGAGACCGCGATACCGAGATCGGCAGCAAGTCTTTTCAAGCGCTTGAGCGCGGTACGCCGGTCCGGGTTCGCGAGCAGACGCATAATGTCGGGAAGGCTTCCCGGATCCATGCGGCCATCGCCATAGATTCTCGACAATAGCGGGCGGGTGAACTTGCTCATGAACTCGAGCAGCTCCGTCCGCTTCGAAACGGACAACGCGAGCAAGCCATAATCCTCGAAGCCGACATTGATTCGCCGCAATTCGGACCGCAGGGAAAAGACATCGAAGGACTGCAGGGTTCCCACGGTTTGCAAGAGCCGGACATCGCGCTCGAGATTGGTGTCGGCATGGGTGAAGAAGTCGGGAATATCCTCGGCGAAGACCTGACCGCTACCGGTCTCGGAATCTCCGAACAGTTCGATCACCGATTCCAGGCGTGTATTCTTGATCATTCGGGCTCTTCTCAAACCCGCCGACTTCAGTGGAAGAATCGAGAGCGGCAGGATGTGCAGGGCATCCATGGCCATCTCGAGTTCCGGATCCGCGACCGGCTCCTGGTCAACGGCGACGTAACGCAATTCGTCACGGTGATGATCGAGCGTCGTTTCGCGCTCTTGCATGATTTGCATGGTCGGCCTCCCCGTTCTGGTGATTGCCCGCGCCATGACCAAGCAAGGATCGGACCAAGATTCGGATCCCTGGTGAGATTCCGCACAAGCCGTTCTAGGCGGTTGTCGCCGCCCGCGTTGATGGTCATGCTGCGAATGCCGGGCCACGAACCGCCGCCCTCAACCACCGGCCAGTCGATTTTTGGCCGCTCTATCGCCGGAGAGACTTATGCGACTAGGTGTCAGCCTCAATCTGGAAGGTCCGGACCCGGTAAATGGGTCCGCGTATACCCAGGGTTTCGCAACGGCCGAAAAAGTCGGGTTCGAGAGCATCTGGTTTTTCGACACCATTGGCCGGGGGCGGTTTCGCCCGGACCCGGTAAGTTCCCTTTCGGCGGCCGCCGCCCTCACCAAGACGGTGGAACTCGGCACCTGCATCCTTCAGGTTCCTCTGCGCCACCCGGTCGAGCTTGCCCACCGGGTGCTGAGCGCGCATTACCTGAGCGGCGGGCGGTTGCGGCTCGGCGTTGGAGCCGGGTCGACCAAGGCCGATTTCGACGCGGTGGAGGGCGATTACGACACCCGGTTCCGCCAACTGAGCGCCGCCTTACCCCGAATGCAGGCGCTTTGGCGCGGCGAGGCGGTCGGCGCCGCTGATCTGACGCCCTGGGAATCGAGCAAGGGCGGCCCGCCGATCCTGATCGGCAGCTGGGCCGGCAGCCGCTGGATACCGATCGCGGCCAAACAGTACAGCGGCTGGATCGCCTCGGCCCATTTCACCAATTTCGCCACCCTGAAGGAAGGTGTAGACCGCTACCGGCTCGAGGGCGGGACGCGGGCCGTCGCGACGAATATTCCGGTTGATCTGACAGCCTCCTCAAAGCCGCTCTCTGAAGAAGATCATCTGGATCTGCGATGCAATCCGGCAGAGGCAAGGGACCGGTTGCAGAAACTCGCTGATGCGGGGTTCGACGATGCCGTGGTGACCGTCACCGACTTCAGCGAGGCGCACATGGCCGCGGTCCGGGAGCTGTTCGGAAATTCCTAGACCGCTTTCCCAACTTTCCAGGCGGTTTTTCACAGACCGGTGAATTCCGTGATTCTCGAACGCCCAACACCGCTGCCACGAGGCTTTCCGACATTTCGCCAGGCTCTTGGCCGCCAGACGATCACCGCCGGGGCCGTCGCGATGCTGTTCGCGACCACCGGGCCACTCGCGCTGCTTCTGACCGTCGCCCGCGCCGGCGAGCTGTCGAATGACGAGGTGATCGGCTGGATCTTCGCCGGATATGCCTTCGGAGGCGTGCTCAGCATTCTGTTCAGCGTCACCTACCGCCAGCCCATCGGCCTTGCCTGGTCGATCCCAGGAACGGCAATGCTGCTCGCGGCCGTCGATCATCTCTCCTTCGCCGAAATCGTCGGCGCGTATCTGGTGTGCGGCCTGATCATGACCTTTCTCGGCCTGTCCGGCTGGATCGGCTGGCTGACCCAGCGCGTGCCGGTACCCGTGGTCATGGGCATGGTGGCCGGCGTGTTTCTGCCGATCGGTCTTGGAATGGTCACCAGCTTTGCCGACGCCCCGATCATCGCCGGCGCCACCATCGCGGGCTATATCGTCGTTGCGGTGCTGCCGGCCGTCTCACAGCGCTTTCCCCCGATGCTCGGCGCGCTTGCCGCCGGGGCGGCGGCGGTCATTGTGACCGGCACCTTTACCGGCGGCGCGACCGGCGGCGACTGGATCGCGCGTCCGGAAATCCGCGCCGTGGATTTCAGCCTCGCCGCGATGGTGGAGCTTGTCCCGCCGCTGCTGATCTCGGTCATCGCGATCCAGAACCTGCAAGGCTTCACGATCCTCGGTCAGGCCGGACACAAGCCGCCGATCAATGCCCTGACGGTCGCCTGTGGTTACGGCTCGCTTGCCATGGGCGCCTTCGGCTCGGTGCCCGCTTGTGTGACAGGACCGGTCAACGCGGTTCTGGTCGCAACCCGGCCGCCGGCGGCGCGCTGGGCCGGCGGCGTGGTCTTTGGCGTGCTGATCCTCCTGTTCGGGCTGTTCGCCCCGCTGACCACCGCGCTTGCCTCGGGCCTGCCGCCGGCCTTAATCGCGGTGCTGGGCGGCCTCGCCATGCTGCCGGTGCTGAACAGTTCCTTCGCCGCCGCGTTCAGCGGCAAGGCGCCGATGGGCGCGCTGGTCGCCTTCCTGGTAACGGTGAGCGGCATTCAGATCTTCAATATCGGTGCCGCATTCTGGGGCTTGGTCTTTGGATATGCGGTCACCATGGCTCTCGAACGTCCCCGGTCGGGGGCAAGCTGAGACGCCGCGCCATTCGCCGGTTTCCCTACCCTGCCCGCTTGCCTAGGATAACCTCCGCCGATCAGGAGGAGCCGGTCATGGAAGCACGAGACGTCACCACCGCCGCCCAGGGCATGTCGCTGGTCTACGAGCGCAATATCAG
>JAYOEU010000213.1:0-6644 GCA_038116915.1 Alphaproteobacteria bacterium
TGTCGTGGACGATCTTGATCACCTGCTGGCCCGGCGTGACCGAGCGGATCACCTCCTGGCCGACAGCGCGCTCGCGCACCCGGTCGATGAAGTCCTTGACCACGTCCAGCGCCACATCCGCCTCGAGCAGGGCGATCCGAACCTCGCGCATGGCTGCGGTGACGTCGGCTTCCTTCAGGGCGCCGCGCCGCTTCAGGCGGTCAAAGACCTCGCCAAGACGATCGGACAAACTTTCAAACAAACCGCTTTCTCCCACGATGCAGCGAATGCCGAAACCCAAAGCGGAAACGCGCCCGTGCTCGAAACTCGAGGACGGACGGAACCCGTGAAGGTCTCAACGGCAGACGCTGTCGAGATGCGGCGGGTTATAGGCGCGAGCGGGCAAGGGTGTCAATGCTAGGGCGCAGAAAACGTCCCTGCACCTTCCATAAGTGGAAGTGAGAGCACCTCTGTCATTGACGTAGTTACAAAGTGTAGTTATACATGGAGTTAGAATTCGAATGGGATACCCGCAAACGAATACCGAACCTTGAAAAACACGGCGTCGATTTCGAGGCGGTAAAGCAAGTTTTCAAGTTTTTTCGTGTCGAAATAGAGACTACGAGGACGGAACATCAAGAACGACGATGGATTGCGATCGGTGAATTTAGTGGTCGAATATTCGCTGTCGTGTTCACCAAGCGGGGACACCGTATCCGCCTGATTTCCGCTAGAAAGGCAAGCCATGGGGAACGGCAATTCTATCGTCAAGCGCGACGAGACCTATGATCCGTTTAGTGACCAGACAGATTGGCGGAAAATTGACAATCTGACAGATGACGAAATCTCTAAGGCCGTTGCCGGTGACCCGGACGCCGCGCCTATTCTGGATCAGGATTGGTTCGCGAAAGCTAGAGTCATACTTCCGCGTCCCAAGAGGCAGCTCACGCTAAGGATCGACGACGATGTTGTCACTTGGTTCAAATCAGGCGGCGCGGGATACCAAAGCCGAATGAATGCCGTTCTCCGTCAGTTCATGGAAGCAAAGAAAAAGGTGGGGTAGCAAGAGCCGCCCCTCACCCCGCCACCTTGTCGAACTGATCCTTCGTCATCCCGTTCTCGCAGCCGAGCTTGATCATCTCGGCCCAGGTGTTGTCGTCGATGGGGATGCCCTCGGCTTTGCGCTTGGCCATGGAGATCTGCTCCGGCTCGCCGGCGACCATGATCCTCGCGTGGCCCTCGGCGGGCTGGCCGGATTTGACGTAGGCGACCAGGCTGTCGAACTCGTCGGCGAAGGGGACGCCGGAGTTGAACTGTTTCGGATCAATGACGATGGTCAGCATGTTGTTGCGGATCGTCTCACCGGTATTGAGTTCCGGGCGCGCGGTGCCGCCGCCCGGCAGGCCGCCGGCCAGGAGGTCGCAGAGAATCGCCAGGCCCGATCCCTTATGCTGGCCGAAAGAGAGCATCGCGCCCATCGGATCGCGGAACACCACCCCCGGATCGGTGGTCGGCTTGCCGTTCGGGCCGACCAGCGCGTCATCCATCGGCATCGGCTTCTCGGCATAGTGCGCGACCCGGACCTTGCCCTGGGCGACACGGCTGGTCGCCATGTCCAGCACCATCATGGGGGTCTTGGCGGTCGCCGGGATCGCCGTGCAGTAGGGGTTGGTGGAATACCGCGCCTCATACCCGCCATAGGGCGCGACATAGGGCTTGTGGCCGGTGGCGTTCACATAATGGATCGAGATGAAGCCGGCCTTGGCGCAGATCTCGCCCCAGGCGCCGATCCGGCCGAGATGGTGCACGTTGCGCAGACCGACGATCGCCGCGCCGTTGCGCTTGGCCTTGTCGATGGCGATTTCCATGCTCTCGCGGCCGACGGTCTGGCCATAGCCCATATTGCCGTCGAGCAGCAGATAGACACCGTTATCGGTGATCAGCGAGGCCTTGGCGCCCGGGTTCATGGTGCCGGTCACCGCGTGCAGCATATAGCGCGGGGCAAGGCCGACGCCGTGGCTGTCATGGCCCATCAGATTGGCCTCGACCAGATTTTCGGCGACCGCGACCGCCTCGGCGTGCTCGCTGCCCGCGCCTTCAATCATTTTCGTGACGAGATCCGTCAATGCCTCATGCCCGACGATGACCACTGGCTGTCTCCATATCCGCGCTGTTGAACGCCGCCGGAGATACCGCAAGCCGCAAGGGAAAACAAACGCGGAAGCGCCGATGGGCGACAAGAATCGTTGGCGAGCGGCGAATCCGCGCGTATATCAGCGACATGATGCGGATCGATTTCACAAAAATGCATGGGCTTGGCAACGATTTCGTCGTTGTGGATGCGAGATTGCGCGACCCGGGGCTGGATGCGGCAGCCTACAGGGCGATCGGCGATCGGCGCCGGGGTGTCGGCTATGACCAGTTCCTGACCATCCTGCCGCCCCGCAACGGCGGCACGGCCTTCATGAGGATCCACAATCCCGACGGCTCCGAGGCCGAGGCCTGCGGCAACGGCACCCGCTGCGTCGCCGCTGTTCTGATGGACGAGGCCGGCCGGCAGGATGTGGCGATCGAGACCATCGCCGGAACCCTGACCTGCAAGCGCTCCGCCGATGGCCGGGTGACCGTCGATATGGGCCCGGCGGGTTTGAACTGGGACGACATCCCGCTTTCGTCCGAAACCGATACCCTCGACGTATCCTTGCCGGACGCCCCGATCAGCGGCGCCTGTTGCGTCAACATGGGAAATCCGCACGCGGTGTTCTTCGTCGAGGACGCCGATGCGGTGCCGCTCGCCGAAATCGGTCCGAAGCTGGAACACCATCCGATGTTCCCCGAGCGCGCCAATATCGAATTCGCGACGGTACGCTCGCCCACCGAGATCCGTATGCGGGTCTGGGAGCGCAGCGCCGGCATCACCCAGGCCTGCGGGTCCGGCGCCTGTGCCACGGTAGTTGCGGCGGCGCGCCGCGGCCTCACCGAGCGCCGGGCGGACGTGATCCTGGATGGCGGCGCCTTGACGATCGAGTGGACCGAAAGCGGAAGGGTGCTGATGACCGGACCGACCGCCCGCAGTTTTCAAGGCACTTGGGATTTGGATGGAATTTCCGGCTGAACGCTTGCTTTCAGCGCCGTTTCCCGCCATCTCTTTCGGTCATGACCACCCACCGCGACACCGACACACGGATCGAAACTTTCGGATGCAGGCTTAACGCCTTTGAATCCGAGATCATCCGCGGCCATTTGGACGGGCAGGGCGGACGCGCGCGGATCGTCTTCAATACCTGTGCGGTGACGGCGGAGGCTGAGCGCCAGGCCCGCCAGGCGATCCGCAAGGCCCGGCGCGAGAACCCGGACGCCGAGATCATCGTCACGGGCTGCGCCGCCCAGATCGACCCGGCCTCCTATGGCGCCATGGCCGAGGTCGACCGGGTGATCGGCAACGAAGAGAAGCTCCGGGCGGAAACCTGGGGCATCGGCCGGGACGGATCTGACCGGATGCTGGTCAACGACATCATGAGCGTCACCGAGACCGCGCCGCACCTGGTGGCGGGCTTTGAAGGCCGGGCCCGCGCTTTTGCCCAGATTCAGCAGGGCTGCGACCATCGCTGCACCTTCTGCATCATTCCCTTCGGACGCGGCAACAGCCGCTCGGTCCCAATCGGCGAGATCGCCCGGCAGGCGCGCTTGCTGGTCGAGAACGGGTACCGCGAATTGGTGCTGACCGGCGTGGATATCACCTCCTACGGCGCGGACCTGCCGGGGCGGCCCGGCCTCGGTCAACTCATCCGGCGCCTGCTGGCACAGGTTCCCGATCTGCCGCGGCTCAGGCTGTCTTCGGTTGATCCGGTGGAGATCGATGATGATCTCTTGGCCTTGCTCGCCGACGAGCCGAGGCTGATGCCGCATCTGCATCTGAGCGTGCAGGCCGGCGACGATCTCATTCTGAAGCGGATGAAGCGCCGGCATCTGCGCGATGACGTGATCCGGCTGGCGGACCGGCTTCGCGGCCTGCGCCCCGGCATCGTCCTCGGCGCCGATATCATCGCCGGGTTTCCGACCGAGACCGACGCCATGTTCCAGCGCTCCCTCGACCTCGTCGAGGAGGCCGGCTTGACGCATCTCCACGTCTTTCCCTACTCCGAGCGCGAGGGCACGCCGGCGGCGCGCATGCCTCAGATCGCCAAGGCGGAGCGCAAGGAGCGCGCGGCCAGACTGCGGGCCTCGGGCGAGACCGCCGTCGCACGGGCGATGGACGAACGGCTCGGCCGAACCGAACGGGTCCTGATCGAACGCGGCAATGAGGGCCTGACGGAGCATTTCCTTCCGATGACGGTCAAGGGACCGGTGGCTCCCGGCGGCATCGTCGAGGCGGTGGCCTCCGCCATTGAGGGCGGCCGGCTGGCCGGCGCGTTCCGCCACGAGGTGGCGGCATGAGCGCCGAGGAGCAGGCGGCCGAGCGTCAAGGCTGGTTCCAGCGCCTGCGGGCCGGTCTCACCCGCACCTCGGACAAGCTGGTCGGCGGCATAGCGGCGCTGTTCACCAAGAAACGCCTGGATGACGCGACCCTTCAGGAGCTTGAGGATCTTCTCATCAGCTCCGATCTCGGCGTCGCCACCGCGGCCAAGCTGACCGGCAATCTCGCCCACGAGAAGTTCGACAAGGAAGTCACCAACGAGGAGGTCCGCGAGGCCTTCGCCGGCGATATCACCGACATTCTCGATCCCGTCGCCAAACCCCTGGTGCTGAACCCGGACCATCATCCGCACGTGATCCTGGTCTGCGGAGTCAACGGCAGCGGCAAGACCACGACCATCGGCAAGCTCGCGCGGCAATGGAAATCCGACGGCAAGACCGTCTGGCTCGCCGCGGGAGACACCTTCCGCGCCGCCGCGATCGAACAGCTTCAGGTCTGGGGAGAGCGGGCCGGCGTGCCCGTGGTTGCCCGCCCGCAAGGCTCGGATCCCGCCGCGCTCGCCTTCGACGCGATGACCGAGGCGCGGGCCGCCGGCGCCGATGTGCTGATCATCGATACCGCCGGACGGTTGCAGAACCGGGCCGAGCTGATGGACGAGCTCGCTAAGGTGGTGCGGGTGATCAAGAAGCAGGCGCCCGACGCGCCGCATGACTGCCTGCTGGTGCTGGACGGCACCGTCGGCCAGAATGCCCACAGTCAGGTCAAGGTGTTCCGCGAGATGGTCGAGGTGACCGGCCTCATCGTCACCAAGCTCGACGGCTCGGCGAGAGGCGGCGTGGTCGTGGCCCTGGCCCAGGATTTCGCCCTGCCGGTTCATGCCGTCGGCGTCGGCGAGCGGGCGGACGACCTGCGCCCCTTCGAGGCCCGCGCCTTCGCCAGAAGCCTGATGGGGCTGGAGTAGCCATCGTCGCAATTGGGGAGATTTCCCATGACACAGGTCCGCAATTCCACTGTCAGCAACTCCCGCGCCGATTTCTACGAACGGATCGGCCGGCGCTCGATGACCCCCTTGTGGGAAGTGATGCGCGGGCTGGTGACGCCCGAGCCGGCGAGCCCTTGTGTGCCCGCGCTCTGGCGCTATGACGAGATCCGGCCCTTCATCATGGAGGCCGGTGGCCTGATCACCGCCAAGGAAGCGGAGCGGCGGGTGCTGGTGCTGGAAAATCCGGGCATGCCGGGCGAGTCGCGGATCACCCGCTCGCTTTATGCCGGAATGCAGCTGATCCTGCCGGGCGAGGTGGCGCCGAGCCACCGGCACATGCAGACCGCTCTGCGCTTCGTTATCGAGGGGTCCGGCGCCTATACCGCCGTCGGCGGCGAGAAAACCCTGATGCGGCCCGGCGACTTCGTGATCACTCCGCAATGGAGCTGGCACGATCACGGCAATGACAGCGACGCTCCGATGGTCTGGCTGGACGGTCTCGACATCCCGATCGTCCAACTGTTCGACGCCAGCTTCGCCGAGCACTACGAGGCGGATGAGCAGCCGCTGACCCGGCCCGAGGGCGACAGCCTCGCGCGCTTTGGCAGCGGCCTTCTGCCGGTGGATCAGCAGGCTGGCGCCGTGTCTTCTCCGGTCTTCAACTATCCCTATTCGCGCACCCGCGAGGCGCTGGAGACCATGCGCCGGACCGAGGAATGGGACCCGTGCCACGGGCTGAAGCTGAAATACGTCAACCCGGTCACCGGCGGCTATGCCATGCCGACCATGGCGACATTCATGCAGCTCATGCCCAAGGGGTTCGCCGGCGCGCCCTACAAGTCGACGGACGGCATGGTCTATGTCTCAGTCGAAGGGTCCGGCGAGACGATGATCAACGGCGAGATCTTCGCCTGGGGTCCGCGCGACACCTTCGTTGTCCCGAGTTGGGCCGAACATAGCCACAAGGTCACCGGCGGCGAAGACGCGGTGCTCTTCAGCTTCTCCGACCGGGTGGTGCAAGAGAAGCTCGGCCTCTGGCGGGAGAAAAGGGGCGCGGCCTAAATCAATTCCGCTTTGACGTGAAGCGAGGTTTCCAATCGTCATCGCGCGGCAACGCAGGGTCCATTCCTCCGGCGGAGCCACGTTTCGCTTTCTAATTACTCGAAAGAATTGACCGAACGGTCCGGTTGATCCGATCAGAAGGATTTATACTAGAGCGGGTTCAAGGAACATGGAATCGTAGATAGGGGATTCCCACGGCTCTCG
>JAYOEU010000214.1:0-6247 GCA_038116915.1 Alphaproteobacteria bacterium
CAAGCTCGATCCCGGCCTTCTTCAGGCCGTTCATGAACTGCGAATAGGTCATGCCGTGGACGCGAACGCCGGCATTGATCCGTTGAATCCAAAGCGCCCGGAAGGTGCGCTTCTTGACCCGGCGGTCACGGTAGGCGTACTGCGCCGCCTTCTCGACCGCCTGAACGGCGACCCGGAAGACGTTCTTGCGGCGGCCGTAATAACCCTTGGCCTTGTCCGTAACCTTCTTATGACGGGCGTGCGCCGTCGTGCCTCTTTTCACACGTGCCATGTCACGCCTCCCTTACAGATACGGCAGGAATTTGCGGACGATCTTGCTGTCCGAATCAGACAGAATCGTCGTGCCGCGCGTGCTGCGTTTCATGTCCTGGGGACGCCGGCGCAGCATATGGCGCTTGTTGGCGTAGTTCCGGACGATCTTACCCGTCCCGGTGGCGCGGAATCGCTTCTTCGCGCCGCTCTTCGACTTCATCTTGGGCATTTCGGTCTCCATTGCCTGATTTAGCGGTCCGGCGGCACCTGTCCGCGAGAGCCTGTTTCACCGGCCAGGCATGCCCTTCAGCCATGGCGCGGTGTCGCCCCGTCAAGGGGGCAGCGGGTTATAACGAGGGCCGCCAAAGGATGCAAGAGGGCGCGCGGGCGGACGGCGCGACGAGACGGTCACGCCGCCATTTCGTCCTCGACTATTTTCCGGCGAAGCGAAAATTGGGTCATCCGGCGGACATGATCCAGAACCTCGGCGCCGAATTTCCGCTCGACCATGGAAAGATATCGTTGCCCGGTGAAGTACTCCGTCCAGGCTTCGTCCCGAAACTGGAGAATTTCCGCCGCGGTCAGATGCTTGTTGCGAAGCGGCAGGGAATCGTACGCATGCTGGGAATATTGATGCCAGCTTTTCGGCAGATCCCACCCTTCGCGCACGGCCTGCGCGTAGAGCGGCGAGCCCGGATAGGCCATCGCCGAATAGAAATTCGCGAACTCGCAGTTCAGTTCGATCGCCAGATCGAGCGTGTGCCGCATGCTTTCACGCGTGTCGTCCGGGAGCCCGAAGATATAGTTGCCCAGGACATGGATGCCCGCGTCCTGGATCTTGCGTACGACCCGGATGATGTCGTCATTGCCGTAACTCTTGTTGGCGCCATCGCGAACGAAATCGCTCGCGCTTTCGATGCCGAGACAAAGCCAGCGGAACCCGGCGCGCCGTAGCTTCTCGAGGAACTCGTCCTTCACCGTGTCGATCCGCGCGTAGGCCCAGATATTGAGATCGAGATCGAGCTCGATCAGCCGGTCGCAGATGCCGTGCACGTGGCGCTTGTTCAGAACGAACATCTCGTCGACGAACTTGATGTTCTTCACCTCGTAGGTCTCGACCAGATGCTTGATCTCGGCCGCGACGGTATCCGGACTCCACATCCGATAGGACGCCTTGCCGAACGGAGCATTGATGCAACAGAAGCTGCACTTGTAAGGGCAACCGAGCGTGGTGTGGATGGACGCATAGGGCGCCCGGTCGTGGATATGGTCGAAGGAGTGCCAATTGTGGGAGCGGTAAACCTCCATGGGCAGCAGATCCCAGGCGACGCCGGGCATCTCCGCGTCGAGGTCCACCAGCAGGGCCTCGGCACCGGCGCTCGGCACCGTGATCACACCGCTGTCGCGCCACCAGAGGCTCGGGATGGAGGCAAAATCATTGCCCCGCCGTTTCAGGACCTCCGCCGTCTTCAGGATCGTCGCGGGACCTTCACGGTCACAGACGAAGTCGATCGCCTCCTGTTCCATTGTCAGACCCGGCAGGGCCGCCGGATGAGTCCCTGTCATCATGATCTGCGCGTCCGGCCGACGCCGCTTGATCGCCGCCGCGACCTTTCCGGCCACCGTCATGTTCTGTGTCGATGCCGAAGGCTGATAGCCGTATATAACCAACACATAGAGCGTCGCGTTGTAACCCGACACCGCCGCCTCGGCCGTGAGATCCGCCGACAATCCAAGCCCATGGCCGTCCAGGATGGCAACAGACGCGCCCTTGTTGCGCGCATATGTTGCAAACAGCCCCGCGAAAACCGGAGGTTCGATCGCCGTCCACTCATCGGCGAGCCCCTGATAGATCTGGTTGCGATCTCCGGGATTGATAAACAGGATGTCAACGGTCTCGGACATCAGGAAGGGGTCTCCAGCCAAACTGCGCGCGCGGCGACAATAGCAGACCGTCCCAATATTGTCCCTAGCGCTCCCGGACGCTCAAATCATCTACACCGCTTAGATGACTGGTCTTGGCCGATAGCATTGGTGTAGGACTACGCCGGATCTGGAATTTCGGTAATTCGATGAAAAATCTGACGAACGAGAACGGCGCCGACCACGGGCATATCTACCGGATGCTCAAGCTGATCCGCAGGGTCGAGGAAAAGGTCGCGGAGGTCTACCCGACCGACAAGATCAAAAGCCCCGTCCACCTGTCGATCGGTCAGGAAGCCGTCGCCGTCGGTGTCTGCGACGCGTTGGATGAGACCGATTTCGTATCGGGAACCTACAGAGGCCATGCGAGCTATATCGCCCATGGCGGCGATCTGCCGGCGATGATCGCCGAGCTTTACGGGAAGGCCGGCGGTATCAGCCGCGGGAAGGGCGGCTCCATGCATCTGGCGGATGCAAAGAACCGGATTCTCGGTTCCTCCGCCGTGGTCGGAACCACGGTGCCGATCTCGCTTGGTTTTGCCATGGGCCTGATGCGGCAGAAAAAGCCCGGCATCGTCGCAAGCTTTTTCGGCGACGGCGCGACCGAGGAAGGCGCGTTCTACGAGAGTTTGAATTTCGCGGCGCTGAAGAAGCTCCCGGTGCTCTTCATCCTGGAAAACAACGGTTATGCCATTCACACGCCGCTTTCCAAGCGCTGGGCGACCCATGATCTGCTGAAACGCGTCGAGACCTTCGGAATCCCGACTGAAAGCGTGCCGGACATGGATGTTTTCGAGATCCGCGCCGCCGCCCGGCGATTGCTGCGCGGTATCCGGGCCGGAGAGGGTCCCGGCTTCCTGGAATGCAAGACCTACCGGTGGTCGGAGCATGTCGGCCCCGGTCAGGACTACGAGTCCGGCGGCTACCGCGACCGGACCGAATTGGAGCCCTGGCAGAAAAACGACGCCGTGGCCATGGCGGCTCGTGAACTGCCCGCGTCTGTCGTCTCTGCCATCGACGCCGAGGTCGAGGAGCAGGTGGCCCGCGCCTTCGACTTCGCCGAAGCCAGCCCCTTCCCCGGACTTCATGAACTGACCGAACATGTCTACAGCGAGACCGCAAATGCGTGAACTGCGCTATGTCGATGCGCTCCGCGAGGCCGTCGAGCAAGAGATGGACCGGGATCCCAATGTTTTCGTCTTCGGTCTCGATGTCGACGACTTCAAGGCGATCCAGGGATCGACCGAGGGTCTGTTGGCGAAATTCGGCCCCGACCGGGTGTTCACGACACCGCTTTCCGAGGACGCCATGACCGGGGTCGCGATCGGCGCCGCGATGAGCGGCATGCGTCCGATTCACGTCCATATCCGCATGGACTTCCTGATGCTGTGCATGAACCAGCTGATCAACATGGCGTCGAAATCCCACTACATGTACGGCGGCCAGTTCGATGTTCCCATGGTCGCCCGGTGCATGATCGGCAAATCCTGGGGTCAGGGCGCCCAGCATTCCCAGGGTCTGTATTCGATGTTTATGGGAATTCCCGGTCTGCGGGTCGCGGCGCCGGCGAACGCCTATGACGCGAAGGCCTGCCTGATCGCGGCGATCCGTGACAACAATCCGACGATTTTCGTTGAGCACCGCCTGCTGTATCCGACGACCGCGCCGACGCCGGAAACGGAGATTGTTTCCACGCCGGGCAAAGGACGGCTCTTGGCGGAGGGCGACGACGTCACCCTCGTTGGCGTCTCGAACATGGCGGTGGAATGTCTGCGTGCCCAGGAGTTGTTGCGGGACGCGGGCATCAGTGCCGAGGTCATAGACCCGGTCTGGCTGCTGCCGCTGGACATCGATATCGTCGCCAGATCGGTCCGCAAGACACGGCGCCTGATCGTTGTCGACAACGGCTGGACGGTCTGCGGCGCCGGCGCGGAAATCATCGCGTCGGTGGCGGAAAGACTTCAGCTCGATGTGCCTTTTCAGGCGGCCCGGATGGGGTTCGAATTCACCCCCTGCCCGACAACACCCAGCCTGGAAGACGGATTCTACCCCAATCCCAAGACCATCGCGCTCAAGGCATTCGCCATGGTCAATGGGGGGCCGGGCGACTGGCAACCCGACGCGGAACGGGCCAAGCTCGCCTATCAGCTACAGTTCAAGGGCCCGTTCTGATTTTCCCGGGTCAGACATTTCCGTAGGGCGACTTCTTCAACATCCGAAAACCCTTGATAAGCTCGAGGATCCCGTCATCCAGGGAAAAGGCCGGCGCGTAGCCGGTCGCCTCGATGCGCGCGTTCGAGACGATATAGTCGCGCTTGTCGGGGTCCTCTCCGATCGGAGCTTCCAGATAGACGAACTGCGGGACGTGCTCGCGGATCTTGGCGCAAAGCTCGTCCTTGGAAAGGTTGGCGTCGGACAGCCCGACATTGTAGGGCCGGTCCCGCATGCTCTCGAAATTGTCGATCCCGTGCAGAAACGCGCGCGCGACGTCCCGGATGTGAATGTAGTTGCGTTTGAAATGCGCCTCGAAAAGCACCACCGCCTTGTCGTTGACGGCCCGGAACACGAAGTCGTTGACCAGAAGGTCGAGGCGCATCCGGGGTGACATTCCGAAAACCGTCGCGAGCCGGAAACTGATCGCGTTGCCGCGGTCCAGAACCGCGTTCTCGGCCGCGACCTTTGTCCTGCCGTAAACCGATATCGGCTTCAGGGGGGTATCCTCGGTACAGAACTTTCCGAGCTCGCCAATGCCGTAGCCGCTATTGGTGATCGGCGTCAGGATCCGCTGCTCTTTCGAGCTGAGCTTGATCAGTGACCGGATGGCGCCGGTATTGATCGATTCCGCGCCGGGAATGTCCTTGTTGCAAAGCGGCGCGCCGACGAGCGCGGCCAGCGGAATGATCACATCGGCGGACTTCATGAGGGGTTTCAGGACGGCTTCGTCACGGGCGTCGCCATTGACGAGATCGAAATCCGGATGGGCGCAGACAGCGGCCAGCGGCATCTGATTGAACATGAAGTTGTCAAGGACGGTCACACGGTGGCCGGCATCCAAAAGCGCCGGCACCATCACCGACCCAAGATAGCCGGCGCCGCCGGTCACCAGAATGTTCCTGCCGCTTGCCACGTGCCTCTCCCCGCACCTGATTGCCCGCCCCGCCGGGCAGCTCATAAAGATCTCAAGACCTCGTACAGCCGTTCGATCTGCGCCGTGAGATCATGCGGATGGTTGCCGACGAAGAAGCCATTGTCGTGCACGTAATCCGCATTCCTTACATCGCCGACGACCTCGTAGTCGAAATACTTGATCGCCTCATGGCGCAGGAAACACCCGCCGGTAACAATCCGGAACCCGATATCGGCCTCGCGCAGCGCCGCGAAAAGCCGATCGCGGTCGAACTCGACGCCCGGCCGCGCGATCATCGGGAAACAGAAACTCGAGCTCTTGCCAACCTCCCGCTGGATCATGAAGCGCGGGTCATTGGCGAACAGCCGGGTGAACAAGGCGAGGTTCCGCCGCCGCGCCTCGGTCATAGCGGGCAGTTTCTTCAGTTGTTCGAGGCCGACAGCGGCATGCATTTCAGCCGGCCGCACGTTGTAGCCGGGCAGGAGGAAACGATAGGCCTCGAAATGGCTGTCGGCGCCGCGCTGGAACAGCGGCGAGCCGTCCGGCAGATCCCGGGTCCAGCCATGCGCTCGCAAACAGCGGCACAAGTGGTCGAGTTCCAGATCATCCGTCAGGACCATACCGCCTTCCATGGTCGAGATATGATGCGAGAAAAAGAAGCTGAAGGTGTTCAGATCGCCGAACGTGCCCGCCTTTTTGCCGCCGATCTCGGCATCGGCGGACTCGCAGTTGTCCTCGATCAGATAGAGCCCGTGGGCGTCACAGAACGCACGCAACGCCGGCAGATCGCAGGGGTTACCGAGAATGCTGACCGGCATGACCGCCCGCGTGCGCGGGGTGAGCGCCGCCTCAAGCTTGCCCACATCCATGTTCAGGGTTTCAAGCTCGATATCCACGAACCTCAATTTCAACCCGTATTGCTGCAGCGGGTGGTAGGTGGTGCTC
>JAYOEU010000214.1:6257-6635 GCA_038116915.1 Alphaproteobacteria bacterium
CAAGGCGGGCACGATGACCTCGTCGCCCCTCTCGAGAGGCCGGTCCTTCTTGAAGAAAAGCGAGGCGACCGCGACGAGATTGGCCGAGGAACCGGAATTCACCATCACCCCGTGACGCTTGCCGTGATACGCCGCGAAGGCGGCTTCGAACTGCTTGACGGTTGGGCCCATGGTGAAATGGCCGCTCTCGATAACCCGCCGCAAGGCCGCGGGTTCTTCATCGCCCCAGGACGTGGCGGCCAGTTCGTAAAACATCCGCAAACCCACTCAAAGGTTCAACCGGGATCGCGCTCCAGGCCCGTCATATTCAGAAGCACCGATCAGGCGGCATCCTTTAAGCCGAATTCGAGCCAAGGTCGAGCCTCGAAGGCGAATACC
>JAYOEU010000215.1:0-6598 GCA_038116915.1 Alphaproteobacteria bacterium
GACCACCAGCGCGACCAGGCGTCCGAAGGGGGGCATCCCCGCCGCCTCGCGAGCTCGCGCCTCCTCGGCGAGGAAGCCGTCGCGGTCCCATTCGACGAGGGCCTGCATCACCGGGTTTTCCGGCTGATGGGTTTGCAGATAGACGGTCCCCGCCCGGTCGGCGCGGCCCGCCCGTCCGGCGACTTGGTGCAGCAGTTGATAGGTTCGCTCCGCCGCCCTCAGGTCACCACCGGCCAGCCCGAGATCGGCATCGACCACCCCCACCGTGGTCAGCAGGGGAAAATGATGGCCCTTGGCCACCACTTGGGTCCCGATGATGATGTCGACCTCGCCGGCCCGCACCGCGCGGCTGAACTCGGCCGCGGCGCTGGGGCCGGCCAGGGTGTCGCTGGAGGCGATATGCACCCGCGCCTCGGGAAACCGGTCGTAGATCTCCTCGGCCAGCCGCTCCACGCCCGGACCGCTGGGCACGAAACTGTCGACCGCGCCGCAGTCCCGGCACTCCGAAGGCCGTCCCGAGACATAGCCGCAATGATGGCATTGCAGGCGCTGGGTCAGGCGATGCTCGACCAGCCAGGCGCTGCAGTTCGGGCATTCAAGCCGATGCCCGCAGGCCCGGCACAGGGTCAGCGGCGCGTAGCCCCGGCGATTGAGGAACAGCATCGCCTGCTCGCCCCGCTCCAGCGATGCGGTCATCGCCCGGACCAACTCCGGCGCCACCCACCGGCCGCGCTCCGACCCGGCCCGGCGCATGTCGATCGGCACCACCTCCGGCAGGGACGCGCCGCCGTGACGCGCGCTCAGCGAGACCACGTCATAACGGCCGCGGCTGATATTGGTGACGGTCTCCAGCGACGGCGTCGCCGAAACCAGGACCGCCGGGATGCCGGCCAGGCTCGCCCGGACCACCGCCATGTCGCGTCCCTGGTAGGAGACCCCGTCCACCTGCTTAAACGCGGCCTCGTGCTCCTCGTCGACGATGATCAGACCGAGATCCGGGAACGGCAGGAACAGGGCCGAGCGGGCGCCGACCAGGACCTGGACCCGGCCCTCGACGATGGCCCTCCAGGTCCGCCGGCGCACCGGCGGTGAAAGGTCCGAGTGCCACTCCGCCGGCCGCACCCCGAACCGCGCCTCGAAGCGGGCGAGAAACGGCGCCGAAAGCGCGATCTCCGGCACCAGGATCAGCACCTGCCGCCCGTGCCGCAGCGCCTCGGCCGCGGCCTCGAAATAGACCTCCGTCTTGCCGGCCCCGGTGACGCCGTCGATTACCGTCACCGAAAAGGCGGCATCCCGTACCTTCCCCATAAGCGTGTCCGCCGCCGCCCTTTGCGCGCTGTCGAGGGCCATCATCCGCGGCGTGTCCGGGTCGGGGACCGGAACAGGGGGATCCGCCGGCAGCGCGATCGCCGCGAGCACTCCCGCCTCCGCCAGGCCCTTGATCACCGAGGCGGTGACGCCGAGCTCTTTGGTGATGTTGGGAACCGTGCGCGGCGGGCCGTCCGAGAGCAGGTCCAGCACCCGCGTTCTGGCCGGCGTCATGCGCAGCCCGTCGGGAAGCGCGGCGCCGGACCGGGCATAGGCGATGACCGGCTCGGCGGGACGCAGGGCCGCCGGCACGCTCAAGGCCATGCGCAGCACCGAGCCGGGCGGCGACAGTGTATAGGCCGCCACCCACTGCACGAAGTCCAGGACCACCGCCGGCAGACGCGGCACCTCGAACCGCCGGAACACCGCTCTCAGCTTGGCCGCCTCGACCGTTCCGTCACCGCCGCCGATGACCACGCCCATGACCCGGCGCCCGGACAGCGGCACCTCGACGACGTCTCCCGGCTCCAGATCCAGGCCCTCGTCGAGATAGTCATAGGCACCCGCCAGCGGCAGCGGCAGCAGCACGCCGACGCGCCGCGCCGGACCGAACAATCCCCCCTCGTCCATGCCGCCGGTGTCAGCCGCCATCACGATCGCCCTGCCTCGTCATCGGTTGAGTGTGTGTCGGCTCCGTCACACCCGCAACCGGGCATCGGGAAATCCAACATTTGAGCCGGAGCCGCCCTAGCCAGCCACGGGAGGCTGGGTTAGACTCAACGGGTGATTCGGATGCCGCGCGCATCCCCGAGCGAACGGAACCGCCCATGAAGTTCTTTATCGATACCGCCGATGTCGCCGAAATCGCGGACCTCGCCTCGACCGGGCTGGTGGATGGCGTGACCACAAACCCGTCGCTGATCGCCAAGTCGGGCCGGAACATCATGGATGTCATCGCCGAGATCTGCGACCTAGTCGAGGGGCCGGTCAGCGCCGAGGTCGCGGCAACCGATTTCAAGACCATGCTGGCCGAGGGGCGCAAGCTCGCCAAGATCGCCGGCAACGTGACAGTGAAGGTGCCGCTGACGGTGGACGGCCTGAAGACCTGCAAGGCGCTCTCGGACGAGGGAACCGGCGTGAACGTCACCCTGTGCTTCTCCGCCACCCAGGCGCTGCTGGCCGCCAAGGCCGGCGCGACCTTCATCTCGCCCTTCGTCGGACGGCTCGACGACATCGGCGCGGTCGGCATGGAGCTGATCGCCGATATCGTCCAGATCTACGCGAACTATGACTTCCCGACCGAGGTTCTGGTGGCCTCGGTGCGCGGCCCGCAGCATGTTCTGGAGGCCGCCAAAATCGGTGCCGATGTCGCGACCCTGCCGCCGGGCGTGATCCGCGCCATGTACAACCATCCGCTCACCGACAAGGGCCTGCAGGCCTTCCTGGACGACTGGGCCAAGACCGGCCAGTCGATCCTCGGATCGGGAGGCGGTGGGGCATGACCGAAAAGGGATCCGTCGCCACGCCGGGCCGCCGCGAGTCGACGGCCGCGAATGACGTTCCCTCCAAGGCGCTGAGCGAGGACGCGGTTCTCGACTATCTGCGGCGCAATCCCGAGCTCCTGACCAACAACCCGGTGCTGCTCGAATCGCTCGCGCAATCGGCGCGGTTCGACGGCAATGTGGTCGACATGCAGCACCTGATGCTGAACCGGCTGCGCGAGGAGAACATACGGCTGCGCGACGCCCATGCCGCCATCGTCGGCACCGCGCGCGACAACCGGTCGGCGCAGTTGCAGGTCCACGAGGCGGTGCTGCAGATCCTCGCGGCGCGGAGTTTCGAGAAACTGATCCACACGGTGACCGCCGACCTGCCGCTGGTGCTTGAGGTCGACGCGGTGACGATCTGCCTTGAGGTCGGTGACGTGCGTATCCCCCGCGCCTACGCCTCCAGTTTGAAATCGATCCCCGAGGGCGCCATAGAGCGGGTTCTGGGACCGGGCCGCAACATCGCGCTCGCCTCGGACATCACCGCCGACAAGAAGATCTTCGATGCCGCCGCCGGGCTGGTCCGCAGTCAGGCGCTGGCGCGGCTCGATCTTGGACCGCAAGCGCCGAAGGCCCTGCTGGCGATCGGCAGCCGCGACGTCGACACTTTCCATCAGGGTCAGGGAACCGAGCTGATCGGCTTCCTCGCCAAGGCGCTGGAAACCACCATCAGGCAATGGCTGAACCTGCCGAGCTGACTCCCGGCCCACCGGTTGCCGCCGATCTCGCGCGCGCGGTTTCGGGCTGGCGGGATTGGCTGGCCGGCGAGCGGCGCATGGCCGACCACACCCAGGCCGCCTATGCCCGCGATCTGCGCGCCTTCCTCGACTTCCTCGCCGGTCATCTCGGCGCGCCGCCCGGCCTCGCCGAACTCGGCGATCTGAAGACCATGGATTTCCGCGCCTATCTCGCCCGGCGGCGGACCAGCGGGCTTTCCGCGACCTCGACGGCCCGGGCGCTGTCGACGATCCGCACCTTCTTCCGCTATCTGGAGCGCCGTCACGGGGTCGCCAACCCGGCGATCCAGACGATCCGCACCCCGAAGCTGCCGCGCTCGCTTCCCAAGGCGATCGGCATCGAGGATGCGGCAAAGACCCTCGACATGGCCGAGATCATGGCCGAGGAGCCCTGGATCGCCGCCCGCGACGCGGCGGTGCTGTGCCTGCTCTACGGCTGCGGGCTGCGGATCGGCGAGGCGCTGGCGCTGAACCGGGGCGACGCGCCGGCCTCCGACGTGATGACCATCCTCGGCAAGGGCGGCAAGGAGCGGATGGTGCCGGTACTGCCCGCCGTTCGAAAGGCGGTCGCCGCGTATCTGAAGCTCTGCCCCTTTGCGGGCGGTCCGAAGGACCCGCTGTTTCTCGGCGCGCGCGGGGGGCGGTTGCAGCCGGCGGTCCTGCAGCGGGCCATGCGGCTGATCCGGGGCGCCCTCGGCCTGCCGGACAGCGCGACCCCGCACGCGCTGCGCCATTCCTTCGCGACGCACCTGCTCTCCGGCGGCGGCGATTTGCGGGCGATCCAGGAACTGCTGGGCCACGCCTCGCTCTCAACCACCCAGCGCTATACCAATGTCGATGCCGAGCACCTGCTCGCCGTCCACCGGGGCGCGCATCCTCGCGATCGGCGCTAGGAAAGCCCGGCCCGGCGGCTGGCGGAAACGTTGGCTCGAAGAACCTTGCGGAATCAGCGTTGCTTGGCCGAACTTTTGGTTTTCGGATCAATTTTCAAATATAACTTGCTGAAAAATAGAGAACATTTCCACTTCTTAAAGTAATATATTAATAATAGAAAACTATATATCGTCACATTCCAAAGTTTACCCCACAACATATGGGAAAACGATCTCAACAGTGAAGCAAATTCAGCGACGAAATCCGCTTCCTCGCCACGTTCTTACCATGACCATCTTAAAATTCACTGTTTTCCATTAAAATCAAATAGGTGTCCCGTGTACCTTCAAACGTTTTCTAAACTACCCAGTGGCATCGCGCGTCCTTTCGGTTGATGGCTGCCCCCAAGCATTTCCTCACCCGTATCCCCGACGAAAGTCGGGGCCGACGCCTGAAGCCAAGTTGCAACAATAAAACGCTCTCCCTGACTTCAGTTTAACGTCGCCCTGGCGAAAGCCGGGGCTGTTGCCGCCATCGGGTGATCCGAACAAGCAAGAAGAAACTATGGAGAAACCAGTTTGACCCGGCGGTATCGTCACAAGCCCCGGCCTTCGCCAGGGCGACGGGACGAAGAAATCGCCGCATCCGTGATCGGTTCCGATCACCTCAATTTAGCCACAAGCGTCGGCCCCGGCCTGCGCCGGGGAAACAGAGAAGGTGGGAAAAAGATCCCTCCCCCCAAACCCTCAGATATGAACCGCGCGTCCGTCCACCGCGAGGGCGGCTTCCTTGACGGCCTCGTTATAGGTCGGGTGGCCGTGGCAGGTGCGGGCGATGTCCTCCGCCGTCGCGCCGAAGGCCATGGCGGTGGCGCATTCGTGGATCAGATTGCCGGCCTCGGGGCCGATGATATGGACGCCCAGCACCTGGTCGGTCACGGCATCGGCGAGGATCTTCACAGTGCCGTCGGACTCGCCGGTGGTGCGGGCGCGGCTGTTGGCGGTAAACGGGAAGGCGCCCTTGCGGTATTCGATGCCGGCCGCCTTCAGATCCTCCTCGGTCTTGCCGATCGCGGCGACCTCGGGATGGGTGTAGACGATGCCGGGGACGAGGCCATAATCCACATGGCCCGACTGGCCGGCCATGATCTCGACCGCCGCCACGCCGTCCTCCTCGGCCTTGTGGGCAAGCATCGGGCCGGGGATGCAGTCGCCGATGGCGAAAATCCCAGGAATATTGGTCTCGAAATCCGCATCGACCTGGATGAAGCCGCGCTTGTCCAACGCCACGCCGAGCTTGTCGAGGCCGAGGCCGGCAGTCACCGGGCGGCGGCCGATCGACACCAGCACCACGTCGGCTTGAAGCGTTTCCGTCTCTCCCGATTTCACCGCTTCCAGCGTCAGGGCGACGCCCGAGCGGCCGCTCTTGGCGCCGGTCACCTTGGTCGACAGCTTGAAATTGAGACCCTGCTTGCGCAGCACCGCCATGAATCGCTTGCCGATCTCTCGGTCCATGGCCGGCACGATCCGGTCGAGGAATTCGACCACCGTCACCTCGGCGCCGAGCCGGGCCCAGACCGAGCCCATCTCCAGCCCGATATAGCCGCCGCCGATCACCACCAGACGCTTCGGCACCTTGGCGAGGCTGAGCGCACCGGTCGAGGTCACGATCTTCTTCTCATCCACCTCGACGCCGGGCAGCGGCATGGATTCCGAGCCGGTGGCGATCAGTACCCGCTCGGTCTTGAGCGTCACGGGCTTGCCGGTTTCCGGCTTGACCACCACCTCGCTCGCGGACTTGATCGAGGCCGCGCCCTGAATCCAGTCGACCTTGTTCTTCTTGAACAGGAATTCGATGCCCTTGGTCAGGTCCTCGACCACCTTGTCCTTGTTGGCCAGCATCTTCTTGAGGTTGAGCGAGACCTTCCCGACCTCGACCCCGATATCGGCGAGATGCTCCGCCGCCTCGGCATATTTCTCCGACGCCGACAGCATCGCTTTCGAGGGGATGCAGCCGACATTAAGACAGGTCCCGCCGAGGGTCGCGCGTTTCTCGACGCAGGCGACCTTCATGCCGAGCTGCGCCGCCCGGATCGCCGCCACATAGCCGCCCGGCCCGGCGCCGATGACAACG
>JAYOEU010000216.1:0-6482 GCA_038116915.1 Alphaproteobacteria bacterium
CCTGGCCCGGGGGCGACTGGAAGAAATCGCTGTTCATCGGGGTTTCGATATAGCCCGGCGCGATGGCGTTGACCCGGACCCCGTTGCGCGCCAGTTCCAGGCCCATGGCGGCGGTCAACTGGTTCAGCCCGCCCTTCGACGCGCAATAGGTGGTCAGCGTGCCGATCGGCCGCGCGCCAAGCACCGAGGAGATGTTGATGATCGAGCCGCGCCCCCGTTTCGCCATGCCCTTGGCGACCGCCTGGGCGCAGAAGAAACAGCCTTTCAGGTTGGTGCCGAGCACGGTGTCGTAATCCGCCTCGCTGACATCCAGGAACAGCTTGTTGATGGCAAGCCCCGCATTGTTGACCAGAATGTCGACCGGCCCCAGCGCCGCCTCAGCCTCGGCAATGCCGGCATTGATGCTGGCGACGTCCATCACATCCATGGCCACCGCGTGGGCCGTCCCGCCGTCAGCCTCGATCTCGGCCTTCAGGCTCTCGATCTTGGCCACTTGCCGCGCCGCCAGCGCGACCCTGGCGCCGTGTTTCGCCAGGGTGAGGGCGAATCGCCGGCCGAGGCCCTGGGAGGCGCCGGTTACCAGGGCGACCTTTCCGGTCAGATCATAGGGGTCGCTCACACGCTTTCTCCAACTCTAGCGGTTATGTCTCGCATGGAAGACATAGCCGATCAGGTTCATCAAGACCTGGGCGGCGAGGATCGAGGTCAGCCCGGCCGGATCATAGGCCGGCGCCACCTCGACAAGATCGATGCCGACCACCTCGTGCCGCTCCGTCACGCCCTTTAGGATCTCCATCACCTCGTAATACTGAAAGCCGCCATGGCTGGGCGTGCCGGTGCCCGGCGCGATCGAGGGATCGAAGCCGTCGATATCGATGGTGATGTAGCAGCGCGCGCCCGCCGGAATGGTCGCCAGCACCGCTTCGGTGCCCAAGGAGCGGATCTGGCGCACGGACAGGATGGTCGAGCCCGCCGCCCGCGCGTCCTCATAATCGAAACGGTTCGAGGAGGAGACATTGCGGATGCCGAACTGGCTGAGGCCGCTCACGTGGCTCATCTCCGAGGCCCGGCGCATCGGATTGCCGTGGCCGTAGCGCACGCCGTGCCGCTCGTTCACGAAATCCAGATGGGCGTCGATCTGCACCACATGGACCGGCCCGTGCCCGGAGAATGCGGCAATGTTCGGCGCCGAGATTGCGTGATCGCCGCCGAGAATGACCGGTAGCGCTCCCTTGGCCAGGATCGCGCGCACGGCGGCCTCGGTATTGGCGTGGCTTTTTTCGGTGTCCGTATGAACGATGTCGACATCACCCACATCGACGATCCGGACGTTCTCCATATAGGTGACGTCGTCCTCGTGATCGTAAGCACCGGCATGGCCGAAGGAGAACAGGGTCGAGGCCTCGCGGATCGCCCGCGGCCCCATCCTCGCGCCGGAGCGGAACTGTGTACCCATGTCGTAGGGCACGCCGAGGACCGCGACATCGGCCTCGATGCTTTGCCAGACGAGACACGGCGGCGCCTTGGCAAAGGTCGCATGTCCGACAAAGGGCAGGTTGAGGCGCCCGCTCTCGTATCCGTGTCCGCTCATGCCGTCTCCTCCTTGAGGCGTTCGGCCAGAAGCCGTTTCATCAGCTTGCCGTTGGCGTTCCGGGGTAGCGGTCCGTCGAAGAAAGTGAAGCTGTCCGGAACCTTGTAATCCGCCATCCGTTCCGCGCAATGGCGTCGCAGCGACGCCGCGTCGTCGAACCCGCCCCGGGCCAGCACGAAGCAATGCACCCGCTCGCCCAGCACCGGGTCGGGCCTCGCCACGGCGGCGGCCTCGACCACGCGCGGATGGTAGGAGAGCACGTTCTCCACCTCGGCGCTGTAGATCTTGTAGCCACCCCGGTTGATCATGTCCTTCTTGCGGTCAAGGACGCGCACGAAACCCTCAGCGTCAATCGCGCCGAGATCGCCGGACTTCCAATAACCGCCGGTGAAGTTCGCCGCCGTCGCCTCAGGCTTGTTCCAGTAGCCGGGTACCACCATCGGCCCCTTGATCAGGATCTCGCCACTCCCGCTGGGCGGCACATCGGCGCCGTCGTCATCGACCACCCGCAGCTCGGCGCAGGAAACCGCGAGACCGACGCTGTCACCGCGCGCGCCGCCGAGGCCAGGCGGCACAATGGTCGTCGGCGAGGTGGTTTCGGTCGCGCCATAGGCGTTCGAAAGCCCGAGATTCGGCAGCTTCTGGGCCAGCGTCGCGATCGTCGCCTCGGGCATCGAAGCACCGCCATAGGCGCCGATCCGCCAGGCCGAGAGGTCGTAAGCGTCGAAATCCGTGCGCATCAGGCAGAGATTGTACATGGCCGGTACCATGACCGTGTGGGTCATGCGCTCCCGCGCCGCGGTCTCCATGAAGGCCTGGGCGTTGAACTCCCGCATCATGATCGTGCAGCCGCCGGCCCCGATCATCGACAGCAGGATCGCCACCACGCCGGTCACATGGCTCGCCGGCACCACCAGCATTGAGCGATCCTCGGGTCCGAGCGCGAAGCAGGTCCGATAATGCAGGATGCTGTGCACTAGGTTGAAATGGGTCAGCATCGCGCCCTTGGGATGTCCGGTAGTCCCCGAGGTGTAAAGCAGGATGGCGGTATCCTCCTCGCCGGGCGCATGTGCGCCCACCGGCGGAGCCGTGCCTGATATCAGCCGGTCAAACCCATCCTCGCCGTCTGGCGCCCCGCCAACGGTAAAACGCCGCCGGATCGAGGCCACACGACCGGGTCCTGGGAGGCGGTCTCCAAGGTCATGCTCGTGGATGACCGCGGCCGCGCCGCAGTCATTCAGGACATAGGCAAGCTCGTCGGTCTGCTCGCGCACATTGATCGGCACCGCGATGGCGCCGATCCGGATCACCGCCAGAATGGAAACCGCGAACTCCCAGCGGTTGCGCAACAGGATCCCCACCCGCTCGCCGATGCCGATCCCCGCGCCGGCAAGCCCGCGCGCGGCGGCGTCCACCAAGGCGCCGAATTCCCGGTAGGTGAGCCGCCGGTCCACCGCAACGATGGCTTCGCGATCCGCATGGTCGGCGAGCGCGGACTCGAACACCGCCGGTATATGCGGCGGCCGGCCCCGGAAGCATCGCACCTCCCGGTCGCCGAAATGACGCTCGGTGGCAATCGAGAGCCCGGCGGGGAGAGACCACTGGTTCATGGCATTATCCGTAATAGTGGCGGCGCGCACTGTCACTTGCGTTCCGAATCCCCGGAGCAGGCCGGGGCCGACGCCTGAGGCCGATCCGTGTGACGAATGGCCGAACACTTCCGAGGATCTCCGAAAGTGCTCCGCCATCCCGCGGTTGCCGCCGTCTCAGGCGTCGGCCCCGGCCTGCGCCGGGGATACGCCTTAAGGATCGAGCAACCATTCCATTGTTTCCACATGGACCGTCACCCCTATGGAAACAGGGGCTTGCCCACCGCATGCCGAAAGCAACGCCTGCGCGGGCACGACGACGGCAAATCAAACCGACTCTACCGCTTCAAATTCTCGATCAGCACCGCCATGCCCTGTCCCGCGCCCATGCACATGCTGATGACGGCGTGACGCTGGCCGGTATCGATGAGGTGCTGCATCGCGGTCAGCGTCATGCGCACGCCGGTCGCGCCCGGCGGGTGGCCGATGGAGATGCCGCCGCCGTAGCAATTGGTCACCTCGCGCCCGACACCCAACTCCTTTTCGGCATGCAGATTAACCACCGCGAAAGCCTCGTTGATCTCGTAATAGTCGATGTCCGAGGCCTTGAGGCCGCGCTTTTCCCACAAGGCCCGGATCGCCGGTACCGGCCCGCAGCCCATGATCCGGGGCGGCACGCCGACGATCGTCCAGTCGACCAGCCGGGCCAGCGGTTCGGCACCCTTGGCTTCGATCGCATCGCGGTCGCCGACCACCACGAAGGCGGCGCCGTCCGTCACGCCGCTGGCGTTGCCGGGCGTCACCTTGCCGTCCTTACGGAAGACTGGGCGCAGGGTGGAGAGCTTTTCGAGCGTCACGTCCGGGCGCGGGAACTCGTCCTGCTCCATCAGCCGGGTGTTCTTGCGGCCCTCGGGCACCTCGATCGGCGCGATCTGCTTGGCGAGGAACCCGGACGTCATGGCGGCGCCGGCGCGCTGCTGGCTCATCACGCCCCACTCGTCCATGGCGTCGCGCTGGTACTGATAATCGTCGGCGAGGTTCTCGGCGGTAACCCCCATCAGACCATGCCCGAACGGGTCGTTATAGGCCCACTCGACAGAGTCCTCGAACACCTGCCCGCCCCTCGTGACGCCCCAGCGCATGCCCTGATTCACATAGCCGCCGCGCGAGAAATTCTCGCCGCCGCCGGCCAGCGCGATCTTGCCATGGCCGGTCATGATCTGCTGGGCCGCGGTGATGATCGCCTGGGTGCCGGACCCGCAGGCCCGGTTGACCTGGAGCGCGCAGCTTTCCTCCGCCATGCCGATATTCATCCCCGCGACACGGCCGACATAGAAGCCGTCGGGATCGACGGGCAGAACATTGCCCCAGACGATATGATCGACATCGGAAGCCTTGATACCCGCCGCCTCGACCGTCGCCTTGGCGGCATGGGTCGCCAGCGCCGAAAGCGGAATGTCCTTCAGGGACCGTCCGAAGTCCCCGAACGGGGTTCGCCGTCCCGCCGCGATCACGATTTCCTGGGCCATGCTCGATACCTCCGATGAAAGTGTTCCGGCGAATTTGCCCCGCTCCCGGCGCGCATGCAAGCCGAAGGCGGAGCGGCGGAAATGGCGAATTGCCGACACCGGCGGGAATCAATGTCGCTTTTAAGATCACTTGTGGCGAGGGCGAGAAAACCAAGGTCAGGCGAAATAACTACATGGGACTTATGGCCGGCGTCGTGACCGCGCCGGAACACTTGGCGCGTGGGTGGTCGACATGGTTGCTACAAAGGAACAGATCGCCGCGTTTCTCGCCGGATTTTCCGTCGAGGTCACGCCGGCCTCGGCGGCGAAGATCGAGGACTTCTCGGCTCATCTCGCGCCCGGCACGACGGTCAACGTGACCTTCCTGCCCGGCTCCGATATCGCCGGGACGATCGCGGCCTGCGCGCGGTTGCGCCGGGACGGCTTCAATCCGGTCCCCCACATCGCCGCCCGCGGCCTGGAGAGCGCCGCCCACCTGGAGCGCTATCTCGACGGCCTCGCGAGCGACGCGCGGGTCACCGAGGCGCTGGTGATCGGCGGCGGTGTCGACCGGCCGACCGGACCTTATGCCGCATCCATGCAGATCCTGACCTCCGGCCTGCTGGAGCGGTATGGCATCAAGACCATCGGCGTCGCGGGACATCCCGAGGGCTCTCCCGACATCCCGGACGAGGCGGTCGGCGCGGCGCTGGCGGAGAAAAAGGCCTGGGCGCGGGATACCGACGCCTCGGTCTATATTGAAACCCAATTCTGTTTCGACGCCGCCGCGATCCTCGCCTGGGAGCGCCGGATCAGGGCCGAGGGCAACCGGCTGCCGATCCATGTCGGACTGCCCGGTCTCGCCACACTGAAGACGTTGCTGAAATTCGCCCAGATGTCCGGCATCGGCCCCTCGATCCGGGTGCTGACCCGCCAGGCCCGCAACATCGCCAAGCTGCTGATGGTCCAGGAGCCGGATCTGGTGGTGGCCGGGCTTGCCGAGGCGGTGGCGGCGGACCCGGACTCGCTGCTGCGCAAGGCGCATTTCTACCCGTTCGGCGGGCTCGCCAAGACGGCGGCCTGGGTGAACGCGGCCGCCTCAGGTGACGTCCACGTCAATCCCAAGGGCGGCTTCACGCTTCGAGACGCCGACACACCGCCGTTGCGCGCGGTGTCCTGACCCCGCGCACCGCCCCCCGCACCCCCAATCAAAGGCGACGTCCATGACGCACACCGTTGTCAGTTCCGCGAGCAAGAAAATCATCATCGGCTTCGATCAGCCGTTCTGTGTCATCGGCGAGCGGATCAACCCGACCGGCCGCAAGCTTCTCGCCGCCGAAATGGCCGCGGGCGACTACAGCCGGGTCGAGGCGGATGCCCGCGCCCAGGTCGAGGCCGGCGCCACCATGCTTGACGTCAATGCCGGCATCCCGCTGGCCGACGAGCCGCGCATCCTTGCGGAATCCATCCAGCTCGTGCAGTCGATCACCGACGTGCCGCTGTCCATCGACAGTTCCATCGTCGAGGCGCTGGAGGCCGGGCTCGCGGTCTATCAGGGCAAGCCGCTGGTGAATTCCGTCACCGGCGAGGAGGAACGCCTGGAGGCGGTGCTTCCGCTCATCAAGAAATACGGCGCCGCGGTGGTTGCGATCTCCAATGACGAAACCGGGATCTCCGAGGATCCGGACGTGCGCTTCGAAGTCGCCAAGAAAATCGTCGAGCGCGCCCGGGATTTCGGGATTGCGCCGGCGGACGTGGTGGTCGATCCTCTGATCATGCCGGTGGGCGCGATCA
>JAYOEU010000217.1:0-6456 GCA_038116915.1 Alphaproteobacteria bacterium
TGACCCGGCTCTTATTGGTCGTTCCGGGCACGATCTCGGTCAGATTGTCGAGATCGATCTCGTTGCCGTGATTGTCGATCCGGGCGGTGCAGGAGATCAGCAGGCCGGCGAGCGCGAAGCCGAATGCTGCGGCGGCGAGCCGGCGGGAGCGGCGAGGGGAAAGAGTGGGCATGAATCGGACCATGGTCTGCCGCATCGAAAATTGCACGGGCCAGGTCCCGTCGCCGCGCGGCGGGCTCTCTGGCGCACAGGCAATGTGGTCTTATGTGAGCATATCGTCAACGCCGCTTGCAGTTCGTCATTGACGCGCATCGGACGCTTTGCGAAGTGATGCGTGAATAGCGGGAGCGGGACAATGTTCGGATGGTTGCGCGGGCGTGGGCCGGATCCGGCTGTGGCGCGGCTGTACGAGCTGATCGTGGCGCAGTCCCGCCGGCCGGAGTTTTACCGTGACCTCGGCGTGGCGGACACGCTCGACGGCCGCTTTGACATGCTCTCCCTGCACGCGATGCTGATCATGCGGCGCCTGAAGAGCGGCCCCCGGGAAAGCCAGGAGATGGGTCAGGCCCTGTTCGATCACATGTTCTTCGACATGGACCGCTCGCTCAGGGAAATCGGGGTAGGGGATCTGTCCGTCGGCAAGCGCGTGAAGCAGATGGGTGCGGCCTTCCTCGGCCGTGTCGCGGCCTACGAGAACGGGCTTTCCGATCCGGGCCGCGTCCTGGAGGAGGCTTTGGTCCGTAACGTCTATCGCGACGAGGCCCCCCAGGGAGACTGTCTGGATCGTCTTGCCGGTTATGTGCGGCAAGCGGACAGGATGCTGCAGGACTCGCCACTGGAACCCCTGTTGGCAGGTGAGAAAGCCTTCGGAGACATGGTGCCGTGACGCAGGATCAGGGGCAGCCTCCGGAGTTCAGCCGTCTCGTCCGTTTGGAGGAAATCGGGCGTGCGGACATGAACATTGCACTAACGGCATCGGCGCCTGAGCGCGAAGCACTTTCCCGGCGCTTCGATCTTACGGAAATTCCGGCATTGGAAGCGAAAGTGACCCTCCGCCGCCTGTCGCCGGGCGTGTTTTCGGCAACGGGATGGCTTGAGGCCGATGTGGTTTTTGTCGGCGAACATGCCGAGGACGCCTCGGACTTTTCGGTGAACGAGGTGATTGAGGAAGTCTTCGCGACGGAAGCCGGGTGGCAGGGGTTGAGCGAGAGTTCGCTCGACGGCGAGGTCGATGCCGAGCTGCTGACGGCCGATCATATCGATATCGGTGAAGTTGTGGCGCAAAATCTCTCGCTGGCGCTGGAACCGGCGCTTTTGGAGTCCGGGACTCTGGATGACGGGGCGGTAACCTGGTCATCGGGCGCGGAGGAGAGCGATTCCGCCTCGGATCATCCATTCGCGGCCCTGGCGCGGCTCCGTGAAGGCGGCAATACGGGCGGCGATACGTCGGCGAACTAGCCGACCATGCCATTCGGAAAGTCAAAGTTCGTCAGAAGCTTCACGCCGGCGCGGGGCTTTAGTTTGCGGTCGCGCCGGTGAATTGTGTTACCGTCGAGACGGATCGGCGGCTATAAGAGGATTCCCTCTTCCGATGCTTACGGTTCTCTGTAACCCACGGTGCACATGACGGCGCAGACCACAATTTCTCTTGATGCGATGGGAGGCGACCAGGCTCCGGCCATGGTCGTCGACGGCGCTGATATCGCGGTCGAAAGATTGCCCGGGATGCGCCTGATTCTGGTCGGCGATGAAGCGAAACTGCGGCCCCTAGTCGACGCCACCAAGCGGCTACGGAACGCGGAGCATGAAATCATTCACACCGATCAGATGGTCGGGCCGTCCGAGAAACCCTCGGTTGCCTTGCGCACGGGGAAGCAGTCCAGCATGCGCTGGGCGATCGATCTCGTCGCCCAGGGCAAGGCGGACGGGACGGTGTCGGCGGGCAATACCGGTGCGCTGATGGCGATGTCCAAGATCGCGCTCAGAATGTGTCCTGGGATCGAGCGCCCGGCCATCGCGAGCTTTTTCCCGACCATGCGCGGCGAAAGCTGCATGTTGGATCTGGGCGCCAATATCGAGTGCGATGCGAACAATCTGGTTCAGTTCGCCATCATGGGCGAGATTTTCGCGCGCTTGGTGCTGGGTCTGAAGCGTCCGACGGTCGGTCTGCTCAATGTCGGCAGCGAGGAGCAGAAGGGGCATGATGAATTGCGCGAGGCAGCCGCGATCCTGCGCACCATCGAAGCGGAAATGGATTTTCATGGCTTCATCGAAGGCGACGACATCACCCGCGGCACGGTCGATGTCATTGTGACCGACGGTTTCTCGGGCAATATCGCGCTTAAGACCGCCGAGGGAACTTCGCGGATGTTCAGCCATTTCCTGCGCGAGTCATTCAAGTCGACACTGTTCACCAAACTCGGGTATCTGCTGTGCCGGTCGGCAATCGGTCAACTGCGCGACCGGCTGGACCCAAGGCGCTACAATGGCGCGGTATTCCTTGGTTTGAATGGCATCGCGGTGAAAAGCCACGGCGGAACGGATGCGCTGGGCTTTGCCAATGCCATCGGCGTCGCCGCCGACATGGCGCGGTACGGGTTTTTGAATAAAGTCAAAGAGGAGCTGGCGGTGCTGCACACGACTAAGGACGGTGACGCCGAAGAGAAAGCCGCGGTGTCGTGAGCATGCGCCGTTCCCTTCTCGTCGGATGCGGCTCCTATCTGCCGGAGCGCGTGCTGACCAACACTGAATTGGCTTCCATGGTCGATACGTCGCACGAATGGATCGTGCAGAGGACGGGCATTCACCAGCGTCATGTGGCGGCTGATGGCGAGCTCACCTCCGATCTCGCCCTTGCCGCCTCTAAGCGGGCACTCAAGGCGGCGTGCATCGAGGCTGAAGAGGTTGATCTGATCGTCGTGGCGACCACGACGCCGGACGATACCTTTCCCGCGACCGCGACCAAGGTGCAGGCCAAGCTCGGCGTCACCAGGGGGGCGGCCTTCGATGTTCAGGCGGTGTGCGCCGGCTTCGTCTATGCGCTGGCGGTGGCGGACAATTTCATCAAATCGGGCCAGTGCCGCACGGCCTTGGTGATCGGCGCCGAGACCTTTACCCGGATCCTGGACTGGGAGGACCGCACCACCTGCGTGCTGTTCGGGGACGGCGCCGGGGCCGTGGTTCTGCGCGGGCACGACGGGAAGGGGACGGCGGCCGATCACGGCATTCTCTCCACGCACCTGCATTCCGACGGCCGTGAGCGCGACATTCTCTATGTCGATGGCGGGCCGTCCAGTTCCCGCACCACCGGGCATGTCCGCATGGAGGGCAAGGAAGTCTTCAAGCACGCGGTCGCGAAGCTCGGCGGCGTGATCGAGGAGGCGCTGAACGCCAATGGGCTGAATTCTTCGGACGTGAACTGGCTGGTGCCGCACCAGGCCAACCGGCGGATCATCGATGCCATGGCGAAACGGATGAAACTGCCGCCCGAGAAGGTCGTCTGCTGCATTGAACGGCACGCCAACACCTCGGCGGCCTCCGTCCCGCTTGCGCTGACAGAGGCCGTGGGAGACGGGCGCATCAAAACCGGCGATCTGGTCCTGTTCGAAGCGATCGGCGGCGGTCTCGCCTGGGGGGCCGGTCTGGTCAGAATGGGTTATCCGCCCGCGACGTGACGGAATCTCAGAAAATTCACGCAAAACCCTGTTATTGACCAATAATTGACTGATTCGGTCCAAGGCGCTACGCTGGCATCCTTGGATGGGGATCTGATCATGACTGGTAGCACGGTTACACGCGCTCAATTGAGCGAAGCAGTCTACAACGAAGTGGGACTTTCCCGGAACGAATCCGCCGAGCTTGTGGAGGCGGTCCTTGACGAGGTCGGTAATGCCTTGACCCGGGGGGAACCGGTCAAGATCTCATCCTTCGGGAGCTTCTCGGTCCGCCAAAAGGGGGAGCGGATCGGCAGGAACCCGAAAACCGGAGACGAAGTGCCAATACTTCCTCGTAAGGTATTGGTTTTTCGTCCTTCTCATGTTCTGAAGAACCGGATCAACGAGTCGCAGACCGGATCATCTTGAGCGAGGCATGATCGGATATGGCTGTCGAATCCGGCACCTATACGAATGGACGGCGGAGCGGTAAGTCCGCCGCTGCCTTCCGGACCATCAGCGAAGTCGCCGATGATCTCGAGGTGCCGCCGCACGTCCTTCGGTTCTGGGAAACCAAGTTTTCCCAGGTGCGTCCGCTGAAACGCGGCGGCGGGCGGCGCTATTACCGGCCGGAAGACGTCTCTCTGCTGAAGCGCATCCGTGAATTGCTGTACGCGGACGGCTATACAATCAAAGGCGTTCAGAAGCTGCTGCGTGACGGTACCGCGAAGCAGGGACAGGCGGATGCGGCGGATTCCGCGGAGGCTGCGGAGGATCAGGTTGAAACGGCGGCCGGAATTTCCGGCGGTGGTTTGGACCCGCGGGTCCGTTCGGAAATCTCAGAGATCCTCAACGAGCTGATTTCCCTGAAGAAAATTCTTTCCGAGGCGAAGCGCTAAGGCGTTCGGACAGCCTCTGAATCTCGATATTCGGTGCCCGCAAGCTCAGCCAGCCATTCCCGATATTTTTCCGAGGCCCGGCGCAAGATCGTACGTCGCTCGAACGGCGCCGTGGTGTCTCGGCACGGATAAAGATTGTCGAACAACGCGTCCTTGCCGTTCGACAACAGCATATAGCTCGCTTCCAGACGGACGGTCCGTACGCCCAAGGCTGCCGACATCGCACAGACCGACGTGTCGGCTGTCACGACCATATCCAACTGCCCGATCAACGCGGCGAGGCGGTCCAATTCGTCGCGCTGATAGAGCCCGGGCGGCTCGTGGATGGTCACCTCATGGGAGCGGCGAATGGCTTCAAACTCGGCGGTTGCATCCGTATATAGCAGGGATATGAAGGTCGCCGATCGGGGGCCGATCGCATCGAGAAGCATTTCCGGGGTGAAGTAATAGGCCTCGTGCAGCGGATCCACCACGCCGGACCGCCAGGAAACGCCGACTTTCGGTCCTTCGGGAAGGCTGTCCAGCCAGGATCGCCAGTTGGCGGCTTCCCCTGGCTCGACGCGCAGGTATCCGTTTCTTGTTGCCGCGCGTCTCGTGCCGGCCTGAACATGCGCCGGAAGACTTGCCGCCATGATGTGAGACGACGCCCCGCGGGCATCGGGCGCGTCGCGGTAGTCCCAGACCGGTCCCTGGGCCGGATCGGCCCGCAGCGTTCTGGCGATCCAGCGCGCGGTTGGAAAGGACCGGCGGAACAGCGGCAGGCACCGCGCGTCGCACTCGACAACCACGTCCTTGGCTCTGGCCAGCAGGTCGGGCAGACAGCTCAAGAAAATGAATTCGTCGCCGACGCCTTGCTCGGCGCAGACCAGGACCGGCCCCCCCGGTGGCGTGGTGCCGGTCCAGGCGGGAGGTAATCCGAGGCGCGGCAGGGCGTCCGGTAAGGCATGCCGCAGCTCATAAAGCTCCAATCCCTTGGTGATGTTGCCGAACGACCGCTCGCATTCACTTGCGCAAACCGCAAGTCGGGGCTCTCCCGGGTGGATCAGCATGCCGCGATAGGAACATCTCAGGGCCCGTTCGAGATCGACATCGCGCACGGCCCCGATGACCAGGGTGACATAGGCCTCAACCGATTGCGGCATCAGCAGCACCGCCCGGGTCGCGGCCGAGGCTGCGTTCCGATGGTCTGCGAGCAGTGTTCGGTTATTGGAAAGGTAGAGCCACAGACGGCTGTCGTCCGGCGTGATTTGAGCCGCCCGCCATCCCCAACGGCACTTGCCTTTCGGGTCATTGAGCAGAAACACATAGGCGCTGGAGAGCCCGGGGTTCAGCAGGATGGCGCGGCGAGCGGCACTGTCGGACGCGGCCGAATCCCCCAGAACGGCGAGATACTGGGCAAGCGTACCGAGAATACCTGAATCAGGAGCGCAGCACCGTCCGGCTGTTTGCAGAACCTCGACGGCATCCCGCACGCGGTCCTGGCGAAAGAGGGCCAGGGCCATCGTCAAGCGGGCCCCGACATCCCGGGGAGCGAGAAGCATCGCCTGCCGCGCCGCTTTTTCGGCATCGGTGTACCGGGCCCGGTCGAGGGTGATGGCGGCGCTGTTCAGGGCCGCTTCCGGCATGTCCGGTTGAACCAGACAAGCCTTTGCGAAGCTTCGGGCCGCAGCATCCAGCAGGCCCAGGGCGCGCTGGCACCCGCCCAGATGGTTCAGATAACCGGCATTGCCGGGCATCGCATCCGCGGCGCGGCGCAAAAAGTTCAACGCCTCTTCGTTGCGGCCCAATTGATGCAGCAACACGCCGTAAAGATTGAGAGTGACGGGATGGCCGGGAAATTTCTCCAGGATCTGAAGATAGTGCGCCGAGGCCTCGCCGAAATTCCCAGCCAGATGGAACGCGAG
>JAYOEU010000218.1:0-6434 GCA_038116915.1 Alphaproteobacteria bacterium
AAATTCGTCTGGCGCGCGGCGGCGCCAAGAAGCGTCCGTTCTACCGGATCGTGGTGGCGGAAAACACCAGCCCGCGCGACGGCCTCTTCATCGAGAAGATCGGCACCTACGATCCGATGGTCGCCAAGGATCACCCGAAGCGGCTGGTGGTCGACGCCGACCGGGTCAAGCACTGGATCTCGGTTGGCGCCAAGCCGACCGACCGGGTGCACAAGTTCCTCGCCTCGATGGACCTCATGCCGGCCTTCACCTACCGGGACCAACCGATGAAGTCGGCGCCCGGCAAGAAGCGCGCCGAGCGCGAGGCCGAGGCCGCCGCCAAGGCCTCCGCCGCCGCTGAATCCGCGGCCGCCGAAGCCACGGCCGCCGAAGCTGAAGCGCCCGCCGATGATGCCGGCGAGGAAGCCGCCGCCGAATAGCGACGGGACCGGCACGGATGTCCGAGCAGGTCTGCATGGGCGTGATCGTCGGCGTGCACGGGGTGCGCGGCGTGGTCCGCCTGAAAAGCTTCGCCGAGCGGCCCGAGGACATTCTGGCCTACGGACCGTTGCGGGATGAGGGTGGCAGAAGCTATCGCCTCACCGGCCAGGGACAGGCCAAGGGCGTGATCCTCGCCAGGATCGACGGGGTGAGCGACAGGAACGCGGCGGAAGCCTTGAAGGGCACCATGCTCTACGTGGCGCGGGATGCCCTGCCGGAGGTGGAGGAAAACGAGTTCTATCACGCCGACCTCATCGGCCTTCGGGTCGAGCTTTTGGACGGCGCGGAGCTCGGGACGGTGCTGGCGGTCCATGATTTCGGCGCTGGCGACTTGATTGACGTGCGGTTGTCGGGATCGGGCCAGACGGTGCTGTTGCCCTTCAACGAGCAAAGTGTGCCGGTGGTCGATCTGAAGGCGGGCCGCTTGGTGGTCGATCCGATGCCCGGCCTGCTCGACGATGATGACGGCGGCGGGCCGGAAAGGGAGAACGGAGCGGACGGTTGATCGAGGGAGCCGAACCGGTTGAAGAGGCGAAAGCCGGTCCCTGGCGGGCGACGATGCTTAGTCTTTTTCCGGAGATGTTTCCGGGCCCGCTGGGGCTGACGCTTGCCGGAAAAGCGCTGGAAAGCGGGGTCTGGGCGCTTAAAGCGCTGGACATCCGGAACTTCGCGCGCGATAAGCACCGCTCCGTGGACGACACCCCGTTCGGGGGTGGCGCCGGAATGGTGCTGCGGGCCGATGTGGTGGACGCGGCGCTGGCCTCGGTCGAGGCGGCCCCGGGGCGGCGAATCTATCTCTCGCCGAGGGGCCGGCGGTTCGATCAGGCCCTGGCGGCGGAGCTCGCGGCGGAACCGGGGGTGGTTCTGCTCTGCGGGCGCTACGAGGGTCTGGATCAGCGTTTGATCGAGGCCCGGGACCTGGAGGAAGTCAGCCTCGGCGACTTTGTCCTGTCGGGTGGAGAGGTCGCGGCGCTCGCCGTTCTCGATGCCTGTGTCCGGCTCCTGCCGGGGGTCATGGGCGCGGCGGACGCGCTGGCCGAAGAGAGTTTCGTGGAGGGGTTGCTGGAATATCCTCTCTACACACAGCCTCGGGACTGGAACGGCATGGCCGTACCCGAGGTGCTGCTGTCGGGGCACCACGCGCGGATAGAGGCGTGGCGTCGGGAGCAGGCGGAAAGGATTACACGGGAACGGCGCCCGGATCTCTGGGAGCGGTACCGACAGAAGAACAGGGTCCGGGGAGGCGGCAAGGCCGGAACTGGACAGGACGTGGAGCAGGACCGATGAACATCGTCGAACAGATCAGCCAGGAACAGGTCACCAAGATGAACGAGAGCCGGCCGGTTCCGGATTTCGCGCCGGGTGACACGCTCAAGGTTCATGTGAAGGTGGTCGAGGGCACGCGCGAGCGGATCCAGATCTTCGAGGGCGTCTGCATCGCCCGCAAGGCCGACTCGATCAACTCCAACTTCACGGTCCGCAAGATCTCCTACGGCGAGGGCGTGGAGCGGATCTTCCCGCTCTATTCGCCCAGGATCGCCGATATCGAGGTGGTGCGCCGCGGCCGGGTCCGCCGCGCCAAGCTCTATTATCTGCGCGGCCGCCGCGGCAAGGCTGCCCGGATCAGCGAGAAGGTGAACCGTCCGTCCAAGGCTCAGACTGCGGAAGCCTGAGCCATCCGCCTGGTTTGGCGCGGATCATCACCATCTTGAATTCGTAGAGTTCGGTTTTTTCGTCGCCCCGGCCGTCGCTGGGGCGACGCTGTTTTGCGTGCCCGGTCGAACAGGTCCGAGAGTTCTTGTTAGACAGCCATGATGTAACCTGACGGCGACATGACTTCGGAGAGACCCAGCCCATGGCGGCCATCGCCTTTGCCAAGCCGGCCTTCGATGTCGGCTTCGCGACCAACCAACTCATAGAGCACGAGACTTTCTGGGGCGGAAACGTCGGCCTTCCCTTCGATCACATGGCCAAGCTCGGCGGCGGGTTCCGGCAGCATCGCTGGCGCCAGGGCGAGTCGATCATCAAGGTCAACCACACGCGCGAGACCCTGGCTGATGTTCCAGCCGGCGGCTACCGGTCACTGGACCTGAATGCCGCGAGATCGGCGGAACTGGCGACGCCGGACGGTGTCCCCGTTCGGCTTCGGCCCGATCGGGATGCGGATCTCACGCTTCATGTCGTTGCGGGCGACCCCGATGCTTTTGCGCGTTTTTATGGCGAGGCGCTTGGCCTGGAGGGCGACGGCGCGAACGCGTTTCTTCTGGGGCGCAGCCGCATCGTCGCCGAGGCGGGCACCCCGGCGCGGATCGACGGTTGGCGGGAAAGGGGTCTGCGCTATATGACGGTCCAGATCTTCGAGTGCGACTGGGTGACCGCCGCGCTGGAGCGGGCCGGGGTCGAGGTCGGCATGCCGCCGAGGACGATCGGGCAGGTCCGCTACAGCTTCGTGCGCGACGCGGACGGCAACTGGATCGAACTGTCCGAGCGGGCTTCACTTACGGGCAGGCCGGTCGCTGCTGGTTGCTAGGCGGTAGCGTTGAGGGCCGTGACCAAAACCTACCGCAGGCTCTGTAGTCCCCGGACAAAATCATTCCGCAATGCGCCGCCGCGATGAATAGCGGCCGGGTCGACACCTTGTTTGCGGAGTTCGTTCTGCACGTGCCGGGCGTTCAGTTTGTCGTCGAGACCCTTGTTTTTGTTGATGGCGTATAGCCGCCCGGCGAGATAGGCCCATTCGCCGGGTGACTTCTGCTGCGCGTCCGGGTTTTGCCATGATCCCGTGGTCCGGCCCTGGTCCGGATTGGCCCAGGGCTGCGCCTAGTTCCGGTATCCGGAGGAAGATCCGGCGCCGCCGCCGGGACGGGAGAAGGTCTCGTTGCCGAAGCGGCGGGAGATGAATTCTCCCCGGCAGCCGGCGTCGACCCACATCACGTCGTGGCGATAGATTCCGAAGGTCTGTCCCTCGATGCAGCGGTCCTTGGACATCCGCCGTTTGAGCGCGATGCCGTTGATCGTGCGGATCTCGCAGGTTTCCAGCTGATCGCCGTAGGATTCGCAGATCACGCTTTTCGGCGCTTTCGCGGCGGCGGTGCCGGACAGGAGGCAAATAGCGACGGTGCAAGAGGCAATGATCCGAAAGAACGGCATTGTCGGGGTCTTCTCTCGCATGGTTGGCGCGTGACGACAAAGAGTACACGCAACGCGTGCGTTGTTAAAGAAGTATGTAGCATCAAATTCGGGTCTAACCGGCGCCGTTTCGGCCACCAGCATGGTGATGGTCGCCCGATACGGGCATTTCCTGGCTGATTCTGAGGAAATACGGCTTTCTCCGGCGCGGGTGATCCACTATTGTCCCGCCGACCGTCGGAGGGGCCGGCCCGTGGCGCCCCGGCTAAAGAACCAAGTTCATGCTCAAGGGAGGTGACGCGGCGATGGCAAAGGCGCGCACATTGTTCGACAAGATATGGGAATCCCATTTGGTTGACCGTCAGGACGACGGCACCTGTCTTATTTATATCGACCGGCATCTGGTCCACGAGGTGACCAGCCCGCAGGCCTTCGAGGGACTGCGCAATGCCGGGCGCAAGGTCCGGCGCACGGATCTCACACTCGCGGTCGCTGATCACAACACGCCGACCACCGACATCACCAAGGGTATCGAGGAGGAAGACTCGCGCATCCAGGTTGAGACCCTCGAGGCCAACGTCAAGGAATTCGGGGTCCCCTATTTCGACCTGACCGACGCGCGTCGCGGCATCGTGCACATCATCGGTCCCGAGCAGGGCTTCACCCAGCCCGGCATGACCATCGTCTGCGGCGACAGCCACACGGCGACCCATGGCGCTTTCGGGGCGCTCGCCTTCGGCATCGGCACCTCGGAGGTGGAGCATGTGCTGGCGACCCAGACCCTGGTGCAGAGCCCGGCCAAGAACATGCGGGTGACGGTCGAGGGCGATCTTCCGGCCGGGGTTACCGGCAAGGACGTCATCCTCGCCATCATCGGCCAGATCGGCACCGCCGGCGGCACCGGCCATGTCATCGAGTTCGCCGGTGACGCGATCAAGGCGATGTCCATGGAAGCCCGCATGACGGTCTGCAACATGGCCATCGAGGCGGGCGCCAGGGCCGGCATGATCGCGCCGGACGAGACCACGTTCGAGTATCTGAAGGGCAAGCCGATGGCGCCCAAGGCCGGCGCCTTCGAGCAGGCGGTCGCCTATTGGAAGACCCTGCCGTCGGATGCGGGGGCGGTCTACGACAAGGAAGTTGTCCTGAAAGCCGCCGACATCATTCCGCAGGTGACCTGGGGCACCAATCCGGAGGAAGTGATTCCGATCACCGGCACCATTCCCGATCCGGCCAAGATCGCTGATCCGCTACGCCGGGCCAAGATCGAACGCTCGCTTGAGTACATGGGCCTGACCGCAGGCGGCAAGATCTCGGAGGTGCCGGTCGACAAGGTGTTCATCGGCTCCTGCACCAACGGGCGGATCGAGGATCTGCGCGCGGTCGCCGCCATCGCCAAGGGCCGCAAGGTGGCCCCCGGGGTGCATGCGATGATCGTCGCCGGCTCCGGCCTGGTGAAGGAACAGGCGGATGCCGAGGGTCTCGGCGCCATCTTCGAGGAGGCCGGCTTCGACTGGCGCAAGGAGCCCGGATGCTCCATGTGTCTGGCGATGAATGCCGACCGGCTTGAGCCGGGACAGCGCTGCGCCTCGACCTCGAACCGCAATTTCGAGGGCCGCCAGGGTTTCGGCGGCCGCACCCATCTGGTCAGCCCGGCCATGGCGGCGGCAGCCGCGATCGCCGGCCGTCTGGCCGATGTCCGCGAACTGACGAACAGCTAGGGAGAAGCGGAATGGAAAAGTTCAATACGCACCGCGGAGTCGCGGCCCCGCTCAACATGATCAATATCGACACCGACAAGGTGATCCCGAAGCAGTTCCTGAAGACCATCAAGCGTACCGGTCTCGGCAAGCATCTGTTCAATGAGATGCGGTACAAGGCGGACGGCTCGGAGAATCCGGATTTCGTGCTGAACAAGCCGGCCTACCGCAAGGCCAGCATCCTGGTCGCCGGCGACAATTTCGGCTGCGGCTCCTCGCGCGAGCACGCGCCTTGGGCGCTGATGGATTTCGGCGTGAAATGCGTGATCTCCACCAGCTTCGCCGACATCTTCTTCAACAACTGCTTCAAGAACGGCATCCTGCCGATCAAGGTGACCCAGGAGCAGCTCGACCAGCTCATGGACGACGCCCAGAACGGCGCCAACTCGATCCTGGATGTCGATCTCGAGAACCAGGAGATCGGCCGCCCGAACGGCGAGAAGATCGCGTTCGAGATCGATCCGTTCCGCAAGCACTGTCTGCTCAACGGGCTCGACGATATCGGCCTGACCATGGAGAAGGGCAAGCGGATCGACGACTTCGAGGCCAAGCGGGCGGCGGAACAGCCCTGGGCGTAATGTCCGGCCCGGCGATTCAAGGAAATTCTGATATCAAGGAAGCGTAGCATGGCATCGAACAGGAAACTTCTGGTCCTTCCGGGTGACGGTATCGGTCCGGAGGTCGTGGGACAGGTTCTTCGGGTCGTCGACTGGCTGGCCAAGAAGCGGTCGGTCTCCTTCGACCTTCAGGAAGGCCTCGTCGGCGGGGCGTCCTACGACGCCCACGGCACGCCGCTCACCGACGAGACCATGGCCGATGCGATCGAGGCCGACGCGGTCCTGTTCGGCTCGGTCGGCGGCCCGAAATATGATGACCTGCCATTCGCGAAGAAGCCCGAGCGCGGGCTCTTGCGGCTGCGCAAGGAGATGGACCTGTTCGCCAATCTCCGCCCGGCCATGGTGTTCGACGCGATGGCGGATTCGTCCAGCCTGAAGCGGGAATTCGTCTCCGGCCTCGACATCCTGATTCTGCGCGAGCTGACCGGCGGCATCTATTTCGCCGAGC
>JAYOEU010000219.1:0-6417 GCA_038116915.1 Alphaproteobacteria bacterium
CGAAGACCGATATGCCCGGTGCCGAAGAGATCAAAACCGCCGCCGAGGATCTGGCAAGCCTGATCAAGATCCGCACCTTTCCCTTCGGCATGAAGCTGTTCGAGGATGCCTCCGAGATGTGCAAGATCCAGGGGCTGCGCACGCCCACCGAAGGCAAGTTCTTCACCACCTGCCAGCTTGTAACCCAGGTGAGGACCGCCGGCTTCACCCTCGGTATCGTTCAGGACAATCTGCGGCCCGGATCGAGCTGTGGCGCAAATATCGGACTTGAGCCGATTCCGGAAGATGTCGGGTCCGGCGAGAAGATGACTGGCGTCTGGTTCGGTAACCAGACAGCCGCCGCCGCCCACCAGGCGCAGATGCCGAGGGTCAAGGCCGGACGCTATTCCGGCCTCGCTGCCTCGCCGCTGCGTTCCGGCCGGCTCGACCCGCCGGATATCTGCCTGTTCTATGCCTCGCCGGGACAGATGATCCTGTTTATCAACGGGCTGCAGTATCACAACTACCGCCGCTACGACTTCACCATCACCGGCGAGAGCGCATGCGCCGACAGCTGGGGCAGGGCGCTTTCCACCCGCCAGACCAGTCTTGCGCTCCCGTGCTATGCCGAGCGTCGCTATGGCGGCGTCCAAGACGATGAGCTTCTGATGGCTTGCCCCCCGGATGAGTTCGTGAAGGGCGTCGAGGGAATGGGCCATTTGTTCAAGAACGGATTGCGGTACCCGTACCCACCGTATGGCGCGTTCGCCGACCCCGCCGACGGGATGTCGCGGAGCTATGGTTGATTGGTGGTTGGGCCGGTCTGGCGTGTGAAATAGACTCGTAATTAACCCCGGCCCATGATACTGGTTTCGCCCTCTTGCCGAGCCCGAGGTCGTCGAACCTAAGCTGGTGATATTGCTCGGAACGGTCCAGGCACGGCTACGAAACAAAAATCCATGGAGCTTGGGAGGCAATAAATGGAGCGACGCAGATTCCTTAAAACGGGTGCGGCCGCCGCCGGCGTAGCCGCTGCCGCGGGTACTCTCGCGGCCCCCGCCATTGCGCAGAACAAGATCGACATCGTCATGGTTTCGACCTGGCCGCGCGACTTCCCCGGTATCGGCACCGGCGCGCAGCGTTTGGCGCAGAGCATCACCGACATGAGTGACGGCCGGCTGAACGTGCAGTACTTCGCTGCTGGTGAGCGTGTGAAGGCCTTCGATGCCTTTGACGAAGTGGCATCCGGCAATGCGCAGATCTATCACGCGGCGGACTACTACTGGAAAGGCAAGCATCCGGGTTGGGCGTATTTCGCGTCTGTTCCGTTCGGCCTGACCGCGAGTGAGTTCAATGCCTGGGTGGACTTCGGTGGTGGCCAGGAGCTATGGGACGAACTGGCCGGTGAATTTGGCCTGAAGTGCCTGGCTTCGGGTAACACGGGCGTGCAGATGGGTGGCTGGTTCCGCAAGGAAATCGACTCCGCTGACGACCTCAAGGGCCTGAAGATGCGTATCCCGGGCCTGGGCGGCGACGTGATGGCGAAGCTCGGTGTCTCGCCAGTGTCCCTGCCGGGCGGTCAGATCTACGAAAACCTGGTCTCCGGCGCCATTGACGCGACCGAGTGGGTTGGCCCGTGGAACGACGGCTTCATGAAGTTCTATGAAGCGGCGAAGTACTACTACTATCCGGGTCTACATGAGCCCGGAACGGCCAACTCGATGGGCGTGAACAAGAAGTTCTGGGATGGTCTCTCTAAGGCCGACCAAGAGCTCTTGAAGGGGGCCGCGGCCCGTGCCAACGGGTCCATCTTCTCCGAGTACAATGCGCGGAACGGTGAGTCCCTCGGCAAGCTTATCAAGGAACAGGGCGTGCAACTGCGCAAGTTCAACGACGATATCGTGGATGCGTTCGGTGAAGCGGCCGAGGCAGTCTTCGCGGACGTCCAGGGCCATAGTGATCTCGCTAAGCGGATTCACGAAAGCTTCCTCAAGACTCGGACCGAGGTTGGCGGATGGTCCTCCGTCGCCGACCAGGAATACGTCCGCCAGCGCAACCGCGTTCTTGGTATTTAGTAACGGTCGCGAGCGTTGGATAAACATCGGGGCGGGATTTCGATCCCGCCCCGTTGCATAACCGCCGATATATTTCCGGTGCGGTAGATCCCGGGAGCAGCTTCTCTTGCCGCCAAAGACTCATTTAGACCGATTGCTGCGGTTTCTGGCTCTTGCCGGCGTGGCCTTGGCGTTTCTGTTTCTGTTTAACAATTATCTTATCTACTGGCGCGGCTGGCCGGGGGTTTTCGAGCTGGCCACGAGTGCCGGCTGGCCAGGATTTGGCGAGGCAACGAACAGCCTGAAGGACGGTGGAGCGACGACCGCCTGGTGGCAAGTGGGCACCTATATCGGCGGAATACTTATCAGCGCGGCATTCGTTTTGAGAACGCCCGACCGGGTGATGCAGGCCGATGCGGCGATCCTCTCGGTCATGGCGGCCTACATTATCCGGGCGTGTTTCTGGGGTGTGTTCCTGATCGGTCTCGCCGACATTGTCATATCGTTCCTGCGCGTCGAGGATCTGCTGGCCGGTGTGGTTGGCGACCAGCTTTCCAAGGACCTGGGCCGCTCCGCTTTTCGTGGGGCCTATGTCCACTACCCCCTGTTGGCGTTCGGTTTCCTGATCGCCCTGTTCAACAAGAAACTTGGCTTCATCTGGTTGGCGCTGCTGGTGGTCGGCGCTGAGTTCCAGATCGTCATTTCCCGTTTCGTGTTCTCTTACGAGCAAGCGTTCATGGGCGATCTTGTGCGGTTCTGGTATGCATCGCTGTTCCTGCTAGGCAGCGCCTACGCGCTGGTGGAAGAAGGGCACGTGAGGGTCGACGTGCTGTACGTGCATTTCAGCGACCGGGGAAAGGCTTGGGCCAACACGGCCGGGAGTCTGCTGCTTGGCTTGCCATTGTGCTGGGTTATTTTGACCCAAGGTCTTTGGACCAGGGGCGCCAGCCTCAACAGTCCGCTGCTGAGCTATGAAATTTCGCAGACCGGCTTCGGTATGTACGTGAAGTACCTGATGGCTGGACTACTGGTGATTTTCGCGTTGTCCATGACCGCGCAATTCACGGCGACATTTTTGATTAGCGTCGGCCGATTGCGTGGCGAGCCGGTGCCTGCAAGCGAGCCGGCGGACTCCGCCGAAGCGCCGGCCCACTGACGGGAGGGGCGAAAGATGGAACTAGTCTTTCTCGCAATTCTCGTTCTGCTGATGGTCGGCGCCTTGAGTTCCGGCTTTCCGGTCGGTTTCGCACTGCCGGGCTCCGCGATCCTGAGTATCGGTCTTGCCGCCCTTTGCGGTTGGCTGTTCGCTGGCGACGTTGACGCGTATTTCGTCCAGGACGGCCCGATCCAATGGTTGAGCGCCGGCGTCACGAATTTCCGAAGTCTCTATTGGGATGTTGAACGCGATACGCTGATTGCGATCCCGCTATTCGTTTTCATGGGCATCATGCTGCAGCGCTCAAAGGTGGCCGAGGATTTGCTCGTTACCATGGCGCAGCTTTTCGGTCCCATTCCGGGCGGCCTCGGGATTTCCGTCGTCTTCGTCGGTGCACTGCTGGCCGCGACCACGGGGATCGTCGGCGCGACGGTGATTGCCATGGGGCTGATCTCGCTGCCGGCGATGCTGCGGAACAATTATTCGAAGTCTCTGGCCACCGGAACAATCTGTGCTTCCGGCACACTCGGTCAGATTATTCCGCCGTCGATCGTGCTGATCATTCTTGCCGACCAACTGTCAAACGCGGCCGATCAGGCCGGTGCGTTGCGGATCGCGCGGTACAAGGAAGCGACCGGCCAAACCAATATGCCCTCGGAGTTCGACGTCGTTTCGGCAAGTGCCGGCGACATGTTCATGGGGGCATTTATACCGGGTCTGATCCTGGTCGGCCTCTACATGGCCTATATCCTGATCCAAGCACTGATCCGCCCGTCCACCGCGCCGCCCGTTCCCTATGACGGCAAGATGGACTCCCGCTTCGCGCTCAAGGTTCTGCTGGCCCTGGTGCCGCCCCTGACGCTGATTTTCATAGTTCTCGGCTCGATCCTGATGGGCATCGCCACGGTGAACCAGGCGGGCGCGATCGGCGCGATCGGTGCCATGATAATGGCGGGATACCGGCTGGTCGAGAACAACAACAGGGCCTATTACCCCGCCGCGCTTGCCGTTGCGTCTCTGATCATTATCGGGCTGGTGCTCGCCAATTACGAACTCAATGCGAAGAATATTCAGGATGAAGACGTGCCGGGCATGATCATGGCCGGCATTGGCGTTTTCGGTTTACTCGCGGCCGTCATCTGGAGTGGGTGGCGGACCTACCGGATCGACAACACGCTTGTCGCGGTGATGATCGAGACGGCGAAGACGACGTCGATGGTGTTCATCATCCTGTTGGGCGCGGCGATGCTTACCTCGGCCTTCCGCGCTTTTGGCGGGGAGGAACTGGTTCGTGATCATCTGACGAGCCTTCCGGGCGGCTTCTGGACGCAGTTCATCGTCGTGATGGCGGTCATATTCCTGCTTGGGTTCTTTTTGGATTTCATCGAAATCGCCGTCGTGGTTGTGCCGATCGTTGCTCCGATCCTGCTGGCCGACCCGAGCGCCAACATCACCGCCGTATGGCTCGGCGTGATGATCGGATTGAACATTCAGACATCGTTTCTCACGCCGCCTTTTGGTTTTGCGCTGTTCTATCTCCGTGGCGTGGCTCCGCCGTCGGTGCGCACGTTGCAGATCTACCGTGGGGCCGCGATATTCATCACCCTGCAACTGGTAGGCCTCGCTATCGCGGGTGCGTGGCCAAGTCTTGTGAACTACCTGCCGAACCGAACATACCTTACGTCGTCGACCGCGCCCCCGCCGTTGAATCCCAAGTTGCAGCTTTGTCTGGAAGACCATCTGTTTGAGCGCTACCGGGCGGAAGAAGGGCGTCTTACCGCGGCGATTGAACAGGCGAGCAGCTTGGACATCGGATATCTGCCCGAGAAGACAGCCAAGGCGCTGGCCGAGGGGCTGGTGAAAGCGAAAATGACATTTGAGCTTACCCGTCAGGTTGACGAGGCAAAGAGCGCGCTTGATGCGTTTACGCCGGGCTACAAACCGCTTCATGTCGAAGTGCGCGGCTTGGAGGCGGATGTTCGCAAGCTCACCGCACGGTCCGAAGAGTTGAAACTGTACCGTGACCGCGAAAGCAGGTCGACGACACGGTCGGACGCGCGCATGGCGGAGTTCGATGCTGAAATCACGGAGATCAGCCAGGAAATCGAGGATATCCGCGGCCGAGTTCCGGCTGTGTGGGAGGCGCGGCATAAGGAATATGTCGTTCTGTCGAAAGCTTTGGACAAGGCCCGTTCCGTCTATCGCCGGAATGTCGATGACGCCTATGAACCGGTCGCCAAGCTGCGCGGCACGCTTAGCGGTTCGGAAGGTTTGGCGGCCTTCGACGCGCGTATTGAAGCGCTGACCAGTGTGGTCCGCGATAAGTCGCCGGAGCTTGCAATGGACGCTATCAAGGTCGTGGAAGACGGTTTGGGTGAGATCGCGGATTCGAGCTCCATCAAACGTCACGTCTCGCGCGCCTGGCGGGCCCTTCGCCGTAATCCGGATCAGGAAAAAGCGATCGGCGAACTTGCGAAGGCGAGAGAAGTTCTTGCGAGTGAGGTTGCCTGGCGCGATCGCGCGATCGGCTCACTCCTTCCGGGGATTGAGCGGTACGACGAGGAAATTCGGGACACGATTGGTGCCCGCCAGCAAAAACGTCTCAATCTGGAACAGGCCAAGTTCGTTGCGACCTGCAAGTCGGTCCACACGGACTTGAGTCTCAGCTTCTGATCAGGCGGCCCGGCGTCCCCGCATTGACTTGAGCGCCTTGCGCAGGTCCGTCAGATAGCGGACATGTTCTTCCTCGATCGTATGACGCGGCGTGTGTTTGTAGTTTCGCGCGTACCAAGCCTTTCGCTCGGCGATCGCGCGGCGCATCTCCTCGGGCGCGGGGAGGGCTGCATTGCCCGGCAAGATCTCACGAACCCAGCGGGCCTGATGCTCAAAGACCATCTTGAGCGCCGTGTCCGTGTTGAAAAATCCCTGGAAAAATAATCCCGGCCAATCCGGTGGCGCGATGCGCAGAAAAAGATCGAGTTCGTTATTCTCAACCGTTAGGACGTCCGTTGAGACGAAGTCGAGATCGATTTGATAACCGGTCGTAGCGATCAGAACATCGAATTCTTCGGTTGTTCCGTCGCTGAACGTGATGTTACGGCCATCCACTCTCTCGATACCGTGTTTCACCTCGATCTGGCGGTCGAAAGATCAAACCGCCGATCCATCTGCGCTCCTTGATGGGGCGGCTCATACACGGTATTAGACGCCCATTCATTTCACTATGAC
>JAYOEU010000220.1:0-6325 GCA_038116915.1 Alphaproteobacteria bacterium
CGCGCCATTTACAGGAAATTCAGTGAAGATCTTGCGGCGGACGGGGAATGTGGATATTGCCGAGGCAGCTTGATGTAGGAGATGGCCATGATACTCGTCGGACGCAACGTATCGCCCTTTGTACGCCGCACCGCGGTGGTGCTGAAACTTCTCGGGATCGAGTATGAGCAAAGCATGCTCTCGACCGCCGACGATCTGCCGGACATCCTGAAGCGCAATCCCGTCGGCCGGGTGCCCGCGCTCATTCTCGACGACGGGGAAACCCTGATCGACAGCGGCGCGATCATCGACCATCTGGTCGAGGCGCATGACACCGAGCGCAAGCTGCTGCCGGCGTCCGGCGCGGCCCGGCGCGCGGTTCTGCGCACCACCGCCCTGGCGCACGGGGTCATGGAAAAGGGCGTTGCCTCGTCCTATGAGCGCAACCGGCGGCCCGAGGACAAGGTCTTCGCAGGTTGGGTGGAACGCTGTGACAGCCAGGTGGAATCGGGACTGAAGGCGCTGGAGGCGCAAGCCGCCGAGGCAAAGGGCGGGTGGTTGCACGGAGCCCACATCACGCTCGCCGATATCACCGCGGTCCTTGCCCACGAATTCGTCCGGGCCTCGGCGCGCTACGTGATCGACCGGAACAGCTTCCCCGCCCTCGCCGCGCTGGCCGCCAAGGCCAAGGAGATGCCGGCCTTCGCCGAAACCAAGCCGTAACGCGGCGGGATCGCGCCGGAGCGATATCAAACCGGAGCGATATCAAAGATGTTCCCGTCGCCCTGGCGCAAGGCAGGGCCTTGGACCGGGCCCATCCATCGGCCTCGGTTCCGATTTGCCCGGATCGACCAAAGCCTCAACACGTCACGCGGCGACGGCGAGGCTTGGTCCAGCCTTGCGCCAGGGCGACGGTGGATGTTGGGCGCGGGCCGGGCGGAAATCTGTGATATGCAGGCGCCATGAGCGACGCGAGCGACATTCCCATCGATCATTGGGTCAACCGGCTGCTGCCGGAGACTTGGCGGCCCTATGCGCGGCTGATGCGGCTGGACCGGCCGATCGGCACCTGGCTGCTGCTGCTGCCCTGCTGGTGGGGGCTGGCGCTGGGCTGGCGGGCCGGGCCGGAGGCGGTGGGCCTTTGGGAGATGGCGCGGCTCTATCTGCTGTTCAGCCTCGGCGCCATCGTCATGCGCGGGGCCGGCTGCACGGTCAACGATCTCTGGGACCGGGATTTCGACGCCAAGGTCGCGCGCACCATCAACCGGCCGATCGCCTATGGCGATATCAGCGTCCGGCAGGCGCTGGTCTTTCTGGTGGCGGAGCTGCTGGTCGGTCTCGCGATCTTGTTGCAGCTCAACCAGGCGAGCTGGGTTCTCGGGGTCTCGGTGCTGCTTCTGGTCTTCACCTATCCGCTGTTCAAGCGGGTGACCTACTGGCCGCAATTCGTGCTCGGGCTGACCTTCAACTGGGGCGCGCTGATGGGCTGGGTGGCGGTCACCGGATCGCTCGCCTGGCCGGCGGTGGTGATGTACTGCGCCGGGATCGTCTGGACCCTCGGCTACGACACCATCTATGCCCATCAGGACAAGAGCGACGACGCGCTGATCGGGGTGAAGTCCTCGGCCCTGGCGCTGGGCGACAGGACCGTCCGGTTCCTCTGGATCTTCTTCGGCCTGACCATCGCCGGGCTGCTGGCGACCGGGATCGCCGCCGGCCTCGGCGTGCATTTCTATCTGCTGCTGATCCCGGCGGCGGCGCAGCTTGCCTGGCAGGCCTGGCGGGTCGATATCGACAATCCCCGGGACTGCCTCGCCAAGTTCCAGTCCAACCGCTGGTTCGGCCTGATCGTCACCGCCGCGATCCTGGCGGGGTAGGTCCGGCCATGGCGAGCGATCCCGCCGCGTTCATCCGCGCCAAGACCCAGCTCATCCCGCCGCCGCTGGTGTCGGAGCTGAAGCTGCATCTCGCGACCGACGCGGTGGCGCTGTGGGAGATGACCGAGGCCGAGCTGGAGACCGCCGGGCTGCCGCCGCCGTTCTGGGCCTTCGCCTGGGCCGGCGGGCAGGCGCTGGCGCGCTTCATCATCGACACGCCGGAGACGGTCGGCGGCAAGCGGGTGCTGGACCTTGCCGCGGGCGGCGGGGTGGCCGGTCTGGCGGCGCTCTGGGCCTCGGCGGCGCATGTGACGGCGAACGAGATTGATGCGCATGCCTGCGCAGCGATCATGCTCAACGCGGAGGCGAACGGGCTTGTCGGCGGGCTCGAGGTGATCCGCCGCGACATGCTGGACGAACCGGTCCTGGCCAATGACGGCGGGCCGCTCTGGGATGTGGTGCTGGCGGGCGACGTCTGCTACGAGCGGCCGATGGCGGAGCGCATGCTGGCCTGGCTGATCCGCCACGCCAATGCCGGCGCCCTGGTGCTGATCGGCGATCCGGGCCGGGCTTATCTTCCGAAGGACGGCCTGCAGGAGGTCGGGCGCTATCAGGTGCCGACGCCGCTCGCTCTCGAGGACCGGGAGTGCCGCGACACCGGCGTGCTGAGGGTCATGCCGACGGGCGGATAGCAACCAGCGGAGGAACAAGGACGCTGCGGGATCAGGTGTGGCCTCGTCGGTCCCTCGAAACCATCACCACCAAGGTTTCCACGCCGCCCCGGCGCGCCTGAGGCGCGCTTGATTTGACGGCGCCGCGAAATTGCTCTGTGGTGGAGGGCGCCGCGTATGGTCGCTTCACCCGCACATTCGGAAAATCATGGCGCTGTCCCCGAAAAGACGTGGAACGTTGAAATGGCTGACCCTGCTCTCGGTGGTCGGGCTGCTGGGCTTCGGCGCGTACGAGCTGTTCTTCTGGTTCACCCATGTCTATGAGTTCGACGCCCGCATCCGCACCGACCTGACCCGGATCTCCAGCAAGGTGAACGGTACGATCGAGACGATCGAGGTCGTCGAGGGGGCCCGGGTGAAGCAGGGTGACGTGCTGGTCACCATGCAGTCCGGCGCGGTCCGCCAGAGGATCGAGGCCCTGCGCGCCGATATCGCCCGGGCATCGGCCGAGGCCGACAAGCTGACGGCGTCGAAGCATGCGCTGGAGGTGGATCTCGATGCCCGCGCCGCGACCAAGCTCGAACTTGTCCGGGCGCTGGAGATTGAGCGCAAGGCCCTGGTCGAACGGCACGACCTGGCCGAGAAAAAGCTGAAGCGCACGCTGTACCTGGTCTCGCGCAAGCTGGTTCCGGAGCAGAACCTGGAGGACGACCAGGACCATGTGCTGGGTCTCGCCGGCCAGGTCAGCGTCGCCGCCGCCAAGGTGAATGTCGCCGAACGCGAGGTCGCGGAGATCTCCGCCAAGCGCGCCGATATCGCCGTCCTTGATGAATCCATCAAGATCCTGCGCATCGAGTCCCGCCGGCTCGAGGCGCAGATCGAGGAACAGAAGGTGGATCTCGAGGACCGGATCATCCGCAGCCCGATCAACGGCGTCGTCGACCGGATCTTCAAGAATGTCGGTGAGTATGTGGAGGACGCGGACCAACTGCTGATCGTGCATGATCCGAGCAACATCTGGATCGAGGCGAATATCGGCGAGGACCAGATCCGCCACCTCGTGGTGGGCCAGCCGGTCCGGGTGGATCTCGACGCCTATCCCTTCGATACCTTCGCGGGCGAGGTCACCGCCATCGCCATGGTGACGACCGCGGATCTGGCCATCGGCGGCACCGACAGTGGTTCCAAGGCGCTCAAGTCGACCCAGAAGATCCCGGTGCGCATCAAGCTCCTCGACCCGCCCCCACTGGCCGCGCCGGGCATGCTGGTCGAGGTCAACATCCAGATCCGCGACAAGGCGTCACTGCGGTGAGGGGGCGGACGGACGGCCTCGACGCCTTGAACCGTCACCGTCGCCCTGCCTTGCGCCAAGGCGACGGGGGAGCATCGGTGGAGTTCCATCTTTTCACCGTCGCCCCGGACTTGATCCGGGGCCCAAGCCTGAAGGATGTCGACGTGACGCGCGGTGGATCAAATGGAGCGTGGGGGCCTCAAGGTAAATCCGCGCGCGCGCTCGGCCACTTGCCGCGTGGCGGCCTCCTGGGGCATGGACCCCGCGTCAAGCGCGGGGCGAGGGCAAATTCGGGGGCGGTTGCCCGGACGTCCCGCCGATGAACATGGCGAAGTTCGACTGGCGGGTGGTGCTGGCGCTCGCGACCTCGTCGATGCTGCTGCAGCAGGCCTTCTCCTATGTCTGTCAGATCGTCATGCCCTTCCTCGCCGACCGGCTGGCCGAGGAATTCGGGATTTCGCGCGCCTGGCTCGGTTTCTATCTGTTCATTCAGAATATCGCGGCGATCTGCGCGGCGATGGGCTGCGGTGTGCTGATCGTGAAACTCGGGCCGCTCAGGATCTCGCAGCTTTGCCTGATCTTCATGGGCGGCAGCCTGTTCGTCATTGCCACCGGCGTCTTGTGGCTCTATCCGCTGGCGGCGATCCTGCTCGGGGCCGCGTCGGTTTCAACCCCGGCGAGCTCGCATATCCTCGCCCGGTTCTGTCCGCCGCAACTGGCGCCGCTGATCTTTTCGGTGAAACAGACCGGCGTGCCGGTCGGCTCGCTGATCGCCGGACTGCTGATCCCGGCCCTGCTCGGGCTCGGTCTCTACAGCGCGACCCTGCGCACCTCGATCCATCTCGACGCCTTCGGCACCGCCTTCGTCTGCGGCCTGCTGGTCTACATGATCGCGGTCCTGCTGCAGCCGCTGCGCGAGCATTTCGATTCCGACCGCAAGCCGGAAACCAGGTTCTCGGTGTCCGGCGCCGCCGAGACCATGCGGATCGTCGTCAATGACGCCAAGCTGCGGGACCTGGCTCTGCTGGCCTTCTCGCTCGGCGGACTGCAGTCGATCTGGTCCGGCTTCTTCATCGTCTTCATGATCGATGATCTGGATTATTCCGAGGTCGAGGCCGGCTCGGCCTTCGCCGTCGCCAGCGTCACCGCCATCGTCGCGCGGATTCTCTGGGGCTATCTCGGCAGCACCATCGTCTCGCCGCGCCTGGTCCTCGGAACGCTCTGCGTCTTCGCGTCCATATCGGCGGTGTTGACCGGTTTCTACGGCGCCGGCTGGAGCCTCAACGCCATCATCGCCGTCGCCATCATCTACAACATCACCTCGCTCAGCTGGCACGGGGTGCTGCTGGCCGAGACGGCGCGTCTGGCGCCCGCCGGCCATGTCGGCGGGATCACCGGCGGGGTGCTCGCCTTCACCTCGATCGCGATGATGATCTATCCGGCGATCTACGGCGGCCTGCTGGCGGTCACCGATTCCTACGGCATCGGCTTCATCTTCGCCGCCGCCCCGGCGGCCTTCTGCGCAATCGTGTTCTACAACGAGCCGCTGGAGGGCTCCTGGGTCGGCACCATCCTGCGCGGCCTCGGCTGGGTGTGGCACCCGGCCCGGCTGGCGGTTTTCGGCCTGCTGACCCTGGTCTCGGTGGCGGGCGCCGCGATGCTGGTCTACCGCGGTCTGGTCTGAGCCGGCGCGGGCGGTCGGACCTGCAAAGGTTGCCGGGCCGGCGCGCTGCCTGTATCAAGCCCGCAACCACTCCGCGAACCCTGAAAATAAGGAGCCGACATATGGCCAGCGCAACCGCGAGACATATCCTGGTGGACAGCGAGGACTTCTGCGAGGAATTGAAGAGCCGGATCGCCGGCGGCGAGGATTTCGGCGCCGTGGCGCAGGAGCATTCCTCCTGCCCGTCGAGCGCCAATGGCGGCGATCTCGGCTCCTTCGGTCCCGGCATGATGGTTCCCGAGTTCGACCGGGTGGTGTTCAGCGCTCCGGTGAACGAGGTGCAGGGCCCGGTGAAGACCCAGTTCGGCTATCACCTGCTCGAAGTCACCAGCCGCACCGACTGAGGGTCACTTCGAAACACTTTGCGGATTTGGTTTTCCGCGCCTTTCCGATTCGTCACCTTGAACATCGTCGCCCTGGCGAAGGCCAGGGCTTCTGCCGCTTCTGGCCGTTCCCTGCAGCCGTCCTGAGCGTGAAAATTCACGAGGATATTGAACGTTCCCGCCACAAGCCCTGGCCTTCGCCAGGGCGACGGAAGACGTGTCGGGGCAAACCATTAAGCCGGATCGGATCTTCAAATTTTTATTCAAACCACCACGAAGCCGTGGGCGTAGGGGTCGCGGTCGTCGATGAAGATGGTGTTGAGCCCGGTGATCCGGGCCCAGCCTTGAACCGATGGGATGATCGCCGGGAAATTGCCGACCGCCGATTCGCCCTCCACCCGGCCGGTGAAGGTTGAGCCGATGATGCTTTCGTGCACGAAGCTCTGGCCGACCTCGAGGCG
>JAYOEU010000221.1:0-6293 GCA_038116915.1 Alphaproteobacteria bacterium
GACGGTCATGATAGATCAGCGACCAATTCTTCAGGTGCATGTCGGCGTTGCCGATCAATGCGTTGAACACGAGCCGCCTGATAAATTCCACGATACCCTTTTCGCCAGTTTCCGCCCAAAGGACCTCAGCGATATTGCGGTAGGTGGCCCTTTTGTACTTTTTTTCGGGATACACACCAAAAACCTGAGCGAAATCTTCGATATGGACCCGGGTTCCATCATCCTGCCGGTCAAACCTTTTGATTGTGAAGGCCATGTCGCCGAGACCCCGCATTTCCTCCGGCAGGCCCTCTATGTCGGCAACCGGCACCGTGGAAATCTCCGGCACATCGATCTCCACCATTCGGGCAAGGGTCATCATGGCGAACTCGTTCTCCGGCACGTTTGGAAATCTCACCGAGGGGAATTTCAAGATCCTTGATCCGCCAACCCCGTCCACCGGTATCGTTAGCCCACCATCCGCTTCCTGCACCGCCGAGAACTTCAATTGAACGCCCGCGAGTGAGAAGCGCATTGTCTGTTCGGCTTCAATGCCATTACGTTCGGTGATTTCGCCGGTATCCCGTTCTTGGACTGGAAGCGCAGTTCCCTCAGATGCGCGGATGGTGAGTGCGCCGGGGAGGTCTTCCCCCAACGCCCAAATCAGGAAGAAATCCCGCCGAGGATTGACGTTCGACTGCGCTGCCAGGTAGTCGCGTAGTGCTCCCTCCGGCAGCAGGTTCGCGAAAAACGGCATCAAGTGCGTTTGCGTCGGCCTGATGTCCGTAATGAGCTCGCCTAGGCGATCCTTGAAAGAAAGACTCAGGGTGTCGCGGAACCGGTCCGCAATATAAGCGTCATTAAAGCTGAACAGGTTTCTATCGCCGCCAAAGCGCGTCAAAGACCCTATTGGTTGATCATGCAGCAGCACATCGAGCGTCGTGAGGTCAGCCATCGTCCGGCTCCTCATCGACGCTGTACATAGGTTTTTGCGTCCCATAAAGCGAGCGCTTGGCGCCTCGGAGGAATGCTCTTGTATAAGCGGTCAACTCCCTAGGAATGAGTTCCAACTCCAAATCAAGTGCCCGGGCAATTTCGAGCAAAGTCGCCAGTCGTATGTTAGTTGCCCCTTGCTCGATCTTGGAGATGTGGGTCTGCGGAAGGCCGACGCGTTCACCCAGTTCGCGTTGGCTAAGCCCTTTTGCTTGCCTAGCCGCTTTCAAGGTCTTAGCGATATCTTCGATTTGCTCGTGCATGATCCACATGTCAAGATATATAGATTTAGAAATTTAGATAGAAAAATATATCAAAATTTGCCGCATCATGCAACATTCACCTGTTGAAGCATGTGAGACAAAAATTTTACATATTAAAACATATAAAATTCACAACCTAGGCACGATATCGCTGACGAAGCGGTCCATCTGTTCGGTCTGGGCCGCCGCACTGTCGCCGCGGTAGCGGACGATGATCTTGTCGAAACCGGCGTCGAGAATGGATTTGAGATCGTCGACGATCTGGGCCTGGGAACCGCTGCCCATGTCGCGGCCGCCGAAGGGTCCCTGCTTGGGATCGCCCGGGTTGATGAAGATCTTGTAGACCATCTGAAGATCGTCAAACCGCCGTCCCTGCTCGCCGCAGATCCGTTTCAGCGCGGCGATCCGCTCAGGCATCTCCTCCGGCCCCAAGGCGACGGCGAGCCAGCCGTCATTGCGGGTCACGCGCCGCAGCGCCGGGTCCGAGACCCCACCGATCAGCACCGGCGGGTGCGGACGCTGAACCGAGCCGGGAACCGAATGCACCGGCTCGAAACTATAGGTCTCGCCCTGGTAGCCGACCTCGCCGCCCGCCGAGAGTGCCTTGAAGATCTCGATATACTCGTCCGTCACCTTGCCGCGCCTGGCGAAGTCGAAGGTATCGAGCGCCTCGAACTCCTCCCTAAGCCAGCCGACGCCGGCGCCGAGGATCACTCTGCCGCCGGAGAACTGATCGATGGTGATCAGCATCCGGGCAAGCAGGATCGGGTTGCGGTACGGGATGATCAGCACCGCCGTGCCGATCCGCAGCCGTTTTGTCGCTCCCGCCAGGACACCCATGGCGGCAATCGGCTCCAGCAGCGGATCGGAGGTCGGCGCGGGAAACTCGCCCGACGCGCTGAACGGATAGCGCGAGGCGAACTTGGCCGGGAAGACCACATGGTCGGCGAGCCAGATCGATTCGAACCCCGCCGTCTCGGCAAAGGTCGCGAGGGTGGTGATGGTCTCGGGCTCCGCGAGCGGGCCGTAGATACCGACATCCAGTCCGAATTGATCAATGCTCGCCATGGCCTTACCCGCCCTTCGGCGCGTATTTGCCGGTCAGCTGCGGCGTCGGCGTGTCGTGCCCCTGGTTCTTGCGGTCAAGACGCGTCTCGCGCAACCAGGTGCGCTTCAGATCATCCTTCACGTTGATCTTGAGACGCCCCAGCCCCTGAACCTCAAGCTCGACAACATCGCCGTCCATGAACGCATTCAGCCCACGGTGATTGGTGCCAGTCGCCACCAGGTCGCCCGGCTCCAGCGGGTGGATCGAGCTCAGGAACTCGATCACCTCGGGAATCTTGTGGGCCATGTCGTTGGTGTTGAAGTCCTGCATGACCACACCGTTCACCCAGAGCTTGACCGGCAGGTTCTGCGGGTCGGGGATCTCGTCGGCGGTCACCAGGAAAGGGCCGATCGGCGCGAAGGTCTTGCGCGACTTCACCTGGAAGAACACGTTGCGGTCCGGCGGCAGGCCACGGGCAGAGCCGTCGATGAAGTTGAGATAGCCGAAGATGTGGGCCATCGCATTGGCCGCGCTCACATTGTCGGCCCGCTTGCCGATCACCAGCGCCAGTTCCGCCTCGCCCTCGAAAATCGTCGCCGGGATGTCCGGCAGCACCATCGTGTCGCCGTGACCGATAATCGCGCTGGAGGCCTTGTGAAAGCCGTTGCGCAGCGGCTTTTCCTTCAGGGTCCCGTCTTCCATGTAGTTGACGGCCATGCAGTCGATATTGCCGGGTTTCGGAAGGGGCGGACGGATGCGCACCGAGGAGAGCGGCACCGCCGTCCCGGCCTTCGCCGCCGCTTCGAGCTTGCCGCGATAGTCGTCAAAACGCGCGATCAGACCGCTCATCAGATCGCCGGGACCGGTATGCGGGATGTCCTGGACAACGGAAGATACATCGACAACGCCGTCCCCCTTCACCACGCCCAGTTTGAAATCGTCGAAATAGGCCAGCTTCATTTCTTGTCTCCTCGGGCGTCCGCCGCCCCGCTGTCAGTGATTGCCGAAAAGATAGGGAACGTCCGCCCGCTCGCAGACACCGCGGATCAGATTGCGCAGATTGTCGTTCACCGGGATGCCGTTGGCCAGCCGATCCTGGCGCGTCATGTATTCGGGCTCGCCGGCAACCAGCACCGGTTCCGCCGGGTTCGCCGGCGCGACCGCCTTCACCGTCTCGATGACGGTCTCAACATCGGCGATGAAGTCGTCTATCGGCCGGAAGGCCTCGGGATTGATCGCCTGGAAATAGTGGCCCAGCTCATCCGGGTCGCTCGGCCCCTGGGTCTTGACCCTAAGCGGCGAGAAGGACGCGCCGGGCAGGGTTCCGCCGAATATGTGCGAGAACAGTCCGAGCCCAAAGCCCTTGTGCCCGCCCAGCGTGTCACCGGCGCCGCCGACGGGATTCAAGCCGCCCCGGTCGCGCTTGGCGAAGATGGCCAGCGCCTCGTCCGGGCTGGTGATCGGGTTGCCATCGCCGTCATTGACCCAGCCGACGGGCAATTCGATCTCGCGCAATTGCTTGACCCGGACCTTGTTCACCGCCGCGACCGTGGTCGCGAAATCGAGCACCAGCGGCGGGTACTTGCCCGCCGGCGCCGCGAAGGCCCAGGGGTTGGTGCCGAGCACCGGCTGGGTTCCGCCAGTCGGCACCATGGTGATGCCGCGCGTCGAGGTCGTGACGATTCCGATCATGCCGGCTCTGGCGGCAAGCTCGGCGTAATAGCCGGCAGCGCCGAAATGGTGCGAGTTCAGCACCGCGACCAGGCCGACATCGTTCTCCCGCGCCTTCTCGATCGCCATCTTCATGGCGTGGACCGAGACCGGATGCCCGAGGCCACGATCGGCATCCAGCAGGGCGGTGGTCGCGCGCTCCCGCACCACATTGATGCCGGCCTTCACATTGAGCGCGCCGCGCCGGAAGGTCTCGTCATACTGCCGAAGCATGTTGATGCCGTGGGAGTCGACACCGCGAAGATCGGTCTCGACCATCACTTCGGAGGCGGTCTCGGCGGCACTCGGCGGCATGCCCCAGGCGGTCAGCACGGTCAATATCTGCTTGCGGACGATATCGGCCGGCACGCGGGGCGGGTTCAACAGGTCGGGTGCGCTCATGGCAGGGTCTCCGCGCGGGTATAGCGCCGCCAGGCGCTCATCTGAATGGCCGAGGTGAGGCAGTGCACGACCACCGGCCTGGTCTTGACCGCGAAGGTGGCGGCGATCTTCTCCGCAACCTCGGACTCATCGCGGATGGTGATCCCCTCCGCCCCGAAGCTGCGCGCCCAGTCGGCGAAATCCGGATTGGTCAGCCGCGTGCCGTCCATGAAGGCGCGTTCGGGATAGCGCACATAGGAGTGCATGCCGATCGTGCCGTACATGGAATTGTCCGAGATGATCATGATCGGATTGACGCCGTATTGCCGGGCCGTGGCGATCTCGTTGCCCATCATCAGCGCGCCGCCGTCGCCGATGAAACAGACGACCTGGGTGTTGGGCCGGCGCAGGCCCGCCGCAACCGCCATCGGCATGCCGGAGCCCATGGCGCCGACCACCGAGGAGAGGAAGATCTGCTTCTGGCCGAAACCGATATAACGGTGCAAGAAGCTGCCGAAATTGCCGGCATCGGAGGTGATCGTCGCATCCTCCTCCAGATGCTTGTCGACCTCGCAGACGATGGCGGCGAAATTCACCCCGTCCTCGGTCGGCTCCCACTCCTTGGCGAGCAGGGAGCGGTGGATCTTATGCAGGCCGTCAACCCAGCCCTGGCGCTTGGAGGCTCCCGCCGGCACCTCCAGGCGCAGCAGCGACTTGATCACTTCATGCGGGCTCGCCGGAATACCGAGAGCGGGACGCCAAACCCGGCCGACCTCGTTCGGGTCCGGCCAGACATGCACGAAGGGCAGCTGCGGCTGGGGCGCGGTCGGGAAGCTGTAGGACTGGCTCACCGTGTCGGTCATGCGCTCGCCCAGCGCGACCATCAGGTCGGCCTTCTTCATCTCGTTGATCAGCGCCGGTGGCACTCGGATGCCCATATAGCCGCCGAAATTCGGATGCCGCGCATCGAACAGCTGCGGGCGGCGGTGGGTCGGGCTGATCGGGAGAACCCAGGTCTCGGCCAGCTTGTTGAGATCGGCGAAGACCGCGTCGTCATGCACCGCGTCGGCCATCAGCGCGCCGCCCACCAGGATCAGCGGCCGTTCCGCCTTGGCGATCCGCTCGGCCAGATCCTCAAGGTCCTCCGAGCGGGGCGCGGCGGCGACACGGGGCCTCGGCGGGTCGACCGGCGCGTCGGTCTCCTCGTCGAAGATATCCTCGGGCAGGATCACCGCCACCGGACCCGGCGTGCCGCTCTCGGCGATATGGAAGGCCCGAGCCATCGCCTCGGACGCCATCTCCGGCTCGTTCACCTCGATCACCAGCTTGGTGATGTCGGAGAGCAGCACCGAGTAATTCTGCTCCTGCAGCGCGAGGCGGCCGAAATCCGCCCGCTCCACCTGCCCGACCAGCATCACCAGCGGCGTCGCGTCGTGATAGGCGGAATGCAGCGCCACCAGCCCGTTGGCGAGGCCGGGCCCACGGCTCACCATCGCCACCCCGGCCCGGTCCCGAAGCCGCCCGTCCGCCGCCGCCATGAACGCCGCCCCCGCCTCGTGCCGGCAGACGATGATGCGGGTCGAGTTCCGCTCCACCAGCGCGCTGGTGAGCCCGATATAGCTTTCCCCGGGGACACAGAAAACCTGGTCGACATCATGGGCTTCCAGGCTATCCGCCAAGAGGCGGGCAACGGATTGGGTCATGCGGCTTCTTTCATGGCGGGTGACGCGGAACAACGGGGCGGGATCATAGCTCACAATTCCCGGAATGCGTCATCGCATCCCGGATTGATCGTGGGGGTTCAATCCTCTCTCGTATCCCCGACGCAGGTCGGGGCCCACGCCTGAAGCTTTTCCCCGTGACGCATGGCGCCGAGAATCTCGGAACGGTCCATCACATTGATCTCCTCAAACTGTCAT
>JAYOEU010000222.1:0-6291 GCA_038116915.1 Alphaproteobacteria bacterium
CCCCCCTTTTTTTTGATCCGGCGACCACCGAGATCTACACGTCGCTTACATCGTCGGCCGCGTCAGATGTGTAACAGAGACAGACCCCACTCCGACCCGGCGCGCCTCCCCTTCACCGTCGCCCTGGCGCAAGGCAGGGCCTAGTTCAGGCCGATCCGGCGGCATCAGGCTCCGGCGCGGTGGCCGCGGCGGCTGCGTCGTGGATGTGCCGCCGGCGCGCCCTCGGCGAAGAGATCGGCGGTCGAGCCGGTGAGCGCGCCGACCCGCGAGACGATCGCGGCCAGGTCCGGCACCGGGCCCGGCGCGCGCTCTTCCAGGGCCATCCGCATGGCGCGCACATGCTCCGCCGTGGTGCCGCAGCAGCCGCCGACGATCCGGGCGCCGAGGTCGCGGGCCAGCGTCGCGAAATCCGCCATCAGCTCCGGCGTGCCGTTGTAACGGATGGCTCCGTCGATATATTCCGGGATCCCGCAATTCGCCTTGGCGATCAGGATGTCGCCGTCCGCCGTCCGGCCGCGCAGGCTGAGCAGGCCCGCCAGCAGATCCGGCGCGCCGGTCCCGCAATTGCCGCCGTAACCGATCGGCTTTTCGTCAAGTCCGGCGATGATCCCGGCGAGGCGCGCCGGGGTCAGCCCCATCATCGTGCGGCCATTTGTATCGAAGGACAGCGTGCAGCAGGCCTTGAGCCCGACCTGTTGCGCGGCATTGAGCGCGGCGCGCAACTCGTCCTCGGACGACATGGTCTCGATCCAGGCCACGTCCGCGCCGCCATCCTTCAGACCGCGCATCTGTTCGGCGAAGGCGGCGACCCCGTCGTCATGGGTGAGCGGACCGAGAGGCGCGAACAGATCTCCGGTCGGACCGACGGACCCAGCCAGCACCACCGGCCGTTCGGCGCGCGCGATTTCCTCGCCCAGCAGCTCGGCGGCGATCCGGTTGATCTCGCGCACCCTGGCGTCGAGCCCGTGCAGCTTGAGCCGGTTGGCGGTGCCACCGAAGCTGTTGGTCAGCACGATATCCGCGCCCGCGACGATGAAGGCACGGTAATGCGCCCGCACCTGCCCCGGCTCCTCCAGGTTCCACAGTTCCGGCGCCTCGCCATGCGGCAGGCCGAGCGCGAAGAGATTGGTTCCCGTGGCGCCGTCGGCCAACAGAACCCCGCGGTCCTTCAACAATGTCTCAAGCAGCGTGCCCATGCCTTGCCTCCGGCCACACCGTCGCACCGGACGGGGGCGGGAACCTGATCACTTTCGCCGCAAATTGCAACGGCGGCGTCATCGCCAAGAATATTTGTCGCCGGCACCGGGTGACGCGGCCGCCGCGCCGCGCTATGACCGGCATCGAACGACAGCCTTGGAGGATGCGATGGCGGCGGACGACATCGAATATCGGCTCGACGGCGACGCCTCGCCGCTATTGACGATCATTCTGGATCCGGGCGAGGCGGCGCAGGCCGAGGCCGGGACCATGGTGATGATGGACCCGGGAATCGAGATGTCGACGGAAATGCCCGGCGGCCTTATGAGCGGCCTGTTCCGCAAGTTCTCGGGCGAGACCTTCTTCATGCCTTTCTTCAGCAATACCGCCGACGAGAAGCGGACCGTGTGTTTCGCCTCGCCGATGCCGGGCCAGATCAAGGCGGTCGATCTCACCCAGCATGACGGCTTGTTTTTCTGCCAGCGCGACGCCTATCTCTGTAGCGCCAAGGGCGTCGGAATCAGCATCGCGCTCACCAAGCGCCTGACCTCGGGGCTGTTCGGCGGCGAGGGTCTGATCCTGCAGAAGCTCGAGGGCGACGGGCTGGCCTTTCTCGGCGCCGGCGGAACCCTGATCGAACGCACCCTGGCGCCGGGCGAGACCCTGACCATCGACACCGGCTGCCTGGTCGGCTTCTCCGGGACATGCGACTATGACATCCGCTTCCAGCGCGGCGTGAAGAACCTGCTGTTCGGCGGCGAGGGCCTGTTCCTGACCCAGGTGACCGGCCCCGGCACGGTGATCATTCAGACCCAGCCGATCGCCGAACTGGCGATGGCGCTGAAACGCCTGATGCCGCCCGACCCCGAATAACGCGCCCCGCTCTCCCGCGTTGCCCGGAGCCGGCGAACCATGCGAGGGTGGAGGCGGCCCGCCGAGCCTGTTGGAACCGCCGATCGAGGATGAATCATGACGATAAAACTGGGTGTCACACTGCCGTTGACCGATACCGGCGGCGCGCCAGGGTTTGTCGGGGATTTCGCGCAGCAGGCGGAGGCGCTCGGTTATGACGGCATCGCGGTGCCGGACCACGTGCTCGGCGTCAATGCCGCGAGCCGGCCGAACTGGGGTAACCGCAACACCTCGGCGGATTTCTTTCACGATCCCTTCGTGCTGTTCGGGTTTCTCGCCGCCTGCACCGCCAAGATCGAGTTCTCCACCCAGGTGATGATTCTGCCGCAGCGCCAGACGGCGCTGGTCGCCAAGCAGGCGGCCTCTCTCGACGTGCTTTCCGAGGGCCGTTTCCGCTTCGGCATCGGCAGCGGCTGGAACCCGGTCGAGTATCAGGCGCTGAACGAGGATTTCACCAACCGGGGCCGACGGCTCGCCGAACAGGTCGCGGTGATGCGCCGGCTCTGGGCCGAGCCGCACGTCACCTTCAAGGGCGACTATCACGAGATCGACGACGCCGGCATCAATCCGCTTCCCACCCGAAGATCAATCCCGCTCTGGTTCGGCGGGCATGACGACCGGATGCTGCGCCGCATCGCCAAGCTCGCCGACGGCTGGATCATGCTGGCCTATCCGCCGGACGACACCGCGCTCCAGGCCTTCGAGACCTTGCGCGGCTATATCCGCGCCGAGGGCCGCAAGCCGGAGGATGTCGGGCTGGAGATCTGGACCTCGCTCGGCGACGGCGACGACGAGAAGCTGCGCGCCGATTTTGCCTTCTGGAAGAAGGCCGGGGTCAGCCACATCACCCTGAACAACTGGTACGGCCGCCCGCCGCACAAGCGCATGGCCGAACGCGGGGCCGAAGCCCATCTGAAGGCGATGCGCCACTACCGCGCCCTGGTGGACGATCTGCTTTAGAGCTCGTGGAAGAATCCGGAAAGGACCCTTCGAGGCGGCGCTCCCGCGCCTCCTCAGGGTGAGTGCAAAAACTTTTGAGACTCACCCTGAGGAGCGGTGAAACCGCGTCTCGAAGGGTCTATTCTTGGTTGCACTAACAGCCTCAACGGGCATTCGAATGGACAGTAAAGAAACCAGCCCCCTCGACACCGACCCGGCCCTCTACCGGCGCATGCGGCTGCTGCGGCGGTTCGAGGAGATGGCCGGTGACCTGGTGCGCGGCGGCGAGATCCAGAGCGCGGTCCATGAATATACCGGCCAGGAAGCGGTAGCGGTCGGGGTCTGCGCCGCGCTTGGTCCCGATGATGTGATCACCAGCACCCACCGGGGCCACGGCCATATCCTGGCCAAGGGCGGCGATCCGGCGCGCATGCTCGCCGAACTGCTGGGACGCGAGACCGGCTACAACAAGGGCCGCGGCGGCTCCATGCATATCGCGGATATCGATCTCGGGATTTACGGGGCCAACGGCATCGTCGGGGCCGGCGCGCCGATGGCCTGCGGGGCCGCATTCATGTTCAAGACCCGGGGCGAAGGCCATATGGCGGTGCCGTTCTTCGGCGACGGGGCGATGAACCAGGGCGTGCTGCTGGAAAGCTTCAACCTCGCGGTGATGCTGCACCTGCCGGTGGTTTTCGTGTGCGAGAATAACGGCTATGCGGTGACCACTCCGATCGGCGAGGTCCTGAAGGGTTCGATCCTGGAGCGCGCCGCCGGCTTCGGGCTCGCGGTGGAGGCGGTGGACGGCATGGATGTCCGGGCCGTGCGCGCCGCCGCCGAAAGGGCGGTGGGCCGGGCGCGGGACGGCGGCGGGCCGGGCTTTCTTGAATGCGAGACCTGCCGGTTTTCGGTCCACAACGTCTCCGCCGGGCCGGCCTGGCAGGACGAGCGGGCGGCGGCCGAAACCGCGGCCGCGCGGGCCCGCGATCCGATCGAACGGCTGGCGCGGCAGTTGATCGCCGAGGGCGTCTGGTCGCCGGATGACCGGACCCGCGTCGACGCCGAGGTCGAAAGCGAGCTCGAGGGCGGCCTCGGCTTCGCGCGCAACAGCCGCCGCCCGGATCCCGACAGCGCCTATGATTTCATGTATGCCAGACCCTATCCGGGGCTGCCGGCGCGGGGGACCGACGGATGAGCCGGGAGCTGAACTATGTGATGGCGATCCGCGAGGCGCTGTTCCAGGCGATGGAGGCGGACCCGTCGCTGTTCATGATCGGCGAGAATATGCGAGCCGGCATCCGGCCGGAATCCCGCGGTCTCTATCAGAAGTTCGGAGACGACCGGGTGATCGACATGCCGATCTCCGAAGCGGCGTTCACCGGCTTCGCCACCGGCGCGGCGCTGGCCGGCGGGCGGGTGATCGTCGAGTATCAGGTCTCCTCGCTGATCTTTCCGGCCTTCGACCAGCTGGTCAATCAGGCGGCCAAGCTGCCCTATATGTTGGGCGGCCAGCGGTTCCTGCCGGTGACCTTTCTGATCATGGGCGCCGGGGCCGGCGGCGGGCGAGCCGGACAGCATTCCGACAATCCCTATCCCTATTTCCTGCATGCCGGCATCAAGACGGTCTTCCCGACCACCCCGGCCGACGCCAAGGGCCTGATGCTGGCGGCGATCGCCGAGGATGATCCGGTCGCCCTGTTCGCGCCGGTCGGCGTCTACGGCACCTCGGGGCCGGTGCCCGAAGCGCCGGTCGCGGCTCCGCTCGGCCGGGGCGTGGTGCGCCGCGCCGGAACCGACGTGACGGTGGTCGCCGGCGGGCCGCACGCCCTGCAGGCGGTGGCGCTCGGCGAGAAACTGAAGGCCGACGGGATTTCGCTCGAGGTCTGGGACCCGCTGTCGCTGCTGCCGCTCGACAAGGCCGGGCTCGAGGCATCGGTCAACAAGACCGGCCGCCTGGTGATCTTTGATGATTCCAACCGCACCTGCGGGTTCGCCGCCGAGGTCGCGGGGCTTGTGGCGGAGCGGTGCTTTCACGCGCTGAAGGCGCCGGTCAAACGGGTCACCAGGGCCGATGTGGTGATCCCCTACAGCGCGCCGATCGAGGCCGAATTGCTGCCGACGGCGGCCCGGCTCGAGGCGGCGGTGCGGGCGGTGATGAGCTGATCTCTCACCGCCGGGGCGGCGGGCGGCGGCTCATACCAATTTTCGTCGAGCAGAAAACTTTTCGCGTCAGGCCGTCTCGAACCTCCCGTCGCCCTGGCGAAGGCCAGGGCTTATGGCGAGAACACCCCGATCCTGAATTATATCATTCATTCAATCGGTTATAATCGGTCGACGGCGACGGCAAGAGCCCTGGCCTTCGCCAGGGCGGCGGAATGTGAAAGTCACGGTGGGAGTCTTCGAGAATTCAACTCGGTGTCAGCTCACGGCCGCGGCATTGATCAGCGCCACCGCGAGCTTGATCGAGACCAGCAGGATCGACGTTCCCATCTCGCCCGCCTCGATCCGCTTGGAAAGATCCTTCAGCCACAGATCGATGATCTTGAAGGTGGCGATCTGCAGCACCAGGGTGACCAGGCCCCAGATCACGATATCCCAGACGCTGGCGCTGTTGGCCATGCAGACCGAAAGCGGGATCGCCAGGCCGACGATGGCGCCGGAGAGCGAGACGGCGGCGGCGGTGTTACCCTTGCGGATCAGCGCCATCTCGTCATGCGGGGTGATCCACATATAGATCAGCACGCCCGCCACCAGCATCGCCGCGGTAACCGCGAAATGGGTCAGCAGGAATGGAATCCCCGCCGTAAAGCTGTGCATCGCCGCGTCCATGGCTTCTCTCTCCCTTGTGACTGCCGCCTGACTTATCCCTCCGCCGCCTTGCGGGCCGCGCCGGAGGTGATTTCGGTCACCACGGCATCGGTGATCGGCTTGGTGCCGTCCGTGCCACCAAGTTCAAACGGCTTGAGGCCGCCGCCGGCAAAGGCGCCTTCCACGGCGGCGGTGAAGACCCGTCCCGCCGTCACGCATTCGGCGATCCCGTGGCGGTGGCCGAGCCAGTCCAGCATCATCGCCGCCGACAGGAAAGTGGCGACCGGATTGGCCTTGCCTTGGCCGACGATGTCGGGCGCGCTGCCGTGGCAGGGCTGGAAGACCGCGTGGCGAAGCCCGATATCGGCCGACGGCGCCATGCCCATGCCGCCCATCAGCCCGGCCCCGAGATCCGAGAGGATGTCGCCGAACATG
>JAYOEU010000223.1:0-1966 GCA_038116915.1 Alphaproteobacteria bacterium
ACCGGTACCATGAGAGCCTCGGCAACCTTGCGCCGGCCGACGTCTACTTCGGCCGAGATCAGGCCATCATCGAGAAAAGGAGACGCATCAAGCAAGACACCATGAAAAAACGACGCTTGGCGCACCTGCGCCAAGCGGCATAGCATCAACCAACAAGAGCCAGAGCCTCCGTTATGGAACTACACTTCCTGTCCCAATTAATCTGACGACGGACACATTTGCGTTTCACCAGGCAAGTTGTCTATCCGGCCTTGTGTGAAATACTGGGTCACGAGCCGGCAACGGTGTAGACGCGGGCTTGGGACCGGTCACCGCTGGCCTCCCGTCATGTCTTGGCCGCGGGTCAGACGCGCCGCATATCGAAAACACCGCGCTGGCCCGTGCCATAGCGCTGCAAGGCGCCGGTCTCGCCAACCGCGTTCGGGCGTTGGAATATCCAATTCTGCCAGGCGGTTAGCCGCCCGAAGATGCGGGTTTCCATCGTTTCGGGCCCGGCAAACCGCAGATTTGCCTCCATGGCGGTCATCGCATCGGGCGAGAAGCTGGAGCGTTCCTCGAGGAAGATCCGCACCTCGTCTTCCCAGTCGATATCGTCATAGGCAAAAGTTACGAGACCCAGCGCGTCGGCTTGTTCGGCCTCCAGCGGCTCATTCTGACTTGTGGACGCCGCATCGACGCGTTCCGGCTCTCCGAGGAAGCGGGTCGCAAGGCGCGTCAGCCCATTGCTCATCGGGAAGGGACCGAAGTTGCCCGCGCTCATGGTAAGTGTCGCGGGGGGACGGTTGTCGCCTTCGAACTCGTCTTTCATCATATAGGACCGATCACAGGCGAAGGTGATTTCCGCCAGAAAACCAGCGAAGCAGGAGCCGTTCTCGATCAGCGCGACCAGGGAGCGGGATGTCATGTCGATGCGCTTCAGAACCCGTTTCCAGTACAGCAGGATTTCCCTGGCCAGCCAGTCTCGCTCGCGCGTGTCGAGCAACAGTTTCTCGTGGGCCAACACCCTTTCGCTACTGCCCTCGCTGGTGAATGTGATCACACCCAGTTCCAACTCGTTCAGCCGCAGATGCAGGATCGCATCATCCAACTCCCGGGCGAGGCGAAGCGACCAGCTCGCCGCGCCCTCGGCATGCAAGGCGGCCGTGTTGTCCGGCGCCTTCGTATCCGGACCGGAAATCGCGATCGCCGCAACTCCCTTGTCCCGGTCGATCTGCACCTGAACCAGGGAATAGCTGACCGACCCGTCGGCGTGGAATTCCCGTTGGATGGGGCTGAGAGGGATCCCCTTGGCGGAGGCGTCAGCCTTCGCCGCGAATGTCTTGGCGCGGTCCGTCACGGCCTCATCGAACCGGGTGCGAGGAACCACCTGATCGACCAGACGCCAGTCCACGGCCTTTTGACCACGTACGCCCTCCTCGATGGAGCAGAACACATCCGCCAGGTCGCGGCGCACCTTGCGCTTGTCGGTCACGCGCGTGAGGCCGCCCGTGCCTGGCAGGACCGCGAGGAGCGGCACTTCCGGCAAGGCGACGGATGTCGAGCCATCGTCGGTCATGATGATTTCGTCGCAAGCGAGCGCCAACTCGTAGCCTCCGCCCGCGCACGCGCCTTTCACGGCGGCAAGATAGTGCTGACCGGATTCCGAGCCGGCCGCCTCGAAAGTGTTGCGGGTTTCGTTGGTGAACTTGCAGAAATTCACCTTGTGCGCGTGGGTCGCGCCGCCAAGCATGCGGATGTTCGCCCCGGCGCAAAACACGTTGTCCTTACCGGACCGCAGGACCACGGCCCCGACTTCCGGGTGCTCGAAGCGCAGGCGTTGAACGATGTCGGCCAGCTCGATATCAACGCCCAGATCGTAAGAATTCAGCTTCAACTGGTACCCTTCGAACAGGCCGCCGTCTTCATCCACGTCCATGAAAAGGGTTGCAACCGGGCCGTCATAGTCGACGCGCCAGTGCCGATACTC
>JAYOEU010000223.1:1976-3060 GCA_038116915.1 Alphaproteobacteria bacterium
TGCCCGCTGTAAATTCAAAAGCCCAAGCATCTCAAAGATCATTATCCATTGAAATCAATATATTAAGTATTTTCGAGCAAATTTGTTATGCACTATATTGCATTTCCAGAATTGCCGCATGCACGTGAAATTTCTTTTCGCAAGATCCGGGCGTCAGATTCGACGATCCCGTCAACCGGTCTTGTCCCCGCATGAACGTCTCGGTTGGGGCCTTCAACAGATCGAAAAGCGTGGAACCAAGCCAATCCCCTTGGCCCGACAGATGCGACGCTTCTGGGTAACTGAACAGTATCGTGTCCTGCATCGCAACATTCTCCTGATCGGCGCTTGGGCTGGGTATCAGCGCCGGAATTTTGTCCGATTTCGCGGCTTGTCCCGTAGCATATCAAACGTCGATGGCGTCCTCGCGAGAGGGTAGGGGCAAGCGAATTGTTATTGACGAGTTAATGATAAACTATAACTATTATAGATAATATGTTTAAGGGCCTTACGGCGCGGATCGCAATTGCGAACGCAGCCGTTATCGGCAGCGCCGGCCGGCTCGAAGTGGCGCAAGGGCGTTCGGAGATCAAGTTTTCCGATCAATTCTCCAGGCGACCGCCGGCCTCGGCATCGTCTCGGAAAAGCTGCAGTGGAGGTTTGGGCAAACCATGATCAAGCCGAACACGGGTCCGGAACTCCCTCAAGCGGCGTCGGTGACGGACGAAAATCTTCGGCGGTTCCTCGGATATCATCTGAAGCGCGCCTTCAACGTGATCAGCTCTGATCTCGCGCGCGCTCTGGAGCCGTTCGGTCTCAGAATGATCACTTATTCGGCGCTTGTCCTGATCGTCGAGAATCCCGGCTTGCGTCAGTCGCAACTGGCGGATGCGCTGGATATCGAACGTCCGAACCTCGTGGTCATCATAGACGAGCTCGAAGATCGGGAACTGATCGTACGCGACCGGGTCCCCAGCGATCGCCGGGCCTACGCCTTGCGGGCGACGCTCGCAGGACGCCGGCTGTGCGAGAAGGCGATTGCGTCGAACCAGACGGCGGAAAATGCCTTGCTTGCCATTGTCGGTGACGCGGACCGGGCGGCTGT
>JAYOEU010000223.1:3070-6198 GCA_038116915.1 Alphaproteobacteria bacterium
GCGGGCAAGATGAAAGGATCTGAAATCATTCGGACGGCAAACTTTCGCCGCCACTCGGTCGAGCGCGACCTGTGCCCCGACGGATCGATCCTGCTGCGCTCTAAGTTGGATCTCGGGCCGGTCGCGACGAGGACAACGGACTGGCTGCACCGCTGGGCCGACGATGCCCCGGCCCGGACGTTCCTCGCCGAGCGAAGCGGCGCCGGTTGGCGCGAGGAAAACTATCGATCCGCCCTGCAGAAAGTCCGCGCCCTGGCGGCGGGCCTGTTGGAGCGTGGATTGACCAACGCCACCCCGGTCGTCGTGCTTTCCGGCAATGGGGTTGACCACGGCCTCCTGGCGTTGGCATGCCAATATGTCGGTGTCCCGGTCGTGCCGCTTGCTGAGCAGTACTCCCTCATCCCGCAAGCTCATGGCCGGCTGGTCGAGGTCTTGCAGGTTATCGAGCCGAAACTCGTCTATGTCGCGGACGGCGAAAAATTTTCCCGGGCGCTGGCGCTGGACGCCCTGACCGGCATCGAGATCGTGTCCAGCCATCCCGGGACCGCACGGGTCACCGCTTTCGATACGCTGTTGAAGGCTGGGAGCGAGGCCGGTCTCTCGGATGTCAACGCTGCGGTCAAACCCGGCACGGTGGCCAAGATCCTCATGACCTCGGGCTCCACCTCCAGCCCGAAGGGGGTGCCGACCACCCACGAAATGATGTGCGTCAACCAGGCGCAACTGGCCGCCGCACTGCCGTTGCTCGGCGACCGCCCACACCGGCTGGTTGATTGGTTGCCGTGGAACCATATCTTTGGCGGATCGCACAATTTCAACATGATGCTGGCAAACGGCGGCAGTCTTTATATTGACGATGGCAAACCGATGAAGGGTGCCTTCGCGCGCAGTCTGGAGAACCTGAACCTGGTCACCGGCACCCTGGCGTTCAATGTGCCGCTCGGCTTCTCCATGCTGGCGGAAGCGCTGAAGCGCGACGACCGCTTGCGCCGGCGATTTTTCTCCGATCTGGATCTGATCTACTACGCTGGTGCCTCCTTGCCGCAGGACCTCTGGCGCGCCCTTGAGGGCATGGCCATGGAGGTCAAGGGTGAGGTGCCTCTGATGACCTCTTCCTGGGGCCTGACCGAAACGGCGCCGGCCGTGCTGCTTCAGCAGGAGCCCGTGGCGTCGTCCGGCGTGATCGGCGTGCCGTTGCCTGGCACCGAGGTCAAGCTGGTCGCGTACGATGGCGACCGCCACGAGATCCGGGTCCGGGGGCCGAACGTCATGTCGGGCTATTTCCGCGACGAAGCGAAATCCAGGGAAAGTTTTGATCCGGAGGGCTTTTTCATCACCGGTGACGCCGTGGCTTTCGTCGACCCCGGGAATGCGAACGCGGGATTGCGCTTTGACGGCCGCATTTCAGAGGACTTCAAGTTGCTGAGCGGGACCTGGGTCCGCGCCACGTCGATGCGCGCCGATCTCCTTGCCCTGTTTGCGCCGATCGCCGCCGATCTGGTGTTGACCGGTCATGACCGCTCGGACGTTGGCATCCTGATTTTCCCGAATTATACCGCCCTTGAAGCCGCCGGCTATGACCTCGGCGAGGAGGAGGGCGCATTGATCTGCCCCAGGATGTTGGACGACATCCGCGACCGCTTGCGGCGTCATGCCGGCGGCGGCTCCGGTTCGGCGAACCGGGTGGCGCGGGCATTGGTTCTGAGCGCCCCGCCCTCGCTTGCCGATGGCGAGGTCACCGCCAAGGGAAATCTCAACTTCAAGAAAGTCCTCACCCTTCGGGCCGAGCTGCTTGAGCGTCTTTACAACAATGATGAGCCGCACGCGGCACGCCTCCAGGAGAAACCCACATGATTGATCTGGACAAGATCCACGCCATCGACATCCACACGCATGCCGAGGAGCCCTGTGGCTGCCACGAGGATGACGGGTATGACGAATTGCAATCAACGATGGCGAAGTATTTCCGCGCTCCCTGGGACCATCCGCCGACGGTGCCGGAGACCGCTCGGCATTATCGGGAGCAGAACATCGCTGCGGTGATCTTTCCGGTCGACGCCGAGCGCGAGACCGGCTACCGGCGATATGCAAACGAGGAGGTCGCCGCGCTGGCGGCCGAGAACAGCGATGTCCTCATCCCCTTCGCCTCGATCGATCCGCACAAGGGCAAGATGGGTGCCCGCGAGGCGCGTCGCCTGATCAGGGACTTCGGCATCAAGGGGTTCAAGTTCCACCCCACCATGCAGGGCTTCTATCCCAATGACCGCATGGCCTATCAGCTCTATGAGGCGATCGAGGAGAGCGGCGGCATAGCCCTGTTTCATACCGGGCAGACGGGCGTCGGCTCGGGCATGCCGGGCGGCAACGGCATGCGTCTGAAATACTCCAATCCGATGTACATGGATGACGTGGCCGTCGACTTTCCGGATATGAAGATCATCCTTGCCCACCCGTCCTTTCCTTGGCAGGAGGAGGCGTTGTCCGTCGCCCAACACAAGCCGAATGTCTATATCGACCTGTCCGGCTGGTCGCCGAAATACTTTCCGGAAATCCTGGTGCGCTACTGCAATTCGATCCTGAGGAAGAAAGTTCTGTTCGGTTCCGACTGGCCGATGATTGCGCCGGAGCGTTGGCTGTCCGATTTCGCGAAGATCGACATCAAGGACGAGCTTCGGCCCGACATCATCAAGGGCAACGCGGCCCGGCTGTTGGGTCTGGCTTAAATACGGATGGTGCTTCAGCAACGTCCGAGTCCGGAACGGGGCGCCACTTGGCGGGCAACAGTTCGTTTCGGCCGGCGCTTGCGACCGCGGCAATGAAAAACTGCTCGTATTCCCGGGCAACCGACAGATCCATGAAGAGATGCTCATTGGCACTCTGTCTGAGCGCTGCTCCCAAGGCGGCTCTTTTCGCCGGAGTCCGTCCAAGTTCGATCGCAAGCCGCGCGTAGTCGCCGGGATTATCCGCGATCGGTGCAGCTTCGATCTTCATCTGCCGATAGGCCGAGGCCACGAAACGTCCGCGCATGAACGCGCCCGGCCAGGTCACGACCGGCGTTCCGACGATCATTGCTTCATCCCGGATTTCCCAGATGACCATCTGGTTTACGCGCTGCGAAGCTTCGATAA
>JAYOEU010000224.1:0-6175 GCA_038116915.1 Alphaproteobacteria bacterium
CCCTCAGATCCCCCACGGCCTCCCGTCCCGGAAGCAGCAGATGGCCGGGCTTGGCGCGGAAGAAGGTCACCGTCATATCGGCCGGAGCGGCGATGCCCCGGATCCGGCCGGTGTTGCCGTCGATGCCGCTTGGAACGTCGATGGCGACGATCCTGGTTCCTCCCGACGCCGCCGCATCACGCATCGCGGCGACGAGATCGAGGGCCGGCCCCTCGAGATCCCGGTTGAGACCGGCGCCGAAGAGACCGTCAACGATCAGTCCCGCGCCGTCGAGAAGCCCCGCCGACGCGGCCTCGACCGCCCCCTTCCAGGTCCGGGCCGCGAGCGCCGCGTCGCCGTTCAGTTTCGCCGGGTCCCCGAGCAGGCCGAGCCTGACCGTCCACCCGGCCTCGGCCAGCACCCGGGCCGCCACGAAACCGTCCCCGCCGTTCATTCCGGGTCCGCACAGGACCGCAACCTGGACCGGGGCATAGCGACGCTGGATGCAGCGCGCGACGCCGCGGCCCGCCGCCTCCATCAGATCAATGCCTGGAATCCCCGCCTCGATCGTGAGCTGGTCGGCGCGCGCCATCTCGCCGACGGTCAACAGGGCATCGCAATCGGACAACGGCACCGAACTCTCCCTTTGCCTGCGCTCGCGCGGATGAGAAGATCATGCGATCCTAGTGGGCCGGCGGGATTTGGAAAACCGGGTTTGCCGATGATCGCCGAGCGCACTGGCGAGGCGAGGAATTAATCTTAAGGTTAAATATGAAGGACTAATTTTAATGTCATGAAAAGGCTATATTATTGAGACACCTTTGGCTATTGATTGGAATTTTCGGCTGCGCGGCGATCGGCTTCGGAGCCTTCGGCGCGCATGGCCTAGACGGGGCCGACGCGGTCGGCCGCGCGGCCTATGAAACGGCCGTCCGCTATCACCTGTTCCACGTTTTGGCGGCGGCCTTGGCGTTAAGCCTCGCGGAGCGCGCCGGGCGAATCGCGCCGGTCACCGCGGCCCTCTTCCTGGCATCCGTGGTGTGCTTTTCGGGATCAATCTATCTCGACCGGCTGGCCGGGATCTCCATGCCCGTCGCGCCGGTGGGCGGCATCGGCTTCATGATCGCGTGGCTCATGCTCGGCCTCGGCGGATGGCGCTGGGCGGCTTCGAGGCGGCACGAAAAGGGGGATAATGGGGCGAGTGATGGGATTTGAACCCACGACTTCCAGAATCACAATCTGGCGCTCTAACCAACTGAGCTACACCCGCCACCGAGGGCCGCATTAGGTACTCGACGCCGTGGGTTCCGTCAACCGAAATGGGCGGCCAGTTTGGCCGCCGCCTCGTCCAGCACCGCGTCCCGTTTCGCGAAACAGAAGCGGATGAAGGTTCGCGGGCCGCCTTCCTGATAGAACGCGCTCACCGGCACCGCCGTCACCCCGGCCTCGGTGGTGATGTGACGGCAAAAATCCACGTCGGACCCGTCGAAGCCGGTACCGGCGATATCGACGAAGAGGAAATAGGTGCCCTGGCACGGCGCCGGATCGAAACCCGGGATCTTATCCAAGGCCTCGCTCAGCCGGTCCCGCTTGGCCCGCATCGAGTCGTTCAGACCGTTGAAGTAGGCATCGTCCTGACCCAGTCCGAACGCGACCGCGCGCTGCAGATTGGGCGCGGTCGTGAAGACCAGGAACTGGTGCGCCTTGGAGACCGCGCGCATCAGCGGCTCGGGCCCCGTCAGATACCCGACCTTCCAGCCGGTGAGCGAGAAGGTCTTGCCGGCCGAGCCGATGCGGATGGTCCGCTCGCGCATGCCGGGCAGGGTCATCAGGGGGATGTGCTCGCGCCCGTCGAACGCCATGTGCTCGTATACCTCGTCACACACGGCGATGGCGTCGAACTCCTTCACCAATGAGGCGATCGCTTCAAGTTCCGCGCGGGTATAGACCTTTGACGCCGGGTTCTGCGGGGTATTGATCAGCAGCAGCTTGGTCTTTTCCGAGAACGCGGCGCGCAGGGCGCCGAGATCCAGCGACCAGTCCGGCGGCCGGATGGTCACCAGCTTGGGAATCCCGCCGGCCCGCCTGATGATCGGCAGATAGCAGTCGTACAGCGGCTCGATCAGGATCACCTCGTCGCCGGGTTCGATCAGCCCGAAGAAGCACGCCGCCAAGCCCTCGGTGGCGCCGGTGGAGACCATGGTCTCGGTCTGCCAGTCGATATCGAGGCCGTAGAACCGCTTGCCATGCGCGGCGACCGCCTGGCGCAGTTCCGGCACCCCCATCATCGGCGGATACTGGTTCGGCGGGTCGTAGAGGAAACCGGCGGCCTGCTCCAACACCGGGTCGGGCCCACGGTCGTCGGGGAAGCCCTGGCCGAGGTTGATCGAGCCGGATTCAATGGCGAGGCGCGACATGACCTCGAATACCGTGGTTCCATAGGAACCGAGCACCGAATTCGCCGATTTCATCCGCCCCTCCGACAAACCTGTCTACCGATTAGTTGAACGCGGGCCGGCACTCAAGTGGGCAATTTCGCGATCCGTGAATCGCGAATGTCCGCCCCTGTTGCCGTTCGGGAACGAATCTGCGATCAATCCGAAATGACAGCGGCATTCACCCCCGAGGCTTCCCTGCCGCGCGCGCTCCCCCAAGGACGCTTGGATTGAGGATTATCGAGCACTCCGCCAACGCAATTCACGAGGCGCTCCCGAACGTGTTTGGAAACACGAAGGCCCTGACACAAGTAGCCGCCCTGCCCTATGTCGTGCTGCGCACCGGTGTGGAAATCCTGCTGGTCACCTCCCGGCGCAAGGGGCATTGGCTGCTGCCGCGGGGCTGGCCGGTCGACGGCATGTCCTACCGGCTCGCGGCCGCGCGCGAGGCGACCGAGGAGGCCGGCCTGGTCGGCGACATCGGCGATATCGCGCTTGGAGACTATCTTTACAAAAAGCGCACGGATCACGGGTACCGCGTGCCCTGCCGGGTTTTCGTTTACCCGCTCCACGTCACCGAACAACGGCTGGAATGGCCGGAAAAGAAAGAACGCAGGCAGAAATGGTGTGATTTTCAGACGGCGCGGACACTGGTTCAGCAGAAAAGTCTCGCTGCATTCCTGCAAAGCCTGGATGAGGCATCCGATCTGATCAGCCGCCTCGATGCTCACAATTCTCTTAGCCAAAGGGACAAGCACTGATGGCGCCATCAAAACCGACTCTCGACAAGGATCTCTCGAAACTCACACACGTGGAAGCCGCGACCCGGACCCTGGCGGGCAGTTTCGTCAGCCACGGATTGGCGGTCCTGTTCCTGGGCGCGGCCGGCGTCCTGGCCAGTGTCCAGGCGGGGATCGAGGCCAACACGGCGCTGATCATCTTCGCCACGATCCTCGGCGGCTACATGGCGCTCAACATCGGCGCCAATGATGTGGCGAACAATGTCGGCCCGGCGGTCGGCTCGCGGGCAATGACGCTTCTGACCGCTCTGATCATCGCCGCGATTTTCGAGAGCGCCGGCGCCCTTATCGCCGGCGGCGACGTGGTTTCGACGATCTCCAAGGGAATCATCGATCCGGCCAAGGTGCCGGACAGCGATATCTTCATCCGGGCGATGATGGCGGCGCTGGTCGCCGCTGCGCTGTGGGTCAATCTCGCCACCGTCATCGGCGCGCCGGTATCGACCACCCATGCCGTGGTCGGCGGGGTGATGGGCGGCGGCATCGCCGCCGTCGGCTTCGCCCTCGTCAACTGGAAAACCATGGGCGCGATCGCGGCCAGCTGGGTCATCTCGCCGCTTCTCGGCGGCGTGATCGCGGCGCTGTTCCTGTTCTTCATCAAGGCGAACATCATCTACCGCGAAGACAAGATCGCGGCGGCGCGGCGCTGGGTGCCGCTGCTGATCGCGATCATGGCGGGCGCTTTTGCCTGTTACCTCTCCCTAAAGGGCCTGAAACACATCTGGAAGCCCGACACCCTGTCGGTTTCGATCGTCGGCATCGTATTCTTCCTCGGCGTCTGGGCGATCATGCATCCGCTGATCAAGAAGCAGTCCGAGGGCATGGAGAACCGGAACCGCTCGCTTCGCCAGCTTTTCCGTATCCCGCTGATCTGTTCCGCCGCCCTCTTGTCCTTCGCGCATGGCGCCAACGACGTGGCGAACGCGATCGGACCGCTGGCCGCGATCCTGCACAGCGCCCAGTATCATGACATCGCCGCCAAGGTCGCGGTTCCCGCCTGGATCATGGTGATCGGCGCTTTCGGCATCAGCCTCGGGCTGTTCCTGTACGGTCCCAAGCTGGTGCGCATGGTCGGCGATCAGATCACCAAGATGAACCCGATGCGGGCCTATTGCGTCGCCCTGTCGGCGGCCATCACGGTGATCGTCGCGTCCTGGCTCGGCCTGCCGGTAAGCTCCACCCATATCGCGGTCGGCGCGGTGTTCGGCGTCGGCTTCTTCCGCGAGTACTACACCTCGCGCAGCCTTCGGCGCATCGGCATGGTCAACCGGTCCGGAAACCTCTACCCCGCGCCGAAGGGGCCCGAGGAAATCCGTCAGCGTAAGCTGGTCCGGCGCTCGCATTTCCTGACCATCGTGGCGGCCTGGGTGATCACCGTCCCGGCGGCGGCGATCCTCGCGGCTGTCATCTTCCATGCGCTATCCTTGATCCAATAGCCGCGGGGGCCGCGCTTCCTCTTCCGGTTGCGATGGTTTGGCCATATGGTGCGCCCCTTCGCGGCGCCAGCCGCATGCCATTCAGGGGATCAGCAGATGTCCACGCTCGCCGACCGGATGAATCATCTCGGCACCGAAACCGCCTTCGAGGTTCTGGCCCGAGCCAATCAGCTGGCCGCCCAGGGCCGCGACATCATCAACCTCGGCATCGGCCAGCCCGACTTCAAAACCCCGGCCCATATCGTCGAGGCGGCGGTCAAGGCGCTGAAGGACGGCCATCACGGCTACACGCCGGCAAACGGGATCCCGCAACTGCGCGAGGCGGTGGCCGCCGATCTGCACCGGCGCCTCGGAGCCGAGGTCGACCCGGGCCAAGTGCTGATCGTTCCCGGCGGCAAGGTCACCATGTTCCTGGCGATGATGCTCTATGGCGAGCCGGGCACCGAGATTCTATATCCCAATCCCGGCTTTCCGATCTACGAGTCGGCGATCCGGTTCTCGGGCGCCAAGGCGGTGCCGATCCCGCTGCTTGAATCGAACGGCTTCGCGTTCTCGGCCGAGGACGTGCTTTCGAAGATCAACGAGCGGACCCGGCTGATCATCCTGAACAGCCCCGCCAACCCGACCGGCGGCGTCGTGCCCAAGGAAGAGGTCGACACCTTGGTCGCCGGCCTCGCCAAATGGCCGAATGTCGCGGTGATGAGCGACGAGATCTACGGCCAGATGCTCTATGATGGACGCGAGCATATCAGCCTGCTGAACTATCCGGAAATCCGCGACCGGCTGATCATTCTTGACGGCTGGTCCAAGACCTACGCGATGACCGGCTGGCGGCTCGGCTACAGCGTCTGGCCGAAGGACGTGATCGCGCATGCCGAGAAGCTCTGCGTCAACGTGCATTCCTGCGTCAATGCCTCGGCGCAGTTCGCCGGCATCGCCGCGCTTGAGGGCCCGCAGGACGAACCCGCCTCGATGGTCAGGGCTTTCGATGAACGGCGGCGCGTCATCGTGCCCGAGTTGAACCAGATCGCTGGCTTCACCTGCATCGAGCCCGGCGGCGCCTTCTACGCCTTCCCGAACATCTTGGGAACTGGCATGACCTCCAACGCCCTGCAGAAGAAACTGCTGGAGGAGGCCGGCGTCGCGGTGATCTCCGGCACCAGCTTCGGCGCGCATGGCGAGGGCTATCTCCGCTTCTCCTATGCCAATTCAACGGAAAACATCCGTAAGGCGCTGGCGCGGATCCGGGAGTGCCTTGCCTAGAGAACAACCAAATGCATTGGTCAAAAATTGGGCAAAAGCCTATTTTTGACGCAACGGTCGGCAAAATGAGACGAGCGCTGAATCTAAGATTTTGATTTTACGTTATAAATCTAACCCTTGGACTTGGCACGGCATATGCTATTTATGCGCGTCCGCTCGGGACGCCAACAATTCACGATCGGCAAGCACATGAAGAAAGTCGAAGCGATCATCAAGCCGTTCAAGCTTGATGAGGTGAAGGAAGGCCTTCACGAAGTCGGAA
>JAYOEU010000225.1:0-6168 GCA_038116915.1 Alphaproteobacteria bacterium
TCATCGACGAGCACGACGTCGACGAAGGTCCGAAGATCGTCGCCGAAAACGAAAGAAGCGCCTTCGCCGACGCCCGCGCCACGGTCGAGGAATTGGAAGAGCTTTTCGGCGCGGTTCTAAGCGAGGACGAACGCGAGGAAGCCGATACCGTCGCCGGACTGATCTTCAGCATCACGGGACGCATCGCCAAGCGGGGCGAAATAATCCGCCACGACAGCGGTCTGGAATTCGAGATCATCGACGCCGATCCCAGGCGCTTGAAGTCAGTGCGCGTACGACGCCCGCCCGAGCCGGCGGAAGACGTTGGAAACTGATCCGCCAGGCAACGAAACGCGGGCAACGGGGACAGTATCCGGCGACCCGCCGAGCGGCGGCCTTGTCCCCCGAATGATTCGGGCGGGCCTCTCGATCGGTGGTTGGCGTGGTGTGTTGCTGACCATCGCGCTGGGCGCACTGGCGGCGAGCGCCCTGCCGCCGGTTTATTTTCTTCCCGGATTGCTGTCCTTCGCCGTCCTGGCATGGCGCCTGGAAGCCGTCACCAGCGTGACCAGGGCCGCCTGGCAGGGATGGCAGTTCGGGTTCGGCTACCATGTGGCCGGTCTTTATTGGATCTCGAATGCATTGCTGGTCGAAAGCGACCGGTTCGCGGTTTTCGTCCCGCTTGCCGCGATTGGCCTGCCGATGTTTCTGGCCTGCTTTCCGGCCGCGGCGATGGCCGTTCTGTCAAAATGCGTCGCCCCGGGTTGGACCCGAGGCCCCGCGTTGGCGCTTTTGTGGAGCCTAGCGGAATATGCGCGCGGCCACCTTTTCACTGGCTTTCCCTGGAACCTGCCGGCTTATGCCTTCTCGTTCTCGCCCGAGCTGAGCCAAGGCGCGTCCGTACTGGGCGCATACGGGCTTTCCCTCCTGGTGCTGATCGCCGCCGTCGGACCGGCGCTATTGTGGGGACCGCGACGGGATCGGAGCCGGACGCGGGTCTCGATTGGGTTGATAAGCCTGTTTCTACCCATGGCCATCTGGGGCGCAGGCGCGGTCCGCATTGCCACCGCTACCGCGACCGTTGACAAAACCGTGGTGGTCCGGCTGGTGCAGGGCAACATTCCGCAAAAAGACAAGTGGGCGCCGGAACTGCGCGCCAGCCACATCGCCCGGTATTTGGAACTCAGCAAATCGCGAACTTCGGATAGACGGGCGCCAGACCTGCCGAAGGGAACGGCGCCGACGGTAATAATCTGGCCGGAAACCGCGGTCCCGGGATTTCTTGCTCAAAACCGCGATCTTCGCCATGCCCTCGCGGCGGTCGTTCCCGATGGCGGCACCCTGGTGACCGGCGCGCCATCAGTGACCGACTCCGGCCCCCGCCGCCCCTATAACTCGCTGATCGCGATCACCGCGGACGGCCTGGTCAGTGCTCGATACAACAAGGTCCATCTGGTGCCCTTCGGCGAATATGTCCCGTTCCGGTCCTGGCTGTCCTTGCCCCGGGTCGTCCAGTCCTTCACGGATTTCGCCGCCGGGACATCTCGGGAACCGCTTGAAATTGCGGGGCTGGGGCTGATCAGTCCGCTGATCTGTTACGAGATCATCTTTCCTGGAGAGGTCAATGAAGCCGCGGGCGATCCGGCGCCGCGGGCTCTGTTGAATCTGACCAATGACGCCTGGTACGGCAAAAGCTCCGGTCCCTACCAGCACCTAGCAATATCCAGGATGCGCGCGATCGAGGAAGGTATCCCGCTCATCCGCGTGGCGAACACGGGAATATCGGGGATCTACGATCCCTTCGGTTACCCGGTGGTACAGATCCCCTTAGGCGAAACGGGCACGGCCGACGGATATCTTCCTATGCGTGTCGAAAATAGTACGATTTATTCTCGCTATGGTGACGGAGTTTATTTAATTATATTAATAATACTATCAACTGGCATATTATTTAATCGAATATATAGAATATAATAGCATTCGTGCGGAAATGGAGTCGAATTGAGTTGACCGCATACGATCGTATGGGTTAAAATCCTTCGGCAAACCTCACTTTCGGCGATTGGAAACATCATGGCCGCTGGAGCCAGACCGCGGCGCCCATCGGGCCGTATGGCCAGCCAAGGAAAGCCAAACCCCATTGATGTTCATGTCGGCTCCCGGATAAGGCTGCGCCGCACCCTGCTGGGGCTTAGTCAGGAAAAGCTTGGAGAAGCCATCGGCCTGACATTTCAGCAGGTACAGAAGTATGAGCGTGGCACCAACCGCGTCGGGGCAAGCCGCCTGTTCGATTTGAGCAGGGTATTGGATGTTCCGATCTCATTTTTTTACGAAGGAATGAACGACGAAATTCGCGATCAGTCTCCCGGACAGCTTTATGCCCGCAATGAAGAACCGACGGTTCAAGAAGGCGATACCGATCCCCTCGTCCGGCGCGAGTCGATACAGTTGATCAGAAATTACTACCGGATTTCCGATGAGACCGCGCGCCGCGCCCTATTCGACCTCGTGAACAACCTGGCGAAGGCCTATTACAGCGAGGATTGAGTATATCCTGGGCGACAAGCCTTTTCACTTGACCCCGAAAGCCAAAATCGGCGATGACAGCGGCGCTCGAAATGGCCTTGACCGGCCGTGTCAGGCACCGATCGGGACGCCCTGTCGCAGGATCCGCGCCCCGGCATTTCGAATCGTCAGGCGTAAGCAAAACGAAATCTACGGAGGCGCGCGGTGGCCCAGGGAAATTATGTATTTACAAGCGAATCCGTTTCCGAAGGCCATCCCGACAAAGTCTGCGACCGCATCTCCGATACCGTCGTTGATCTTTATCTCGGCGCCGATCCCGGCAGCCGTGTCGCGTGCGAGACCCTGTCCACCACCAACCGGATCGTTCTCGCCGGCGAGGTGAGAGGACCGTCCAGCATCACCCATGACGTGATCACCGATGCGGTCCGCGCGGCGGTGCGCGACATCGGCTACGAGCAGGCCGGTTTCCACTGGCGCGACGCGGAGATCAGCATTCTTCTGCACGAGCAGTCCTCCGACATCGCCATGGGCGTCGACGCGGCGGGCAACAAGGATGAAGGCGCCGGCGACCAGGGCATCATGTTCGGATATGCCTGCCGCGAGACCGAAGCCCTGATGCCCGCGCCGATTCACTACTCACACGCAATCCTGCGCGACATGGCCGAAGCGCGTCGCTCCGGTGCCGTCAAGGGCCTGGGCCCGGACTCGAAAAGCCAGATCAGCCTGCGATACGAGAACGGCAAACCCGTCGGCGCCACATCGGTCGTTATCTCAACCCAGCATGACGAGGACCTGGACCAGAAGGAGGTTCGGGAGATTGTCCGGCCGTTTGTCGAGAAGGTCCTGCCCGCCGGCTGGATGTGCCCGGAGGCGGAATTCTACGTGAATCCGACCGGACGCTTCGTGATCGGCGGCCCTGACGGCGACGCCGGGCTGACGGGACGCAAGATCATCGTCGACACCTATGGCGGCGCGGCGCCCCATGGCGGCGGAGCGTTTTCCGGCAAGGACCCGACCAAGGTCGACCGTTCCGCCGCGTACGCCGCCCGCTGGGTGGCGAAGAACGTCGTCGCGGCGGGGCTTGCCGACAAATGCACCATCCAGGTCTCCTATGCGATCGGCGTCGCCAAGCCGCTGTCGATCTATGTGGACACCTACGGGACCGGGCGGATGTCCGAAGAGAAGCTCGGCGCTCACCTGCAACAGATCGTCGATCTTTCGCCGCGGGCGATCCGGGAGCGGCTCGGTCTCAGCGCGCCGATCTACGCGCGCACATCGGCCTACGGCCATTTCGGTCGCGCGCCGGAGGCCGACGGCGGGTTCTCGTGGGAGAAACTCGATCTCGTCGACGCGCTCAAGGACCTGAAAGGCTGAACCAATCCGGGACGTGATCTTGGCGGTTTCCCGCGCGGACCCATCCGGCCAACGCCTCTCGACGTTTCGCGGGCGACGGCACGGGCGAAAACTTCGCGACAACATGCGGGCGCTGGTCCGCGAGGCGCTCCCGGCGGTCACGATTTCGCCGCCGGCCAACGGAGCGCCGATTGATCCGCGCACGCTGTTCGGCGAGCCGAAACGCGACATCTGGATGGAGATCGGTTTCGGAGCCGGTGAACATCTCGCCTGGCAGGCCGAGCAAAACCCGGACATCGGCTTCATCGGCTGCGAGCCCTATATCAACGGCGTCGCCAGCCTGCTGCGCCACGCCGCGGACAGGAAGCTGTCGAATATCCGAATCCTTCCCGACGATGTGCGCCCGTTTCTTGACCGGCTCCCGCACGCCTGTCTCGGCCGGCTGTTTGTGTTGTTTCCGGATCCCTGGCCAAAGCGGCGCCACGCGGACCGCCGCGTGATCCAGCATGAAACCGTGGACACCTTCAGCCGTATTCTGCGCCCCGGCGGAGAGCTGCGGCTGGCGACGGACGATCCCGGCTATCAGCGATGGATGCTCGCGCGCACCACCGGACGCGATGATCTGCGCTGGCGCGCGCAACGGCCCGCGGACTGGCGGCAGCGTCCGGAGGACTGGCCGCAGACCCGCTATGAGGCCAAGGCAATCAGGGAGGGCCGCTCGCCGGCCTTTCTACGATTCGAACGGCGAGGGTGAACAGGCCAATCCAGCGGTTGCGCCAAGGTCTGTCCGGGACAGCGGGAAGCCGAAAAATCCCTTGAACCGCCCTCGGTTTCGAGTATAGTCCGCTCCTCTATTTCCATCAGATTTCGAACTATGGTTGGTGGGCCAGCGGCCCACTTCGTCGTGTTCGTTGTCAGGGAAACTTTTTGCACGAACCGGGGGCTACTTCTCCGGAGATCCTGATTATGCGGGCGTATTAATGTCGGATGTCTTGGGCGAAAAAGTCGCGGAAATCATCGGCCCCTCGGTCAATGCGATGGGGTACGACATGGTGCGCGCGAGCTTGAGCGGGGACCGGCGGCGTACCCTGCAGATCATGGTCGAACGCACCGACCGCGCGGAAATGACGGTGGAGGATTGCGCTACCGTGAGCCGGGCGGTATCGGCGCTTCTTGATGTCGAGGATCCGATCCAGGGCGCCTACAACCTGGAGGTCAGTTCTCCGGGTATCGATCGCCCGCTGGTTCGGCTCGATGATTTTCAACGGTTTTCCGGTTTCGAGGCGAAGATCGATCTGCATCGCGTGATCGATGGCCGCAAACGCCTGCGGGGAACCATTCGCGGTGTTGATGGACAGGAACGCGTCGAAATCGACACCCAGGACGATGGGGTCACCATTCCCTATTCGGAAATCAAGGCGGCGAAACTGGTTCTGACGGACGATCTGATCAAGGCCAGTCTCGCGGGCAAATTATAGGTTCAACGGACAAGGCAAGCCGGACAGTGGTGATGGAAACAGCAACTTTCCCGAAAATCGAACTTATTCAGGTTGCCGACGTCGTCGCGCGCGAAAAGGGCATCGACCGCGACGAGGTTCTGGAGGCAATGGAACAGGCGATCCAGAAGGCTGGCCGCTCGAAATACGGCCAGGAGCACGACATCCGGGCGTCGATCGATCGTCAAACCGGCGAAATCCGGCTGGTCAGATGTACCGAAGTGGTCGAGGAAGTCGAGGACGACATCACCCAGATCACCCTCGCGCAGGCTCAGAAGCGCGATCCGGCGCTGGCGCTCGGGGATTTCATCGTTGACCCGCTGCCGCCGATCGATTTCGGCCGGATCGCGGCCCAGACCGCCAAACAGGTGATCGTTCAAAAGGTCCGCGAGGCCGAGCGCTCCCGTCAGTACGAGGAGTTCAAGGACCGCACCGGCGAGATCGTCAACGGCATCGTCAAGCGCGTCGAGTTCGGCAATGTCACCGTCGACCTGGGCCGGGCCGAAGCGGTTCTGCGGCGGGACGAGCTGCTCCCGCGCGAGTCGTTCCGCAACGGCGACCGCGTCAGGGCCTATATCTTCGATGTCCGCGAGGAACCGCGCGGCCCGCAGATTTTCCTGTCCCGGACCCATCCCGAGTTCATGAAGGGACTGTTCCGCCAGGAAGTGCCGGAGATCTATGACGGCATCATCGAGATCAAGGCGGTGGCGCGGGATCCGGGCAGCCGGGCGAAGATCGGCGTCATCTCCTACGATGGCAGCATCGATCCGGTCGGCGCCTGCGTCGGCATGCGCGGCAGCCGCGTGCAGGCCGT
>JAYOEU010000226.1:0-6147 GCA_038116915.1 Alphaproteobacteria bacterium
TTTCTGGCTGACCTTCATAGGCGTGAACCTGACCTTCTTCCCGATGCATTTCCTCGGCCTCGCCGGCATGCCGCGCCGCTACATCGACTATCCCGAGGCGCTGCACGGCTGGAACCAGGTGGCATCCTACGGGGCCTATATCGCCGGACTTGGCACGGTGGTTTTCGTGATCATGGTGCTGGAGGCCTTCATGGCCAAGCGTCAGGCGCCGGACAATGAATGGGGTGAGGGGGCGACGACTCTGGAGTGGACCCTGTCCTCGCCGCCGCCGTTCCACACCTACGAGGATCTGCCGCGGATCAAGTGATCCGGTGGCCGGCTGAGCAAGGAGGAACCACGATCGTGTCCGACACCTCGATCGGCGCACAACCGGCGGCGGGAGCCGCCGGTTCCGTCTCGGCGGCGCTCGTCGACTTCACCCGGCTGCTGAAGCCGAGGGTGATGTCGCTGGTGGTGTTTACCGGTTTCGTCGGACTTTATCTGGCGCCGGGATCCCTGCATCCGGTTCTCGAGTCGATAGCGATACTCTGCATCGCGGTCGGCGCCGGCGCCTCGGGCGCGATCAACATGTGGTACGACCGCGATATCGACGCGGTGATGACGCGCACCCGCGGCCGGCCGATCCCGGCGGGCCGCGTCGGAGCCGACGAGGCCTTGACCTTCGGCGTCGTGCTGGCTGGCGGGTCGGTCATGGTCATGGGGCTCGCGGTGAACTGGCTTGCGGCCGGGTTGCTGGCGCTGACCATTGGCTTCTATGTCTTCGTCTACACCATGTGGCTCAAGCGCCGCACGCCCCAGAACATCGTGATTGGCGGAGCGGCGGGCGCCTTTCCGCCGATGATCGGATGGGCCGCGGTATCGGGAACCGTCAGCGTGGAATCGCTGACCCTGTTCGCGATCATCTTCTTCTGGACGCCGCCGCATTTCTGGGCGCTGTCCCTGTACCGCAGCGGTGACTATGAAGCCGCAGGCGTACCGATGCTGCCGGTGGTGGCGGGACGGCGGGAGACCCAAAAACAGATCCTGCTCTACAGCCTGTTGCTGGCACCCCTTGGGCTTGCGCCGACGGTCTTGGGAACGGTCGGGTTGCTTTACGGTGTCTCGGCGGCGGCGCTTGGTGCGCTGTTCGTGCATGGTGCCTGGAAGGTCTGGCGGGATGCCTCGGACCGCAACTGCAAGTGGTTGTTCGGGTTCTCCATCCTCTATCTGTTCCTGATATTCCTGGCGATGATTGTTGATCGAGTGGCGGAAATGCCCGTCCAGGCGTGGTTCGGGTCATGAGTGTGATGAGCGAGCCGAACGAAACCGAATCACGTCCGGTCCGCGCCGCCGATATGCTGCGCGCCAAACGTGGGCGCAATCTGGCGGTGCTGCTGGCGATTTTCTCGTTCTGCGCGCTTTTCTACCTGATCACCATCATCCGGATGTTCAAATGATGGGCGGTAGCCGTCGCAATTTCCGAACTCTTGCGCTTTTGGGCGTTTTCGTCGCTGGAATGGGCGGAATGGCCTATGCCTCGGTTCCGCTATACGAAATCTTCTGCCGGGTGACCGGCTATGGCGGCACCACACAGGTCGCCAAGGCCGAATCGGCGACTGTGGTCGACCGGGTGATCCGGATCCGGTTTGATTCGAACGTCAATCCTGCACTCGACTGGGCATTCCACCCGGCGCAAAAGTCGGTGGATCTGAAGGTCGGTGAAAACGCGTTGGCGCACTACCGGGCCGAGAACCGCGGCGCCGAGACCATCGTCGGCACGGCGACGTTCAACGTAACGCCGGACAAGGCGGGTCAGTATTTCAATAAGATCGACTGTTTCTGCTTCACCGAGCAGGTTCTGAAACCCGGTCAGACCGTCGACATGCCCGTCACCTTCTTCATTGACCCCTCGATCATTGAGGATCCGAATCTCGAGGATGTGACGACGATCACCCTCTCCTACACATTCTTCCGCGCCGAGGATCAGTCGGCGGCGAAGCGAATCGAACAGGCCGGTCTGGCGAAAGGCACCGCGCGCGGCGTCAATACGGTGGACCGGAGCACGAATTGAGGTATTGTTTTGGGGGCCGCCGAAGCGGTCGTTGAAGGAAAGAGGAAGCTATGAGCGGCGGACACAGTCACTCCTATCATCTGGTGGAACCGAGCCCCTGGCCCGCGGTCGGAGCCATGGCCGGTTTCGTGACGGCCATCGGCGCCATCATGTTCATGCATGAGATGGCCTATGGCGCGCCGATCATGACGGTCGGCTTTCTGTCGATCCTGTTCACAATGTTCATGTGGTGGCGTGACGTGATCAAGGAGGCCGAGCATCAGGGCCACCACACGCCGATCGTCCAGTTGGGCATGCGCTACGGCATGATCCTGTTCATTGCCTCCGAGGTGATGTTCTTCCTGGCCTTCTTCTGGGCGTTCTTCGATTCCTCGCTTTATCCGGATACCGGCGTTTGGCCGCCGGCGGATGTGGAGCCGTTTGAAGCCTTCGACATTCCACTGATCAATACCATGATCCTGTTGTTGTCGGGCTGCACGGTGACATGGGCGCACGCGGCATTGCTCAAGAATGACCGTAAGAACCTGATTACCGGGCTCGGAATCACGATCATCCTGGGCGCCGCCTTTACCGCGCTGCAGGCCTACGAGTACGTGCATGCATCGTTTGGTTTCAAGGACGGGATCTATTCCTCGACCTTCTATATGGCGACCGGCTTCCACGGCTTCCACGTGCTGGTCGGAACCTGCTTCCTGATCGTCTGCTGGTTCCGCGCCCGGGCGGGGCACTTCAAGCCGGACCATCATTTCGGTTTCGAGGCCGCGGCCTGGTACTGGCATTTCGTTGATGTCGTCTGGCTGTTCCTGTTCATCTGCATTTACTGGTGGGGCGGGCGGTAGATCGTGGAACAGGGGCCGTCGCGCGGCAGCCCCGACCGAGGGCAGTACTTTCCGCCGCTTTCGCCCTTCTCGACTGGTCTGGCGTGCCGCTGCCCGAGATGCGGACAGGGATCCCTCTTCCAGGGTTTTCTGACGGTTCGGCAAACCTGCGAGGTGTGCGGACTGGACCTTTCCGCGGAGGATAGCGGCGACGGCCCGGCGATCTTCATTATCTTCATCCTTGGAGCCATCGTCGTGCCGTTGGCCTTGTGGATGGAGGCCTCGCTTGAACCCCCTCTTTGGGTGCATGCGATTCTCTGGTCAATTGTCGTTCTTGGCGGTACGCTCGGGCTTCTGCGTCCCCTCAAGGCGATCATGGTGGCTCTGCAGTTTCTCCATCGCCCCCCGGGCCAATAAAACCGGCTCACCGCCGGCCTTTCGCGGATAACAAGGACCCAACCGGAAATGTTTTCTGGGCGCCGCTTTCGACCGACCCTCTGGCCGACCCTGTTTACCGTCCCGGCTCTGATTGTGCTGATCGGGCTTGGCGCCTGGCAGGTCGAGCGTCTGCGTTGGAAGAATGAACTGATCGAAACTTTCGATACCCGCATGGCGATGCCTGCGGTCGAAGCTCCCGCGAAAATCGAAAACATGGCGGAATGGCAGTACCGCCGTGTCACGCTCACCGGGGTCTTTCAGCACCAGAAAGAGCTTCTGATGACGGGCCGCCCCTTCGAGGGCAATGCCGGTTTTCACGTTCTCACCCCGCTTCTGCTGAGCGACGACCGGATCATCCTCGTCAATCGCGGCTGGGTGCCGGAAAAACTCCGTGATCCGACGAAACGGCCCGAAACCCAGGTCGAGGGCCTGGTCACTGTCGAAGGTATCGTGCGCGAGGACAAGCGCCGGGGGACGTTCGTTCCGGACAACGAGCCGAAGAATGAAGTCTGGCTGTATGTCGATACCCACCAGATGGCGGCGCATCGCGACATCGTTCCCGTCGCCGACTATTACGTCGACGCAATCCGGCCACCGGGACCCTACACTCTACCGATCGGCGCCAGCGCCGAGCTCTCAGTCCGCAACGAGCACCTGCAATATGCCGTAACCTGGTTCCTGACGGCCGGAACCCTGTTGGTCATCTATGTGATCTACCATTTCCGGCGCCCCGAAGACGAGGCGGACGGAGCTTCCGGAACATCATGACGACAAATCGGGATCGGTCCTCCTATGACCGGCTATGTGAGCGGTTTCGGCGGATCGCGGCGCTTGAAGACGCAATGTCCGTCCTGTCGTGGGATCAGCAGACCGTTATGCCCAAGGGCGGCGGGCTTGCGCGCGCCGAGCAGATGGCGACGCTCCGGGTTCTGCGGCACGAGGCGGTCACGGCCCCGGACATGGAGGATTTGCTGGCGAGTGCGGTAACGCTTCCGCTGGGCGCGTGGGAAGCCGCCAATCTGCGCGAAATGCGCCGGGAACACGCGCATGCCACCGCCTTGACCAGTGCCTTGGTCGACGCCCGGTCACGCGCGGCGGCGGCGTGCGAGACGGCATGGCTGACGGCGCGCCCGGCGTCCCGGTTCAAATCCGTCGCGAAGCCGCTCGACGCGCTGGTCCGGCTGGTGCGCGAGGTCGCCGAGGTGAAGGCCGAGGCCTTGGGCAAATCCCCCTATGACGCGCTTCTTGACCAGTTCGAGCCGGACGGGTCTTCAGAGGCGATCGACGCGCTTTTCGGACGCCTTGAGCCCGCGCTTGCCGGTCTGTTGCCGCTGGTCCTGGAGCGTCAGGCGGGGCGGGCGTCCGGGTCGGTGGAAACAGAGATTTCCGAGGACCGGCAGCGCGCGCTCGGCCTCAAGGTGATGGCGACCCTCGGATTCGAGTTCGAGCACGGCCGCCTGGATATCAGCGCGCATCCCTTTTCCGGCGGCGTGCCCGACGATGTTCGGATCACCACCCGCTATGATACCGCCGATTGGTCCGGAAGCCTGATGGGCGTGATCCATGAGACCGGCCACGCGCTGTACGAACGGGGCTTGCCCAAGAAATGGCGGGGTCAGCCGGTCGGCTCCGCGCGCGGTATGACCCTGCACGAAAGCCAGTCCCTGCTCATGGAGATGCAGGCGGCCCGCTCGCGTCCGTTTTTCGATCATCTGGCGCCGATGCTCAGGAAGTCCTTCGGGGTCAAGGGCAGTGGGTGGTCACCGGCGGCCCTCTATCGCGGCGCAACCCGGGTCGCGCGGAGCTTCATCAGGGTCGAGGCGGATGAGGTCACCTATCCGTTTCATGTCATGCTGCGCTACCGGCTTGAGCGGGCGCTGCTTTCCGGGGATCTCCCGGTCGCCGATCTGCCTGGCGCCTGGAATGACGGCATGGAGAAGACCCTGGGTATCCGCCCGCCGGATGACCGACGCGGCTGTTTGCAGGATATCCATTGGTATGACGGCGCTTTCGGCTATTTCCCGACCTACACGATGGGCGCCCTGGCCGCGGCTCAACTCTACGCCGCCGCCGGCAAGGCGTTGCCGGACCGCGACGAGAATGTCGCGCGCGGTGATTTCGCGCCCCTGCTCGCCTGGCTGCGCAAGAATGTGCATCGGTGGGGCAGTTATCACGACACCGATTCGGTGCTGAAAAAAGCCACCGGCAAGCCGCTCGACGAACAAGCCTTCCTGCGCCATATACGCACGCGCTATCTCGACGCATGAGCGAGGCCCGCCTCAAATCCAAGCTTCTGGTCCAGGCCGGAACCCGGCTCTGCTCCCAGCGCGCGGTGCCCGCCATGGTGACCCGGCGTGGCGATCCCGACGCCGGCGCGGTCTATATCAAGATCAACGGGTTCGAGCGCGGCTGCGCGGTGCTGAGCCAGATCCGCATGGAGGATGGCCGCCTCGCCTGGCTGCGCGCCACCGGCGAGGGCGCGGTCAGCGAGGCCGACGCCGACGCCTATATCGAGCGCCAGGCCAAATACGACCCCGACCTCTGGGTCCTCGAGGTCGAGGACCGCGAGGGCCGCAACCCGTTCGACGATCCGGAGGTTTGAGGGGGTAGAGTATCGCGATCTTCGCGACATTTCCCCGTCGCCCCTGTGAAAACAGGGGCTCAACCATCGCTTGCCAAGAGCCCCGGCTTTCGCCGGCGCGACGGGATGGGGCGCTGAAACAAGTGCTCGTTCAGATCGACCATCCCCCTTGCCCCGCCCACCCAACCCGCGTACTGCTAATTCCGCGACCCGGGACACGCGAGGCGTGACGGGGGTTTCCGGAAACGGGACCGGATAGA
>JAYOEU010000227.1:0-6109 GCA_038116915.1 Alphaproteobacteria bacterium
CGAAGACCGATATGCCCGGTGCCGAAGAGATCAAAACCGCCGCCGAGGATCTGGCGAGCCTGATCAAGATCCGCACGTTTCCCTTCGGCATGAAGCTGTTCGAGGATGCCGATGAGATGCGCAAGATCCAGGGGCTGCGCACACCAACCGACGGCAAGTTCTTCACCACCTGCCAGCTCGTAACCCAGGTCCGCACCGCCGGCTTCACCCTCGGTATCGTCCAGGACAATCTGCGGCCCGGATCGAGCTGCGGCGCCAATATCGGACTTGAGCCGATTCCGGAAGACGTCGGGTCCGGCGAGAAGATGACCGGCGTCTGGTTCGGCAATCAGACTGCCGCGGCCGCGCATCAGGCGCAGATGCCGAGGGTCAAGGCCGGACGCTATTCCGGTCTCGCGGCCTCGCCGCTGCGTTCCGGCCGGCTCGATCCGCCGGATATCTGCCTTTTCTACGCCTCGCCGGGACAGATGATCCTGTTTATCAACGGGCTGCAGTATCACAACTACCGCCGCTACGACTTCACCATCACCGGCGAGAGCGCCTGTGCCGACAGTTGGGGCCGGGCCCTGTCGACCCGCGAGACTAGCCTGGCGCTGCCCTGCTATGCCGAGCGACGCTATGGCGGTGTCGCCGATGACGAACTTCTCATGGCCTGCCCGCCGGACGAATTCGTGCGCGGCGTCGAGGGCATGAAGCATCTGGCCAAGAACGGTCTGCGCTACCCGTATCCGCCTTACTCCGCCTTCGCCGATCCGGCTGACGGGATGTCGAAGAGCTACGGGTAAGATAATCTCTCTTGAGAATCCGTCGCCCCGCACTTGATGCGGGGCCGAAGCCTGCAGCTTTGGATGGTGCCGGATCGTGGAAGGCGACTACGGAAAATGCCCAACGGTAACAATGATCAAAATGATTAACCGCACGTCACATTGACGTACTTCAGGCGTCGATCCCGCATCAGGTGCGGGATGACTGTTGAAAAGCGGATAATCTTTGGCTTCAAACCCGACAGCAGTGCACTCGATACGGAGTGACGACACAGAATAGCTTGATGAACCAATTCGCCCACCCAGGGTCACACGCTTGTCATGTTGCGCGCTTGTCTGGCGCCGTCTAAGCTCCCTGCAGTGTCGTGCTCCGGGGGAAGCGCACGGCCCGAAAGTGGCTCTATTCTCCCGAGGTCCGGCTTGAACATGCGTTGCTCCAGACGCATCGAGGGAGGAGTAAATCCATGAAACGTCGCGCCTTTATCCAGAATGCCGCCATCGCCGGTGCCGCCGGCGTGGCCGCCGCCACGGGGCTCGCCACGCCGGCGATCTCGCAAGGCAACAAAGAACTGAAACTCGTCACGTCGTTCCCGAAGAACTTCCCGGGTCTCGGAACTTCGGCGAACCGCGTTGCCGAGCGGATCACCGCCGCCACCGGCGGCCGGGTCACGGTCAAGGTCTTCAACGCCGGTGAGCTGGTTCCCGCCTTCGGTGTCTTCGATGCCGTCTCGCAGGGCAACGCCGAGATGTATTTCTCGGCCGAGTACTATTTCCCCAGCAAGTCCCAGGCGTTCAACTTCTTCACCGCCGTGCCGTTCGGCATGACCCCGGCGGAACAGTACGCCTGGATTCACTATGGCGGCGGTCAGCAACTCTGGGACAAGCTGCATGCCCAGTTCGGCATGAAGCCGTTCATCGGTCCGTCCACCGGTACCCAGATGGGTGGCTGGCTCAACAAGAAGATCACCAAGCTCGACGATTTCAAGGGCGTGAAGTTTCGCATGCCGGGTCTTGGCGGCGAGGTGCTGCGTGCGCTCGGCGTCGCGGTGGTCAACTTGCCCGGCGGCGAGGTGTTCCCGGCGCTGCAGTCCGGCGCGATCGACGGCGCGGAATGGGTCGGCCCCTGGCATGACCTGGCCTTCGGCTTCTACAAGGTCGTCAAGAACTACCACTGGCCGGGCTTCCATGAGCCGGGCACGATGGGCAGCTACGCGGTCAACCAGAAGTTCTGGGATGGTCTGTCCGCCGAGGACAAGGCGACCATCGAGGCGGTGCTGCAGGCCGAATGCTTCATCCAGACGGCCGAGTATGACGGCGCGAGCCCCGGAGCGCTGCAGAAGCTGATTACCCAGCACGGCGTCGAGATGCAGAAGTATCCGGATGATCTGCTGACCGAGCTTGGCCGGGTGTCTGGCGAGGTTGTCGAGCAGGTCGGCGCCACCGATGCCTCCACCAAGGAGATCTGGGAAAGCTACCGTGCCTTCCGTCAGACCGCGATCGGATGGTCGAAGATCGGCCTCCAGGGCTACATGAACGCCCGGGCGCTTCCGTTCAAGTACGGCAAGGCCTGATCACGGCGGTTAACGAGGACGCCCGCGCCGCGTGACTGCCGGCGCGGGCCTTCTTGTTGGGTTTTCACAGGTTCTGTAGTGGGGGACGGTATCATGCGGGCTCTCGCGTCGCTCGCGCGCGGCATCGACGCCATCAACGAGAGCATCGGCCGGGTGATCGCCTGGCTGGCGCTGGGCATGGTGCTGATTCAGGTCGTCGTCGTGATCATGCGCTACGTCTTCGGGCTGAGCGTGCTGACGATGCAGGAGTCGATCTGGTACATGCACTCGATCGTTTTCCTGGTGGCCGCGGGATATACGCTTCTGCATAACGGGCATGTGCGGGTCGATATCCTTTACGGAAATGTCGGGCCCATCGCCAAGGCCAAGATCGACCTCTTTGGCGTGATATTCATCCTGTTGCCGCTATGCGTGATGATTTGGTGGGTCTCGTGGCCCTATGTCGCTGCGGCCTGGGCGGTACGCGAAGGCTCGGTGGAAGTGAGCGGAATTCAGGGCGTCTATCTTCTCAAGTCCTGCATGCTGATCTTCGCGGGGGGGTTGGCGATCCAGGGCGTGTCGCTGGCGATCAAGTGCTGGTTCACGCTTGCCGGAATAGACGGGGGCCTTGCCGGCGATGACGGCGAACAGGAGCACGGACTATGACGCCGCATGAAATAATGGTCACCCTTATGGTGATCGGCGTCTGCGGCTCGCTGATGCTCGGTTTTCCGGTTTCCTTCACTCTCGCCGGCGCCTCGATGATCTTCGGGTTGATCGGCTATTTCTTCGATGTTTTCTCGCTGTCTTTCTTCGGGGTCCTGCCGAACCGCATTTTCGGCGTGATGACCAACGAGGTGCTGATCGCGGTGCCGCTTTTCGTCTTCATGGGCGTGATGCTTGAGCGATCCAAGGTCGCCGAGGAGTTGCTCGACACCATGGGCGCCTTGTTCGGAAGAATGAGCGGCGGTCTTGGTATCTCCGTCTGTGTGGTCGGGGCCTTGCTCGCGGCGTCCACCGGCATCGTCGGCGCCACCGTGGTGACCATGGGCCTCTTATCCCTGCCGACCATGCTGAGGCGCGGCTACAATCCTCAGCTGGCGACAGGCGTGATTGCGGCCTCGGGCACCTTGGGGCAGATCATTCCTCCGTCGATCGTGCTGGTTGTGCTGGGTGACCAGATTTCCAACGCGCATCAGGAAGCGCAGCGGTCGTTGGGCAACTGGTCTCCGGACCCGGTCTCCGTCGGCGACCTGTTCGCGGGCGCCCTGATCCCGGGTCTGGTTCTGGTCGGGCTTTATGCGCTGTATACGGGAGTGGTCTGCGCGGTGAAGCCGTCCATGGGGCCGGCGATCCCGCGCGAGGAACTGACGGACGGCGAGGGCGGTAGCCTTTTCAACCGGGTGCTGCACGCGCTGGTGGCGCCGGCGGTCCTGATCGTCGCGGTGCTGGGCTCGATCCTCGTGGGTATCGCGACGCCGACCGAGGCGGCGGCCGTCGGCGCGATGGGGGCGACGCTGCTGGGCGGCCATCGCCTGGCGCCGGACAAGGGCCTGCCGATCTATGTCGGCGTTGCCTCGATCGTCGCGCTGCTGGTCTTGGTCGGCAACTTCGATCTGCGGGTGGCGCGCGATGTTATCAGCGGTGTCGAATGGGCAGCCATCTGGGCCGCCGCGATTGCCTGTGTCGGCGCGACTTGGGGTGTCCTGGTGTGTCTGATGCGGGTGTACAAGGACGGTACCCTGCGTGAGGTCAACCACCAGACCATCCGCATCAGCGCCATGGTCTTCGGCATCGTCATCGGCGCGCAGCTTTTCTCGCTGGTGTTCCGCGGATTTGGTGGCGACGACATCGTCCACGACATTCTCGTCGGTCTGCCGGGCGGCACCGTCGGCGCGGTCTTTGTCGTGATGCTGGTGATGTTCATTCTGGGCTTTTTCCTGGATTTCATTGAGATCACCTTCGTCGTGGTACCGATCGTCGCGCCGATCCTCCTGAAGATGGATCTCGATCCGGTCTGGCTCGGTATCATGATAGCGGTCAACCTGCAGACCTCGTTCCTGACTCCGCCATTCGGGTTCGCTTTGTTCTATCTGCGAGGCGTGGCGCCGCCGGAGGTGACCACCGGGATGATCTACAAAGGCATTATTCCCTTCGTGGCGATCCAGGTCGGCATGCTGGTGATTCTCGCCGTGTTCCCGGGCATGGCGACATGGCTGCCGAAGGTGATCTTCGGGTCTTGAACGACGAAACCGCCGAACCGGTGGGAGCCGAGCGATGTCGCATATCTTTCCGCGTCATACCAAAGCGTCCACACCGCTCGCCGTCGGCGGCGAGGGCTGCTATCTGATCGACAGCAGCGGCAAACGCTATCTCGACGGCTCCGGTGGGGCGGCTGTGTCCTGTCTCGGTCATGGTGATCCGGAAGTGACCGCCGCCATCAAGGCGCAGCTCGACGAACTCGCCTTTGCGCATACCGGTTTCTTCACCAACCAACCCGCCGAAGATCTGGCGGATCTTCTCATCGGGAACGCGCCGGGCACGCTCGACCGGGTTTACCTGGTCTCCGGCGGCTCGGAAGCGAACGAGGCGGCGATCAAGCTGGCGCGGCAATACCATGTCGAGCGGGGGGAGCCGCAGCGCCGCCACCTGATCGCGAGACGTCAGAGCTATCACGGCAACACGCTCGGGGCGCTCTCAGCCGGCGGGAACGAATTGCGGCGCGAACCCTTCCGTCCGCTGCTGATCGACGTCACCCATATCGACCCGTGCTACGAGTACCGGCTGCGCGAGGAGGGCGAGAGCCTTGAGGAATACGGCCGCCGCGCCGCCGATCTCCTCGAGGCAGAAATCCAGCGGCTCGGACCCGAGAACGTCATGGCCTTCATGGCCGAGCCGGTGGTCGGCGCGACTGCCGGAGCCCTGGTCCCAGCGCCGGGATACTTCAAGCGCATCCGCGAGATCTGCGACACCCATGGCGTGTTGCTGATCCTGGACGAGGTGATGTGCGGCATGGGCCGGACCGGCACCCTGTTCGCCTGCGAGCAGGACGGCATCGCGCCGGATATCGTCTGCATTGCCAAGGGTCTCGGCGCGGGCTATCAGCCGATCGGCGGCATGCTCTGCACGTCGGAGATCTATCAGACCATCGCCGACGGCTCCGGCTTCTTTCAGCACGGTCACACCTATCTCAGCCATCCGGTCGCCTGTGCCGCCGGCCGGGCGGTGGTTTCGGCTGTCCTGAACCGGGGGCTCCTGAGCCGGGTCAAGGCACAGGGCGTCAAGTTGACGGCGGCATTGAATGAACGATTTGGCCAGAACCCCCATGTCGGCGATATCCGGGGGCGCGGGCTGTTCCAGGCCCTCGAATTCGTTGCCGACCGCGAGACCAAGATGCCGTTCGATCCGGCACTTGGAGTCAACGGCAAGGTGAAAAAGGCGGCCTTGGAGGCCGGGCTCGTCTGCTATCCCATGGGCGGGACTGTCGATGGGCGTGCCGGAGACCATGTGCTGATCGCGCCGCCCTTCATCATCGAGGATGCCCAGATCACCGAACTGGTCGACAAGCTCGACGTTGCGGTAAAAGCGGCGGTGGGCGGTTAGACACGCGCTTAACGCTTCTTGCCACAAGCCCTTGCATCCGCTTTGGCGCGGTGGATATTCCTGTCGCGATCGGCCGGAACATTGCCGTTATTGACGACCTGTCGATCGAAAGATCGAAGCGAGCATCACGACCGCCATCCTTGATGGGGCGGCTCATACACGGTATTAGACGCCCATTCATTTCACTATGAC
>JAYOEU010000228.1:0-6013 GCA_038116915.1 Alphaproteobacteria bacterium
TCTCGCAGAAATTATGGGTCAGCGGCGTGATGAAGCCGAGACGGCCGCCGGTTTCCTTCACCTCGACATAGCGTGCCGGTCCGCCGGTCTTGTAGTCGATATCGCTCAGCGTGAACCGTTCGGCGAGCTTCGAGCGCACCATGGAGAGCGGCAGATACTGGTCGAGCCGCGCATCGCCGCCGATCTCGCCCATCGGCATCACTTCTATGATGGTCATGTCATAGCCGCGCTCGCCGCACCACAGCAGCATGTCGCCGAGTTCCTCGTCATTGACCCCGCGTAGCGCCACCGCGTTGATCTTGACCTTGAGACCCGCCGCGTCCGCCGCCGCGAGCCCGTCCATCACCTGATCGAGACGGCCCCACCGGGTGATGTCCTTGAATTTCTGTTCGTCCAGCGTATCGATCGACACGTTCAGCCGCCGAACCCCGCAATCGGCAAGCTCACCCGCGAACCGGCCGAGCTGGCTGCCGTTGGTTGTCAGGGTCAGTTCCTCCAGCGCCCCGGTTTTCAGGTGCGCGGAAAGGCCGCGAAACAGGCTCATGATGTTCTTGCGAACCAGCGGCTCGCCGCCGGTCAGGCGGAGTTTCCTGACTCCGAGCGAGACAAAGGCCCCGCACAGGCGTTCCAGTTCCTCCAGGCTCAGCACATCGCGCTTCGGCAGGAACGTCATGTTCTCCGACATGCAGTAGACGCACCGGAAATCGCAGCGGTCCGTCACCGAGACGCGGAGATAGTCGATATGACGTCCAAAAGGGTCGAGCATGGCGGTGGTCCGGAGCAAGCGTTATGCTTGACCGTATATAGCGCTTGCCCGCCCCCCGCGCAATGGCGGTGACCCCGGGCAACGCGGTCCCGTAGAGACGCCAGAAACGATCCGAACCGGATTCTCAACCGCACCCTTCACCTGTAGGCCGTCAGACAATCCTCGCCCAACGGCTGCAGCGGCGCGAAGTCGCGGGCGGCGTAGTATTCCGGACGGGTGAAGGTCTCCCCGCGATTATCGACCGCGCTGACATTCACATAGAGCAGCAACCGGCGCAGGGGCGAGATGTTGACGCTGGAGCCGTGCACCACCGCCATATTCATCAGCAGGACCGATCCCGCAGGCCCCTCGATCGCCTCCAGACCATTCTCGTCGACAAGACGTTTCATGGTCTCGGGCGTGATGTCGAAGCGATACTTCGCGGCCCCCTCGTGGTCGGGCACCGCGTCGTCGATCACAGCCTCGGAGACCAATCCGTTCTTGTGCGAGCCCGGAATGGCCAGGACCGGCGCGTTCACCGAGCGGACATCGTCGAGGAAGATCCCGATCATGATCCCGCGCGGTTCGGGAATGCCGTCGACCCGGTGATAGGTGCCCCAATCCTGGTGCCACTCGACGATCGAGCCGTTCTGCTGCTTGATGTTGATGCGGGACTGATGGACGAACACCTTCTGGCCGAGCAACTGTTCCACCGGCTTCAGCACCTTGGGATGCCGGGTCAGCGCTCCGAGCCGCTCATCGAACAGATGCATGCCCCAGCAGACATGGGGGGAGCCGTCCTCCTCGCGCGCGACCTCCGGGCCGCGCCGCTCCAGCACGTCGAAGGCGGCAGCCTCAAGCACCGCGCGCTCCCCGGCGGAAAGCAGGCCGGGCAGCAGGATCCAACCCTTTTCTCGATACTCCTGGATCTGAGCGTTGGAAAGTTGCATCGCGTCCTCCCTGCTAACGCTTCAGACCATTCAGCATCGACTCCGCTCCGATATTCAGGAGCAGCATGTCGAAGCCCATCAGCAGGACCTTGTAGCCCCTTGCGATCTTCTCGTTACCCTCCTCGGCGGAAAGGCAGAGCGCGCCCATGTTCCGGCCGGCTCCCTTGATCGCCGCCTCGGCCCTGGATATCGCCGCCTGCACGTCGGGATGGTCGCGGTCGCCGACATGCCCCATGCTGGCGGCAAGATCCATCGGCGCGATCAGGAACACGTCGATGCCGGCGACTTCGAGGATCTCCTTGATGTTGTCGACGGCGGTGATGTGCTCGATCAGCGCGATGATCACGATGTCGCCGGATGCCTTGTAATATTCCAGCGGATCGCCGTTGCCCCAACGCATCGGCGCGAAGAACGGCCCCCAGCCGCGCTCGCCATGCGGGGGATAGCGAACGGCCTTGACCGCATCCTCGGCCAGCGCCTTGGAGGTGATCATCGGGAAGATGATCCCCATGGCCCCGGCGTCCAGGATCGGTTTGGTGTAGCTGATGCTCGGCTCCATCACCCGGACGACGGGCGCGCAGTTCGTCCCGCTGCTCGCCGTGATCATGGCGTGGGCCGAGGCGATGTCGATCGGCCCATGCTCCATGTCGATGAACATCCAGTCGAAACCCATATTGGCCAAAGCCTGGGCCATGGTCACACTGGGCATGCACGTCAGAATCCCGGCGCTGACCTTGCCGTCGTTCAGTCTCTCGCGTAAGGAATTGCGCATGAAGAACACTCCGATTCAATCCGTTGGTCAGCGCCACTTTACGGCCCGAGCGCGGCAGCAACAATCGCGGAACCCCGGATCGGCCAATAACCATGATGCGGATACAAGGCGATGACCGGGGCGGCCGGCATGTCGGATACCGCCTCGCTGGTCCAGCCTTGCGACGATCTCGACGCCACGATCGATTTCTTTCGCATCCGGCTCGGCTTTCGTCTCGAGATGATCTTTCCCGCCGACGATCCGACCGTCGCGGTGATCAGCGGTCATGGGCTGCGCTTGCGTCTTGAACGCGGTGTCAACGCGGCTCCCGCGACCTTGCGCCTGCCGCGCGCGGCGCTCCCGGATGAGGCCGAGAATGAGATCATAGCGCCGAACGGAACCCGCATCCTGCTGGCGACGCATGAAATTCCGGACCTTACCGACCCGGTGTGCCCGGACCTTGTGATCGAACGGGACAATGCCGCGGGCGGCGCCTGGAATGTCGGGCGGGCCGGCATGCACTACCGCGATCTCCTGCCAGGACGCTGGAACGGCCACGTGGTGGCATCGCACATCCGGATTCCGGTCGGCGGGCCGGTTCCGGACTATGTTCATCACCACGATGTCCGCTTCCAGATGATCTATTGCCATCGCGGATGGGTAAGGGTCGTCTATGAGGATCAGGGCGAGCCCTTCGTGATGCAACCCGACGACTGCGTGCTGCAGCCGCCGGGAATCCGCCACCGGGTGCTGGAAGCCTCCGACGGTCTGGAGGTCATAGAAATCGGTTGCCCGGCCCTTCACGCCACCCATGCCGAGCATGCCCTGACCCTGCCGTCGCCGCGGGTTGCGACGGATCGGACCTGGGCCGGACAGCGCTTTGTTCGGCACGTGGCCGTCGAGGCCGACTGGGAGTCCGGGTCCTGCCCCGGTCATGACACCAAGGATCTCGGGATTGCCGCCGCGACGGACGGTCTCGCCGGGGTCGCCGTGCATCGCCTGTCCGCGGCACGGGTTTCAGTTGAAATTCCGCGAACCGATGGTTTCCGATTCTTATTCGTTGTCCGTGGAGCGGTATCCCTCACCCTCTCCGACACCACGTCGCGCGAGCTTCGTGCGGGAGATTCGGCGGCGCTGCCGCCGGGTCCGGGCCCGAAGCTCGGCAGCCGCGCGGACGGGACCGAGGTCCTGGAGGTCACGCTCTCACCAGCGGTGTTCAGTCCGTAACCCGAGACAAAGCAGCGTTTGCCCGCGAGAGAAACTCCCGCCGGTACAGGATTGCAACGACCCAGAGCCCCGCAATCACCAGTGCCAAGGGATGCGCGAACCAGGCACAGGCCGCGAAACCGAAATAGTAGGCATGGGTGCCGCCCTGATAGTGCTTGGCGGCCAGATTGCAGAGTTCCGCGGCCACCGTCGCCTGCTTCTCGGCCTTTACGCGGTCGACGATATCAGGCGGTTGCGGGATCGCTCCCAGCACGACGGCCGCATTGCTGTGCAGGCGCATCGACCAGGCGAGCCGGAAGAAGGCGTTGACGAAGATGAAGGCGATCAAGGCGAGCTTAAGGCCGAACCGGTTGCGCGAGGTTTCGGCGAGAAACTCATAGCCGTTGAGAATCTCGATCACCTGGTCCGTCGAGCCGATCACCGCCGCGATGCCGGCGGTCACGAAAATCGCCGTCGAGGCGAGGAACGCCGAATTGCCGGTCATTGCCTGGATGATCTGCAGGTCGCCGATGCGGTTCTCCCTGGTGATCGCCGTCCGCATCCAATGGCCACGCCATTGGTTCATATGGGCCGAGGTGTTGCCCCCCGCTCTTGGTCCATGCGTGCTGTACCATTCGTAACCGCTCCAAGAGGTCACGAAAATCAGCAGCGCGGCGAAATCGCCGATCGAAAAACCTTCAAGGAAGAGCATGCGGTCAAATCCAGGCGCCGGCGTGGGCGAAGGTGATCACTCCCAGCTGAAGCCGGCGGTCCGGAGATAGAAATGCAGACCCTCGTCCTGCACCACGAAACTGCGCATCCGGCGGTTGCCGCGGTTGTGATGCGAGTGCAGCTCCGCGCCCGGCGTGATCTGCGCCGCGCCGGTCACCCACGGCACCTTCTGATCCTCGATCATCGAGTGAATGCCCTCGCCCTCGATCGCGAGCGTGATCGCCGCCCCGTTATGCCGGTGCGGGCGCTGGTCGCCGCCGGACTCGAGCGTGTTGATCGCGGTATTGATCATCGGGATGGTGTTGCGGCTCGGTGCCGTGGCGGGGGTCGAGAACTGGATCGACACGCCCGAGGTCTCCGCCGTCTTGGGCCGCTGGTAGATCCGCTGGAGATGGTCCTCGATCGAGCCGTGCGGCCAATGCGCGGTTTCGGTGCGGGCCTGTCCCGGAGCCGGAGCCCGGAGATTCTCGAACGCCAGCAGAGGCTCATTGGTCACACAGAACAGAATTGCCGCGGTCGCTGCCGCATGCGTCGTCTCGTTGCCGCCGGGAAAGCAGAAAACGTCCCCGGCGCCCCACTCCACCCGGTCGTCGCCATTGGTGCTGATCCCCCTGCCGTCCAGCACGTAATAGACCTCGCCGGACGCGACGAAGCTATGGCTGACCTCCTCGCCCGCGCGGACCTTGACATAGCGCGCCAGGATCGCCGGCACCGTCGCCGGATACGGGGTCTTCAGGACATCCGAAATATCCAGCGGGATCAGGCCGCTCGGCCCGTCGGGATCGTAGGCGCGGTCGCGCTCCGCCAGAAACTGATGGCGGGGGACCTCGGGCCAGGACCAGTCGAAGAAGTTTTCCGGATCGTTATAGATCGCGCGTTGGCGCTGAGCGGCCGCGGCGGCGCTCTGACTGGCGGTTTCTACGGCCATCTTGGTCTCCAATTGTCCGGCTTGAGGATTTATCGGTGGCGGTCCGTGACAACAGCCTATAGCGATCTCTGGAAAATCGCCATGGTCTTCGCAAGTCTACCGGCGGCGGCGCGCCCGCAATCGGTACATGGACCCGAAGCAACTCGGGTTTTCGGATTCGAAGGTCTCCCAGTTCGCGAGATCAAGTCCCTCGGGGGCCTCGGCGAAGCGCTCGCGGTAGCGCGTGAGGGTCAAGCTCGGCAGATCGAAGCCCAGAAACTCGAGGCTGAGCGTGTCCATCGCGTCACGCAATTCCCGCGCCCGAACCACCGGCCGGCGCGCGGTCTCGCTGTAAAGGCCGATCCTCATCATCCCACTGGGCTTGAGCAGGCCCGGCTCGCCATCCTCCTAGTGAAAGTCCCGGCTTACCACCCGCAGGTCGGTCCGGACATTTCGGGGGTGGGTGCGGGCCGGTTGCGGGGCCGGCAGGGGTTTGGCGCGGGCTCCCGGCCGCGGCGACGCCGGGCGGGCGGAACGGCCCTCGGGCTCTCTTGGGTCGCGGCCCGGGCGGCGGACCTCGTCGGCATTGGCGATCGCGCCCTTGAAACCCGCCTCGTCCAGGCCGCCCTCGGTCAGTTCGGCGAGGCGCCCGGTCAGGTCATCTAGATGCTCGACCACCACGTGGATCACCCGGCCTTCGCGCTGGACCCGGCCGGTCACCC
>JAYOEU010000229.1:0-6010 GCA_038116915.1 Alphaproteobacteria bacterium
TCGAGAGCCGTGGGAATCCCCTATCTACGATTCCATGTTCCTTGAACCCGCTCTAGAAGATTTCGAAATACTCGCGTTGTTCCCAATCCGTGACCTCGGACAGGTACCGCGAGACCTCGCCTTCCTTGATGGCGAGAAGATAGTCGACGAAACCATCGCCCAAACTATCGCGATAGAACGAACTGGCGCGGAACGCGGCCATCGCGTCCATCAGACTGCGCGGCAGGGCGGGCGCATTGGTCGTGTAGGGCGTATCGGCGGGCGGCGGCGGCTTGAGGCCGCGCTTTATCCCGTCGAGGCCGCTGATCATCTGCGAGGCGAGATAGAGATGCGGATTTGCCGCCGACTCGCCGACCCGGTTCTCGACCCTGGTTCCGGCATCGCCCGGACCGCCGAGCGCCCGGATCATCGCACCGCGGTTGTCTCTCGCCCACAGGATCCGGTCCGGCGCGAGCGACTGCGGACGGAACCGCTTGTAGCCGTTGATGGTTGGCGTGGTCAGCAGACAGGACGCCGCCGCATGCTCCAACAGTCCCGCGACATAGGCCTCTCCAATCTCCGACAGCAGAACGTCGTCCCGTGCCGGCGTGAATGCGTTTGCTCCGGTCCGCCGGTCCACCAGCGACTGATGCAGATGCCAGCCGCTGGAGAAGAAGTTTTGGAAGGCCGGACGGCACATGAAGGTGGCGTGATAGCCGTGGCGCCGGCAGATCTGCTTGGCGGCCGAGCGGAACAGAACCATAAGATCGGCGCTCTCGATCCCCGGCAGCGGCGCAAAGGTGAATTCAACCTGGCTCGGCCCGAACTCGACCTCGACGGTGCGCAGAGGCAAGCCCATCGCGGTGATGTCTCGGCGGATCAGGTCGACCACCGGCTCGACCTCGTCCATTCGGAATTCCGCCAGATACTGAAAGCCGTGCGCCAACGGGCTCACATCCGGCGGCTCGCCCGGCATGCCTGACTGCTCGGGCCGAAGCTTGCGGTCCTCCAACTTGAACAGATGGAACTCGATCTCGATGCCGGACAGGAAATCGTACCCCGCCTCGGCGAGACGGTCCGACGCGTCCTGGCAGATCCGGCGGCTGGAGAACGGCACCGGCCGGCCGTCGGGATAGTACATGTCCGAGAGCATCCAGCCGGTCTTGCCCGACCAGGGCAGCACTCGAAACGTCGAGGGGTCCGGAACCATGACGAAGTCCGGCGCGCCAGTCAGTTCGGGCGCGCCGACCCCGGCTCCGGAGGTCCAGATCGGGAAGACCGTGCGGTGCGAGGTGTCCTTCAGCAGCAGGCTGGTGGTCATGGTGCAGCCCGACGCAAAGGCGCCTTCGAGCTCGCCGATCATCAGCGTCTTGCCGCGCAGCAACCCGTGCTGATCGGCAAAGGCGAGCCTGACGGTCTCCAGCCCGAGCTCGTTCGCCTGGGCAAGGACCCGAGCCCCGGCTTCGGCCTGCTCTTCGGTCCAGAGGCCGTATTTCGCGATAAAGCCGTCCCGCCCGATGCTGCCCGCGCGCGTCATGCCGTGTCCGTTCGCGTTCAGGACAGCAAGGCCGAGGCCCAGTCCGAGCCCCGGCGGCGCGCCAGGTCCCGTTCGGCGCCGATCTGCATCCAGTCCTCCGCCGGAGCGATCACGTCGATGGCGACCGGCAGGGCGTGATCGGCCTTGACCGGCGCGGCCTTGCCCTTCTGATGCGCCCGGATCTCGCTCACCAGCCGCTTGCGGTAGGCGGAAATCACCACATCGCTGGTGCCCAGGGTCTCGGTGGTCCGGTCCTGGATCGCGCCCTGGGACTCCACCGCCCATTGGTCATGCACATTGATGTCGCGGCCCATGCCTGTATAGGTGCCGGTCCGCTGCTCGTCCGGGTCGTAGCCATAGTCGGTCGCCTTGCCGACACGCGGGATGTAGTCCGGCAGCTCATAGAGCTCCAGGCGCTGCGACCGCATGAGATCGTGATCGACCGGCGCGCCGAAGCTGGTGAACATCGCGTACCAGTAGCAGCGGACATCATCGATCGGCACATGCCACTGGGTGACCGTCATCTCCCTACTCATCGGGATCAGTATCGCGGTCGGGAAGATCGCGTTGGTTATCCGCACATGCATGCCGCGATTGTCGAGATTTCTGAGCGTCGTGACCTTCTGGCCGAAGTCGGTCTCCTCCACCCTTATCTCGGGCCGCGCATAGTCCCGCATCAACCGCGTGGTCGGGATATTGTCCACATCGTCGCGGAACTGCTGGCCATAACCCTTGCTCGCGTCTTCGTCCTCGAGAAAGCGGTGCAGATACGAGGCATGCGCCGGGTCCATGCCGACTTCCAACACCTGCAGCCAGTTGCAATCGACGAAGCCCTTGAAGGCGAAGCTGTGGCTTTCGGGCGCCGCCAGGCAGTCGAGATTCGGAAGCGCCGGCGGCTCGCCCTCACCCAGATAGCCGAAGATCATGCCGTTCTTCTCGATCACCGGATAGGCGGCGTGGCGGACCCGCTTGTGCAGGGTGCTGTCCAGCGGTTCGGCCGGTGTCTCGAGGCATTTGCCGTTCACATCGAACAGCCAGCCATGGAACGGACAGCGCAGCCCGCCATCCTCCAGCCGGCCGTAGCAGAGATCGGCGCCCCGGTGCGCGCAGTTGCGGGCGATCAGCCCGAGCCGCCCCGCTTCGTCCCGGAACAGCACAAGATTCTCGCCGAACACCGTGACCGGCCGCACCGGGCGCTTGCCCTTCAGTTCGTCGGACAACGCGATCGGTTGCCAGTACCGGCGCAGCAACGCCCCCGCTGGCGTGCCCGGCCCGACCCGGGTCATCAACTCGTTCTGGGCGGCACTGGTCATTTTCGGAACACTCCAGTCGTATCACCGGCCAGGCACGACCGGTCCCTCGGTCACCCGGCCTTCCTCGACGCCGTGACAGGTGACGATGGAACCATCCCGTGTCGTGATCGGCAACGGAATTTCAGCCCGACACCTCTCGTTCGCGAAGGGACAGCGGGGATGGAAGGTGCAACCCGGCGGCGGCGTGATCGGGTTCGGTACCTCGCCCGCCACCGGCGTGCGGTCGCGCCCGCTCATCGACAGGTCGGGAATGGTGTCCAGCAGCATGCGGGTATAGGGATGCCTCGGCGCGCTGAACAGCGTGCGCGCCTGCGCCACCTCGACCAGCCGGCCGAGATACATGACGCCCACCCGGTCGGAGACGTGGCTGACCACCGCGAGATTATGGCTGATGAACAGGTAGGTCAGCCCGAACTCGCGTTGCAGATCCTTCATCAGGTTCAGGATCTGCGCCTGAACCGACACGTCGAGCGCCGAGGTCGGCTCGTCGCAGACCAGAAAGTCCGGCTGGCTGGCAAGCGCCCGCGCAATGGAGATCCGCTGGCGCTGACCGCCGGAGAACTCATGCGGATACTTCGCTCCATCCGCGGCGGCGAGCTTGACGAAGGACAGCAGCTCGGTGACCCGGCGCTCGATCCCCGCCGACGTGGTCTCCAATCCGAAGGCCCGGAGCGGTTCGGCGACGATGTCCCGGACCCGCCAGCGCGGGTTGAGCGAGGCGTACGGGTCCTGGAAGATCATCTGCAGCCGGCGCCGGAGCGGAGCCATCTCGGCGCGGGAGAGCCCGGCGATATCGCGGCCCTCGAAGGCGATCGATCCGGCGCTGGGGCGGTAAAGACCGACAATCAGGCGCGCGACCGTCGACTTCCCACAACCGGACTCGCCGACGATAGAGAAGGTCTCGCCCTTGGCGATCTCTAAATCGATGCCGTCGACGGCCTTCAGGATCTGCCTCGGCTGCCCCTCGACCAGGCGGTTGAGAAACGGCGGCGAAACGTCGAAGTAGCGCGCCAGGCCCTTGACCTGCATCACCGTCTCGCGGGCCCCGCCCGTCGATGCCGCTGCCCTGTCAGACATCGGCCAATGCCTTGGCGTGATGCCAGCAGGCGACTTTCGTCGCCTCGGCCGCGACCAGTTCGGGGCGGTCCGTGAAACAGCGCTCCACGGTCCGCGTGCAACGGGGATTGAAGGCACAGCCCTTGGGAATCGCGGTCAGCCTCGGCATCGCGCCCTCGATCTGGGTCAGCCGCCCTTCGCCTTGTCCGATGCTCGGGATGGAGCCCATCAGTCCGACCGTGTAGGGATGCTTCGGGCTTTGGATCACCTGGCGGACGGGGCCGACCTCGGCGATGCGGCCGGCATACATTACCGCGACACGGTCCGCGGTCTCGGCGATCACCCCCATGTCATGGGTGACCAGCATCACCGCCGTCCCATGCTCGCGGCAAAGCCGTTTCAGAAGCGCGATGATCTGGGCCTGGATCGACACGTCGAGCGCCGTCGTCGGCTCATCCGCGATGATCAGCTTCGGGTTCACGCACAGGGCGAGCGCGATCACCACCCGCTGGCGCATGCCGCCGGAGAACTGGTGCGGATAGTGTTCCACCCGGCGTTCCGGCGCCGGAATGCCGACCTCGCCCAGCAGTTCCACCGCCCGAGCCAACGCCTGGGCATGGCTCATATCGGTGTGGGTCTGGATGGTTTCGACCAGCTGCTCCCCGACGGAATAGAGCGGATTGAGGCTGGTCAGCGGATCCTGGAAGATCGCGCCGATCTCGCGGCCCCGGACCCGGCGCATCCGCTCGTACGGCAGATCGTCGATCCGGCGTCCCTCCAGCAGGATCTCGCCGCCGGCAATCCTGCCCGGCGGCTCCAGCAGGCCGATGATGGCGGCCCCGGTCATCGATTTTCCGGCGCCCGATTCCCCCACCACGCCCAGCACCTCGCCGGGATCGATATGCAGCGAGATATCGTCGACCGCGGTCAGCACGCCGCGCCGGGTCGGGAACTCGACCTTGAGGTTTCTGACTTCGAGAAGGTGCTCGCCCGCCATCGGCCGTCATCTCAACTTCGGATTGAGGGCGTCGCGCAGCCAGTCGCCCAACAGATTGACGGCGAGCACGAGGACCGCCAGCGCGGCACCCGGGAAAATCACCATCCACCACTCGCCCGAGAACAGATAGTCGTTGCCGATCTGGATCAGGGTGCCGAGCGACGGCTCGGTCGGCGGCATGCCGACACCGAGGAAGGACAGCGTCGCCTCGGACAGGATCGCCACGGCGAGCTGAATCGTCGCGATCACCAGCACCGGCCCCATCACGTTCGGCAAAATATGGCGCAGCACGATCAGCGTCGGATGAATGCCGATCACCTGGGCCGCCTGAACGTATTCCTTGTTGCGCTCGACGAGGGTGGAGCCGCGCACGGTCCGGGCGAACTGCACCCAGTTCGATATGCCGATCGACAGGATCAGGATCCAGTAGGCGAGCTCTCCGGATTTCTCGACATTGAGGACGCCCCGGATCACACCGTCGATCAGCAAGGCGGTCAGGATCACCGGAAAACTCAACTGGATCTCGGCGACCCGCATGATGAAGGCGTCGACCACGCCGCCGACGAAACCGGAGAGCAGACCGAGGCCAACCCCCAGAACCGTCGCCAGGAGCACGCTCGCGAAGCCGATCAGAAGCGATATCCGCGACCCGTAGATGATCGTTGAGAGGATGCCGCGCCCCTGATCGTCGGTGCCGAGAATGTAGCGCGGGTCGCCGCCGTCCAGCCACATGGGGGGCAGGTTCGAGTCCAGCAGATCGATCGAGGCGAGATCGAAGGGATTATGCGGCGCCACGAAGGGAGCGAAAATCGCCGAAAGAATGAAGAGCGCGGTCACGGCGGCGGCGACAACGGTCACCGGCGAGCGGGTGAAGCTGTAGAGGATGTCGCTTTCAAGAAAGCGGGTCCAGACAGTGGGCGGGTGGCCCGCCGGCGCCTCAGCCATGACCGTGCGCCTTGGTGGCATCCACCCGCAGCCGCGGATCGACAACGTAATAGAGCATGTCGACGATCAGATTTATCGCCACGAAGAAGAAGGCGATCATGATCAGGTAGGCCGCCATGATCGGGATGTCCACGTTCTGGATCGCCTGCAGGAACATCAGCCCCATGCCCGGCCACTGGAACA
>JAYOEU010000230.1:0-5940 GCA_038116915.1 Alphaproteobacteria bacterium
GGTTCCTCGCCCTTTGGCCGCGCTGTTTTCTCAAGGGTCCCCATGAAGCACATCATCAATACGAAGCGTTGCATCCCGTTGCAAGCCCGGAACGACATGACCCGAGCGGTCATCGGCAATTACCGGCAGAACTGCCTCGAACAACGGGATTTCGAAGGGTTGTGTTGATGTTCATGAAAGCGGTGCGCCCCCGGCTCCAACAAGGCACCGATCCTTCCGTCAATCTCGTCGGCCCATTCTTCAAGGACAGAGTATCCTTCCGAAGGTGGAACAAGCCGCTTCGGGACGAATCGGCGCACTCGTCCGCGCCCGTTTCCGAGCAGACATGATCCGGCCTTTCGCCGAGATTGCGAACACATTGGCAACACATATGACGGTGGCAGCTCTCAGGCATTCGAGAGGCATCGGACCGTGGCTGAGTTGCACAATGATCGTTCAAAAATTCGCATTGCATAGAGACGATGCGCCGGATCGTCCCTTTCGGATCGTTGCCGCGTTGCTGCACAGAACCCTTGGCGACTTCGTCGACCAACTTTTGTTCGCGGCCTCGGTCAAGGAACTGTTTCCGAATGCGAGACTTGACGTCACCTACCGCCCGGATCGCCCGCACAAAGCGGAACTGATCAAACTTGCTCCACAAGTCGACGGTGCCTGGCCAATGCCGGAGGGGCTGTCGACGGATTATTTTGATACCGCGGGAAATCCGCCGGTCATCCCGCCGCAAGATTGGTACGACAACCTCTGCCACTATCCCGATCTCGCCTCTGACGGGCTGATGCTTCAGGCGGCGGCAATCAGTCACGCGAGATTTTTTTGGAGTTGTCACCATCAGGGCCGGCCAATTTGGCGCTTCCGTTCGGTTGCCCGTTGTTGAGATGCAATCAGTCCAGCATCTCGAATAGTGTCGCGCCTTTTTGCGAAAGCGCAGTGGTGTAGCTTTCCGACGAAAGTTCGAACCAAGAGGGCTTTCGCGGATTGCGATGTAATCCACTGTCGCAGCAATATATCGGAATTGGGATCGCGTCTTCTTGCGAGGACGCGGTGGTGGGCGCGACTGGGATTGAACCAGTGACCCCTACGATGTCAACGTAGTGCTCTCCCGCTGAGCTACGCGCCCATCCGGGCCGGCGACGGGACTGCCGACCGAAACGAAGCGTGGTTATAGCGGACCTCGGAAATTTGGCAAGCCCGAAACCCGCTTCATGCAAGCTCACGGGGTGGGATGACAGCCGGGCGGGATTGCTCTAAATCTTGGATATGGCAAATCAGTCAGGCATCCCATCATCACTTGATAGCGGCGGCGACGAGAACGGCCTCAGAATCGATCGGCCGCATCGTCAGACACTGCCGCTCGTCGTCGCATCGCCGCATAGTGGCCGGATCTATCCGGAAAGCTTCGTGAGCCGGTCACGCCTGCCGGTGCATCGGCTGAGATCGTCGGAGGATGCTTTCATTGATGAGATTTTCGGCACCGCGCCGGCTTTGGGCGCCCCATTGCTGCGTGCGCTTTTCCCGCGCGTCTTCGTCGATGTGAACCGGGAGCCCTACGAGCTCGACCCGGCGATGTTCAGCACCCCGTTGCCGTCCTATGTCACCACCCGCAACGCGCGCATCGCCGCCGGTCTCGGCACGATCGCGCGCGTGGTTTCGAATTCCGAATCGATCTATCGGGACAAGCTCACCTTCGAGGAGGCAGATGCGAGGATCAAGGCGTTCTATGATCCCTACCATCGCGCGCTCGCCTCGCTCATCGAGGAAACCAGGGACTTGTTTGGATTTTGTATCCTCCTGGACTGTCATTCCATGCCGTCGGGGGCGGCGGGGCATCGCGGCGACGCGGCAAGCCGCTCGCAACGGATTGATGTCGTGCTGGGCGATTGTCACGCGACAGCTTGCGATCCGACCCTAACCGGCGAGGCCGAACGTCTGTTGACCAGCATGGGATACGCCGCCCGCCGCAACAATCCCTATGCGGGCGGGTTTGTGACCAGACACTACGGCCGTCCGCGCGAGGGTGTTCATGCCTTGCAGATTGAACTGAACCGCGGCCTTTACATGGACGAAACCCGGATAGAGCGCCTGAATTCCATTTCCGGGCTCAGGGAAAACATGGCGGCCCTGATCGCGCATCTCGGCGCAATGCGCTTTGCCCCGACGGAAATCGGCGAGGCGGCGGAGTAAATATCCAATCTTGGCACATAGTTTGCTTGGTACGGCGTAGGGAGGAAGCTCATGCGCTGGATACCGACGATCATAACGCTGCTTGCGCTAGTACCGGCGACCACCGCCGCGTTGGCGATGACCGATCAGGATCGCCGCACGGCGGCGCTGTGCGAGGCCGCGACCCGCAAGGCCGAATTCACCGAACGGGTTCCCCGCGGCCTGTTGGAAGCCATATCGCTGAAGGAATCGGGGCGCTGGGACGATGAGGAGAAGCGCAGCGTTCCCTGGCCCTGGACCGTGACCTCGGGCGGACCCGGCGAGTACTTCGCGACGCGCGAGGAAGCGCTGGCGAAAGTGCGCGAACTGCGCAGCGACGGGGTAACCAACATCGATGTCGGCTGCATGCAGGTCAATCTGCGCTACCATCCTCATGCTTTCGAAACGATTGAGGACGCTTTCGACCCATTGACCAATGCCAGCTATGCGGGCGCGCATCTGAAGCAGCTCCGCGAGGACCATCACTCCTGGCACCGGGCGGTGGAGCGCTATCACTCCGGTGATCCGGAACGCGGCGCCGCGTATCGCGAAGCGGTCTACAAGCTGAAATTCACCGCAACCACATCGCGTATGGTCGCGGCGCGCGAGGACGCCAAGCTAGGCTATCGCGAACGCCTGGAGCTGCAGCGCCGGAATTACGAGGTCGCGCGGCAGGCCCGTCTCGATATCTCCCGCCAACAGGAAGCGGCGAAAACCGAGCGTGAAAAGGAGCTCCGGGCTGAATTCGAAGAGCGCCGGGCTCGGGTCTTCCAGCGCTGGGAGGAAATGATGAGGAAACGCCGCGAGGAAGCCGGGAAAAATTCCTGAGGACCGCTTCGTCCATCCTAACGCTGGCTGCTCTCCCATTCCGGATGGATCCAGACCGGCGCGTCCTCCCGCGCCAAGGGCGTCCGGCCCCGGACCCTATCGGCAAGTTTTTCCGCCATCATGATGGTCGGCGCATTGAGATTGCCGCTGACGATGGACGGCATGATCGAGGCGTCGATGACCCTGAGGCTTTCAACGCCATGCACCCGCCCCTCCGGGTCCACGACAGCCATAGCATCCGCGCCCATGCGGCAGGTGCAGGACGGGTGATAGGCGCTCTCCCCACGCGCGCGCACGAAGGCGTCGATTTCTTCGTCGCTGACGCTTTCACGTCCCGGCGCCAATTCCTCGCCGCGCAGATCGTCAAAGGCCGGCTGCCGGATGATCTCGCGGGTAAGGTGCACGGCGGCCCGCATCTCCGTGCGGTCCTGTTGGGTGGTCATGTAGTTGAACAGGATTTCGGGCGCGTCACCCGGGTCGGGTGACCTGAGCCGAACGTGACCGCGGCTGGGTGGGCGCATCGGCCCGACATGAGCTTGAAAACCGTGTGTGTCCCGCGGATTGCTGCCGTCATAGTTCACCGCGATGGGCAGAAAGTGAAATTGCAGGTCCGGATGCTCCACCCCGGCCCGGGAGCGAATGAAACCGCCGGATTCGAAGTGACTGGTCGCGCCAAGGCCACGCCGTGCCGCGATCCACTGCATTCCGATCAGCAGTTTTCGCAGCGGATTTTGAACACCGTAAAGCGAGACCGGCTGTGTTCAGGCATATTGCACATAGATTTCCAAATGATCCTGGAGATTGGCGCCGACCCCCGGGCGGTCGGCCACAACGGTGATCCCGTGGTCTTGCAGCTGCGCGCCCGGTCCGATTCCGGACAGCATGAGCAACTGCGGCGAATTGATCGCGCCGCCGCACAGGATGATCTCTTGAGCCGCCTTGATCTGCTCGGTCCCGCCCCCACTGCGAACCTCGACCCCGACAGCCCGGCCCTCGTCGATGAGGATGCGTGACACCAGCGTCCGGGTCATGACGGAAAGATTCCGCCGCTTTCGAACCGGATGCAGATAGGCGCGCGCGGCGCCGCAGCGCCGGCCGCCACCGACCGTCATGTCCATGCGGCCGATACCTTCCTGCTGGGCCCCGTTCATGTCACCGGTCGCCGGATAACCGGCCTGCCGTCCCGCCTCCACCCATGCCCGGTGCAGCGGGTTGCGCATTTCGCCGGCGGTAACCTTCAGCGGTCCCTCGCCGCCACGATAGGCGTCCGCGCCAAGATCGAGGCTCTCCGCCTTCTTGAAATAGGGCAGACAATCGGCATACGACCAGTCTTGCAGCCCCTCACTTTGGGCCCAGCGGTCATAGTCGCGGGCATGTCCCCGCACATAGGCCATGCCGTTGATCGAACTCGAGCCTCCCAGCACCCGGCCACGCGGGCAGTACATGCGCCGGCCGTCCATGCCCGGTTCCGGTTCCGAATGATAGGCCCAGTTCACCCGGTCCGACGCCAAGGGATAGGCCAGGGCCGCCGGCATATGGATGGTCCAGTCCCACCAATGGTCCTCGCCGCCGGCCTCGACCACCAGAACGGTGTGGTTCGGGTCCTCGGTCAGGCGGTTTGCGAGCACGCAGCCCGCCGAACCGGCGCCGATGATGATGGTGTCTGGGGTCATGCCGCTCGCTCACGTGCGTTTTCACGGATTTGCCCGGTCGGCGCGAGTCAGGAACTCTTAGTGTCCGGACCGTCGGTTCGGTTATCCGGAGCAGTCGGCTCGTCATGCTCCTTCAAGGGCTTGCCATCGTCATCGACGCGGCCCAGTTCCGTGCGATAGATCGAACGGCCGAAGGCATTATTCTTGATTTCGTCCACATGGCCGTGGTCCCAGGGCCGGTAGACCTCGAAGATGATCCGCTCGCGCACCCATTTTTCGTCCACGACCTGCGAACGGAAAGCCATGAAATGGACGCCGAAGAGCAATCCCCAGGCGATCATGACCCAGAAGGTCGACCAGCCTTCGAGGAAAAGGAAATCCACTGTGGCGAGCGCCGCCATCCCCAACATGAAGAGGCTCTGGTGCCAACGGTAACTGGCCATGAGAAGCTTGTTTGCGCCATCCAGGGTCATGCGCCCTCCAGGCCTGCCTAGACCGTTAAAACAGACGGCGGCGGGTTTTATTCTCCGGCGCCCTGCGCGGCAGCAGCTTATAGACACGGCAGATCGTGATGACCCGCCACATGTAACGCAGAAGCACCAGGACGATGGCCAGAAGCACCAACTCATCAATCAGCACCATTTTCCCGGGGAAACCGAAAATGAGCAGACTGAGCAGAACGACCACCGGTGCACTGGCGGCATAGATCGCGGCGTAGGCATTCTTGACACTGCCCACCAGCACGACGGCCGCAACGATGGTGAAACAATAGATCGCGGCCTCCCGCGAGGCGCCATAGGGCGCGTGGCCGGTGATCGAGGTGAAGGTTCCCACCCCGAACAGGATCGACATCATGATCGCGAAGAAGAACAGCTCACTATCCGCCTGGGAGCGGCTGAGATTGGCGACTCGCGTGAAATACGGGGTCGTTTCCTCGTCCCAAACGTAGCGTTTGAGAAAATTATTCAGCTTGAACATGTTCCTCTCCGCCGCTTGCCTTGAACATCACGACGAAAACGGGGCGTTCGGCGACATGCATCGAACGCCCCTGTTCCCTTTCGCCGAGGGAGTGTCGTCGCGCCTCCCTCGCCAAATATGCGACTAACTGTTCTTGGCGGCCTCTTCGCCCAGGATCTTCTGGGTTTGCGCCTTCAAGTCTTCTTCCACCGAGACGTTCAGGTCGACGCTCATGCGCTCCTTGCCCTCAATGGACTCGCCGGTGTTTTCCGGCCATTCGAGGGTCATCAGCTCGTAACGCATC
>JAYOEU010000231.1:0-5939 GCA_038116915.1 Alphaproteobacteria bacterium
CGAGGAGCTGCGCAACATGGCGCGCCGCATCGCCAAGCACGGCTACTACTGCCTGTTGCCGGACATGTACTACAGGATGGGAACCCTGCGGTTCGATATCCAAAAGCGCAACGACGCGATGATGAAGGTGGTGTTCGCGGCGATGGACCATCTGACCAACGCGATGGTGTCGGAGGATACCGGCTGCATGCTCGCCTGGCTCGATGCCCAGGGACGGGTCAAGCCGGGCGCGGTGGGCTGCGTCGGCCACTGCATGAGCGGGCGCTACATCACCACGGCCGCCGCGCACTATCCGAGCCGGATTAAGGCCGCGGCCTCGCTCTATGGTGTCGGGATCGTCACCGACAAGGAAGACTCGCCGCACCTGCTGCTCGATAAGATCCAGGGCGAGCTTTACTACGGGTTCGCCGAACGCGACCAACACGTGCCGGATCACGTGATCCCGGATCTGCGCAAGGCCTTGAAGAAGGCCAAGGTCAAGAGCAGGGTCGAGGTGTTCGGCGGCACCGATCACGGGTTCTGCTTCCCCGAGCGTGCGATCTACGCGCCGGAGGCCTCGGAAGCCTCCTGGGCGAGGCTGTTCGATCTTTGGGAACGGAATCTGAAATAACGCCGAGGCTGATCGGCAATCTGGAGACGCGACATGTTCGACACGCTTATCCCGACCACCCTCGTCGGCAGCTACCCCCAGCCCGCCTGGCTAGTGAACAAGGATGTCCTGCTCGGCAGCGGCCCGCCCCGGGTACGGATGCGCGAGGTCTGGCGGCCCGACGAGGCGCGTCTGGAAGAGGCGCAGGACGACGCGGCGCTGGTGGCGCTGCATGATCAGGAGCGCGCCGGCATCAGCATCGTCGGCGACGGCGAGGTCCGGCGGGAGAGCTATTTCAATCACTTCGCCAACGCGCTCGGCGGCATCGATATCGATCAGCCCGGCGTCGTGCCGGGCCGCACCGGAAAGCCGACCGTGGTGCCGCGCGTGGTCGGGCCGATCAAGCGGACCGGCCCGGTTCAGGTCCGCGACGTCGCGTTCCTGCGCGCCCATACGGACAAGCCGATCAAGGTCACCATTCCCGGCGCATTCACCATGGGTAAGATGGCCAAGGACGAGTACTACGATGACCCCGAGGCGCTGACCATGGCCTATGCCGAGGCGCTGAACCAGGAAGTCAGGGAGATGAAGGCCGCCGGCGCGGACGTCATCCAGATCGACGAGCCGCATATGCAGGCACATCCGAAGGACGCCGCGCGCTATGGAATTAAGGCGATCGACCGGGCGCTGGAGGGGGTCGAGGGGCCGACCATCGTGCATGTCTGTTTCGGCTATGCCTATGTGGTCGCCAACAAGCCGTCGGGCTACTCCTTCCTGCCGGAGTTCGATGCCTGCGCGGCCACGGCGATCTCCATCGAGGCGGCCCAGCCCAAGCTTGATCCCGCGATCATCGAACGGCTGCCGACCAAGAAGATCATGTTCGGCGTGATCAATCTCGGGACCGAGGAGGTCGAGACTCCGGAACTCGTGGCCGAGCGGCTGCGCGGCGCGCTCAAGCATATCCCGGCCGACCGGCTGATCGCGGCGCCCGATTGCGGCATGAAGTATCTGCCGCGCGACGTGGCGTTCGGAAAACTGAAGGCCCTGGCGGATGGCGCGGCGATGGTGCGCCGGGAATTGAGCTAGGCGCGGCAATCTCCCTTCGGCGTAAGGTATTGAACGCACAAGGAAACAGAGCGTTTCCTTGAGTCCCGCGCATTTCACCTGCAAGCTTGAGCGATCGAGTTATTGCATTGGTGCAGGCAGTTAGGGGAGAGACTCCATGCGATCGAGTTTATTTGCTTTTGGGATGGTGGCCATTGGTCTGGTCGCGTCTGGCGCGGTGGCTTCGGCGGCGGAGGTGAAGGTCACTCCGATCGGGCTGGCCAAGGGCGAGTTCTGCAAGTTCGACCGGGCGATGATCTTCGAGGATCCGAACGGCACCCGCATTCTCTATGACGCGGGGCGCACGGTGGCCGGCGCCGACGACCCGAGGCTGGGCAAGATCGACGTACTGCTGGTCAGCCACATGCATGGCGACCATGTGGGAGACAAGCATCAGCCGGCGCCGAATGCCGGCAGCTGCGACGACCCGGATCTTTCCGGTGGGGCGTTGCCGAACACCAACACGGTGAACATCGCGCTCGCCAAGCAGGCGACCATCGTAACCGGCAGCGAAATGCCGGGCTTCTTTGCCAACAAGCTGAAGGCGCTCGGCGGGGACGCGAAAAAATCACAACTCGCGCGCTTCGGCTCGTCTCGCGCCTTTGGCGGGGTGAAGATCACCACCGTGCCGGCAGTGCATTCGAACGGCGTGCATCCGGCGATGATCGGCGGCGATCTCGGCAAGATGCTGGCGGCTGCCGGCCTTGGCGGCTATGCCGGCCCGCCGACGGGCTATGTGCTGACCTTCACCAACGGTCTGGTGGTCTATCTCTCGGGCGACACCGGCATCACGGCCGAGCAGGACAGCGTTGTTCGCGGCCATTACGGCGCCAAGCTGGTGGTCATGAATATCGGCGACGTTTTCACCACCGGCCCGACCGAGGCGGCTTATGTGATCAACGATCTGGTGAAGCCGAACGCGGTGATCGTCTCGCATGCCAACGAGACCGCCACCAAGGGCGGCAAGGTCGTCGCGGGCACCAAGACCGACACCTTCATCAAGGCGGTCAAGGTTCCGGTTCACGTTCCGCTCAGCGAAGGCACGATGAGCTTCGACGGTTCCGGCAAGTGCGTCGCCGGCTGCGGCTGAAATCATTGAGGGGGCCGATGCAACCGGCCCCCTTTTTCAGCTTGTCCGCGTCGACGCCGGTGCCGGCGGGTTACCAGAATTTCTGATCCATCGCCAAGGCCGGCTGATCGCACCCGGCTTCGCCGACTTCCTTGGCCGGAACGCCCGCGACCGTGGTGTTGTCCGGAACATCCTTCAGCACCACGCTCCCCGCGCCGATCCGGCAGCACGAGCCGATCCTGATATTGCCGAGGATCGACGCGCCGGCGCCGATCATGGTGCCATTGCCGATTTTGGGGTGACGGTCGCCCCGTTCCTTGCCGGTGCCGCCAAGGGTGACGCCGTGCAGCAGCGACACGCCGTCGCCGATCACCGCGGTCTCTCCGACCACCACGCCGGTCGAATGGTCGATCATGATGCCCTGGCCGATCCGGGCCGCCGGATGGATATCCACCTGGAACACTTCCGAGGTCCGGCTTTGAATGTAGAAGGCAAGCGTTTCGCGCCCGAGCTGGTACAGCCGATGTGCGATCCGATGCGCCTGCAGGGCCTGATAGCCCTTATAGAAGATGAACGGCTCAAGATAGCTGGTGCAGGCGGGGTCACGCTCATAGGTCGCGGAAAGATCGGCCCGCGCCGCATGGATCACCCAGGGATCTCCGTTCACGGTCTCGTGCAGCACCTGATACAGCGACAGGGCGCTGATTTCCGGTCCGCCGAGTTTTTGCGACAGGAGAAACGCCAACGCGTCCTGCAGGGTGTCCTGGTCAAGAACCGCCGTGTGCAGCCAGCTCGCGAGCGCGGATTCCTCCAACGCCCAGCTTTCCGCATCCCGCTGCATCGCCGCCCAAACCGGGTCGACGACCGGTTTGGTTCTCGTCTCAGCCTCGGCCATGGTTCGTTCCTTCTCGGGCCTCAATTGCGCCACTCTATAACACGTGGCGCGCCGCTTGTGGTGTTCAAGGCGCAGGACAGCATTTCTCCGGCGCCATCAATGCCTTGCCGGTCGGTCAGCCGCCCAGCATCACATAGGCCTGGAAAGCGTAGGCCACCGCGAGCGACCCGGCGAGGCCCCAGGCGAGATACCAGAGGAACACCGGACGCTTGACCAGGGCGAAGACCGCCATGGCCGCCGGAATGCTGGTTACCCCGCCGGCGACCATGAAGCCGAGCCCGGCGCCGGGCGCCATGCCCATGTCGATCAGTGCGCTGACCGTAGGGATCGCCGCGAAGCCGTTGAGATAGGCGGGAATGCCGAGGACCACCGAGGCTGGGATCGCCCACCAGGCGGCGCCGCCGAGGGATTCCGCGATCCGTTCCGCCGGGATGTAGGCCACCATCAGGCTCTCCAGCATGAAGGCGAGGGTCAGCCATTTCAGCAGGAACCAGCCGATCGCCTTACCTTCCGCCGAAAAGGACTGCCGGCGAGGGGCGTCTTCCCAGAACCGCCAGACGACCGGCTCGGGCTTGAGCGACCGCTTGGCGCTGCAACTGCTACAGCTCACCGCGCCCGGCAGCATCGGGTCGGCAAACAATTCCTGACGCGCGAACATATGGGTCGCGAGACCCGCCGCCGCGCCGATCCCGAAGGCCGCCAGCAGCTTGGCCACGGTGAAGGGCAGACCGAAAACCGGAATCATCAGAAAGAAGATCTGCGGGTCCATCAGCGGCGAGGCGAGCCAGAAGGCCATCACCGGGGCCAGCGGCACGCCGGCGCCCAACAGCCCGGCGATGATCGGCACCACGCCGCAGGAGCAGAACGGAGAAAGTGCTCCGAAGGCGGCGGCAAGGATCACCGCACGGACCGGATGACCCGAAAACGCCAGCGCGATCTGCTTGTCGAGGCCGGTGGCCTTGGCGAAGGCGGCGGCCAAGACCGAAATGATCAAGAACGGCAGGATGCCGACCAGCGCGTCACCGGTGAAGACGGCGCTGCGGGATGCCTGCTCCGGCACCAAGGCGATCAGCGCAACGGCAAGCGCGGCGATGGCGAGCACCACCCGATCGATCTTCCAGACCCGGCGGGCGAATTCCGAGGTTTCGGTCAACAGGGCCATGGCGGTCTCCAATCAAACGTTAGTTCCAGAATAGTCGAACCATGTGGTCAAAAAAAGAGGAAACCTATCCGGCTTCCGATGCTCCGGTCTCCACCAGTTCGACGCCCATGCAGCATTGGTCGATCAGGAATTGGGCCAGCCCCTGGGTGAGATCGCAATTGGCGAAACACCGGATGGTCCGGCCCTCGCGCCGTTGCTCCACCAGCCCGACCGAGATCAGGTGCAGGCAGTGATGCGACAGCGTCGATTTCGGGATCCCCAGATGCTGCTGAATTTCCCCGACCGTCAGCCCCGCCGGCCCGGCGCGCACCAGCAACCGGAACGCCTCAAGGCGATGCGGATTGCCAAGCTCGGCGAAACATTTCGAGGCGGTATCGACGTTCATGCGAGAGAGTATGGGGCGGGTTTTCAGCGGCGTCAAGCGATTGTTCTAGGATTATCGAACTTTTATGATTCCTCCCGATCCCATCCCCAATGTCCGGAGCATCAGAGGCTTGATCAGACCATTGCTTGACCCATCGCCGACGGGTGGCAAGATCGCGCCTCGACAAAATCCATTTCAGAGGCGGAGAAACGGACATGGCCAAGGCGTTTGACGGGATCCGGGTTCTGGACCTGAGCCAGGTGCTGGCCGGGCCGTCCTGCGGGCAGCATCTGGCGCTGCTGGGCGCGGATGTCATCAAGATTGAGCCGCCGGTGGGCGGCGATCAGATGCGCGACAAGGTGTTGGCCAGCCGGTTGGCGCCGCAGGGCATGGCCGCCGCGTTCCTCACCATGAACATCAACAAACGCAGTCTCGCCCTCGATATCAAGACCGACCGCGGCAAGGCGATCCTGTTTGATCTGATCAAGGGGACCGATGCGATCCTGCATAATTTCCGCGCCGGCGTGGTCGACCGGCTGGGCCTCGACTATGACAGCGTGCGCGCCGCCAACCCCGCCATCGTCTATACCGTGATCAGCGGCTTCGGGCGTACCGGACCGAAGGCCGGCGACCCGGCCTATGACGGGGCCGTGCAGGCCGCCTCGGGCATGATGGCCAATAACGGCTCGCCGGAGAGCGGCCCGCTGCGCACCGGCTACATGCCCGTGGACCTGATGACCGGCATGACCGCCGCCT
>JAYOEU010000232.1:0-5931 GCA_038116915.1 Alphaproteobacteria bacterium
TCGGCCAATCTGTCGCTGGTCACGGTCTTCACTCTCCACGTCATGGGAGCCATCGAGGCGGCGGGACCCTATGTCGAGTTCTCGGTCGAGGACTATTATCCCTGGCCGGACGACATCTACGCGCCGGCTCTGAGTGTCCGGGACGGCAAGGTCGCGATCCCCGACGGGCCGGGTTGGGGGATTGAGCCGAACCCCGAATGGCTCGCCAAATCCACTTATCAGATCAGCGCGGCGGAGTAGGGCGATGGCTGGCGATATCCGAACTGACGATTTCAAGGCCGCGCCCTATTGGTGGGACCGCACCCCGCGCCCGGATCTGGGGGCGCCGGATCTTCCCCGTGAGGTTGACGTGGCGGTCATCGGTTCGGGCTATACCGGGCTTTGTGCCGCGATCCAGATGGCGCGCGGCGGCCGGTCGGTCCTGGTTCTGGACGCGGAGGATGCGGGCTGGGGCTGCAGTTCCCGGAACGGCGGCCAGATCAGCACCAGCATCAAGCCGGACTATGACGAACTTGCCCGCAAGCACGGCGCCGAGGCCGCCTTCAACATCATCAAGGAAGGGCATAACTCGCTTGCCTTCATGAAGGAGTTCGTCGCGGCGGAGGGGATCGACTGCGACTTCATCGTGCCCGGCCGGTTTCACGCGGCACACAATGCCAGCGAGTATGACGCGCTCGCCGAGGCCATCAAATCCGCGCCGAAGGGGTTGGAAGTGCCGGCCCACATGGTGCCGCGTGCGGAACAGCGAAACGACCTCGGCACCGACGTCTATCACGGCGGCGTGGTGATGGAGGCGCATGCCTCGCTTGATCCGGGCCGCTATCACCAGGGACTGCTGGAGCGGGCTCTGGTGGCCGGAGCGATGGTCGTGCCGCACTGCCGCGTCGACGGGCTCGACAAGACGTCTGGCGGGATCGAACTGCGGACCGAAAGGGGAATGCTGAAGGCAAGGGACGTGGTGGTCGCGACCAACGGCTATACCAGCGCGCTGACACCGTGGCTTCGCCGGCGGATGATCCCGATCGGCAGCTACATCATTGCGACCGAGCCGCTGGCGCCGGAGGTCATGGACCGGCTGTTCCCAAGCCAGAAGGTGGTCAGCGACACCCGCAAGGTCGTCTATTACTACCGCCCGTCGCCGGACCGCTCGCGCATCCTGTTCGGCGGCCGGGTGACCAGCGGCGAGACCAGCCCGCTGCACAGCGGCGGCCTGCTGCGCGCCGACATGATCGGGATCTTTCCCGAACTGAAGGATGTGAAGATCAGCCATTCCTGGATGGGCTTCGTCGCCTATACCTTCGACCACCTCTCGCATATCGGCAAACACGAGGGCGTGCATTACGCCATGGGGTATTGCGGCTCCGGTGTCGGCATGGCGAGTTATCTCGGCACCCGGATCGGCCAGCAGGTCTTGGGATTGGAAGAGGGCCGCACCGCGCTCGACGGCCTCGCCTTCCAGACCCGCCCGCTTTACACGGGCAAGCCCTGGTTCCTGCCGATGACGGTCGCCTATTACCGCTGGCGGGACGGCGCGGCGGCATAACAAGTGCCACTTGTCCCTTGATGAAACCACCCCCTCGCGCTAGGTGAAGGGCCCGCGCCATTCCGGCGGCGGGAATCAGGGACAAGACCGATGACCAGGCCGCGCTACTACATCACCACGCCGATTTACTATGTGAACGACGTGCCGCATATCGGGCATGCCTACACGACCCTGGCGTGCGACGCGATGGCGCGCTTCAAGCGGCTGGACGGCTACGAGGTCATGTTCCTGACCGGCACCGACGAGCACGGCCAGAAGGTCGAGACGGCGGCGGCGAACGCCGGCATGGCGCCGCTCGACTTCACCACCAAGGTCTCGCAGAACTTCCGCGACCTGCTGCCGGCGCTGAACGTCGCGAATGACGATTTCATCCGCACCACCGAGCCGCGCCACATCAAGTCGGTTCAGGAGATCTGGCGCCGCCTGATCGCTCGGGGGCACATCTATCTCGGCAAATATGCCGGCTGGTACTCGGTCCGGGACGAGGCCTATTTCGCAGAGAACGAGCTGGTCGACGGCATGGCGCCGACCGGCGCGCCGGTGGAGTGGGTCGAGGAGCCGAGCTATTTCTTCGACCTGTCCAAGTGGCAGGAACCGCTGCTGAAGTTCTATGACGAGAACCCCGACTTCATCGCCCCGAACAGCCGGCGTAACGAGGTGGTCAGCTTCGTCTCCGGCGGGCTGAGGGACCTGTCGGTCTCGCGCACCAGCTTCAAATGGGGCGTGCCTGTGCCGGACGATGATGATCACATCATGTATGTCTGGCTCGACGCGCTGACCAACTATATCACCGCGACGGGCTTTCCGGATGAAGGCTCGGCGACCTACAGGAAATTCTGGCCCGCGGACGTGCATATGGTCGGCAAGGACATCCTGCGGTTCCACGCGGTCTATTGGCCGGCCTTCCTGATGGCCGCCGATCTGCCGCCGCCACGCCGGATCTTCGCCCATGGCTGGTGGACGAACGAGGGACAGAAGATCTCCAAGTCGCTCGGCAACGTCATCGACCCGCTGGAGCTGATCGAGACCTATGGCCTCGACCAGGTGCGCTATTTCCTGCTGCGCGAGGTGCCGTTCGGCAATGACGGCGATTTCTCCCGCGCGGCGATGATCGGCCGGATGAACAATGATCTCGCCAACGATTTCGGCAATCTCTCCCAGCGCGTCCTTGGCTTCATCGCCAAGAATGCCGGAGCCAAGGTGCCCGCGCCCGCCGCCTTCACAGGCGCGGATGAGGCGATCCTCGCGGCGGCGGACGGACTTCTGGCGAAAACCCGGGAAGCGTACGACAATCAGGCCTTCAACCGCGCGCTGGAGGGCGTTTGGGAAGTGGTGAGCGCCGCCAACCGCTATATCGACGAGCAGGCGCCCTGGACGCTGCGCAAGACCGATCCGGAACGTATGGCGACCGTGCTCTACACCCTGCTTGAAGTGATCCGGCATCTGGCGATCCTGATGCAGCCGGTGGTGCCGGGATCGGCGAACCGTATGCTGGACCAGCTGGGGGTCGCCGCCGACGCGCGTGACTTCACCCATCTCGGCGCGGACCATCGCCTGGCACCGGGCACGGATTTGCCCAAGCCGGAGCCGGTCTTTCCGCGCCATGTCGAGGCCGAATAGCCCCGGACGCGGAGCACTGCGCGATGCGGATCGTTGATTCCCACTGTCACCTCGATTTCGAGAGTTTCTCGGACGATATCGACGCGGTGATCGGACGGGCCCGCGAGGCGGGGATCTGCCGGATCGTGACGATCTGCAACAAGGTCAGCGAGTTCGACCGGGTCCTCGCCATTGCCGAGCGGTTCGACGAGGTGTTCTGCTCCGTCGGCGTGCATCCTCACGAGGCAGGGCGCGAGGGCGACGTACCGCTTGAGCGGCTGGTTGAGCTTTCCCGCCACCCGAAGGTTGTCGGGATCGGCGAGTGCGGCCTCGACTACTTCTATGACAACTCCCCCGTCGATGCACAGAAGGCGAGCTTCCGCACGCATATCACCGCCGCCCGCGAGACCGGGCTGCCGCTGATCGTGCATAGCCGCGATGCCGATGCCGATATGGCGGACATGCTTGAGGAAGGCGCGCGCGACGGCGTCTATCCGGGGGTTCTGCATTGTTTCACCGCCGGCCCGGAACTGGCGGTGCGGGCCGTGGCGATCGGGTTCTACGTCTCGCTTGCCGGGATCATCACCTTCAAGAACGCCGAGAGCCTGCGCGAGACCGTGCGGCAAGTTCCCTTGGACCGGCTGCTGGTGGAGACGGACGCGCCGTTCCTTGCCCCGGTGCCGATGCGCGGCAAGCGCAACGAGCCCGCCTTCACCCGGCACACCAACCGGATGCTCGCCGAGGTCATGGGCATCGAGGAGGCCGAGATGGCCGAGGTGACGACGGCCAACTTCCTGCGCCTGTTCTCCAAGGTGCCGGCGCCCGACACTGCCGATGGAGCCAGCCTTTGATGCGCGTCACGGTTCTCGGCTGCGGCTCTTCGGTCGGCGTGCCGGTGCTGGGGAACGATTGGGGGCGGTGCGATCCGGCCAATCCGAAAAACCGCCGCCGCCGCTGTTCGATCCTGGTTGAACACAACGGCTTCGTGCTGCTCGTCGATGCCTCGCCGGACCTTCGCGAGCAATTGCTGGACGCAAAGGTGAAGCACATCGACGCGGTGCTGTTCACCCATAGCCACGCCGACCATACCCACGGGGTGGATGACCTGCGCCCGCTCTATTGGACCGTGGGCGGTCCAATCGATATCTACGCCGACCGGACGACCCTCGGCGAACTGTTCGCGCGGTTCGATTATCTGTTTCACCGGGCGCCGAACAGCCCGCCCTATTTCACGCCACCCTTGAAGGCGAACAAGATTTCGCTGCGAGCGTTCGAACTCGGCGGCATGCATATTCAGCCCATGTTGCAGGATCACGGGGTCAGCGGGCAAAGCCTGGGATTCATCTTCAACAGCCGTTTCGCCTATTCCACCGATGTCGCCTTCCTGACCGACGCGGAACTGGACCGGCTTGCGGGGATCGAGCTCTGGATCGTCGATTGCCTGCGCGAAGGCGAGTCCAAGGCCCACTCGCATCTGCCCCGCACCCTGGGCTGGATCGATCGGGTGAAGCCGGACCGGGCCTATCTCACCCACATGACCACGGATCTCGACTATGCCGAGACCCTCGCCAAACTGCCGCCGGGCGTCGAGCCGGCCTATGACGGGCTGGTGCTGGAGGTGAAGAGATAAGGTATTTTTTGCATGATTGAATCGAAGGATTCCGAGTTGAGTAAAGCTAATTCAAGATAGACACATGTGCAGAAAGTTGGACATTTTTGTATGAACGCTCCCGCGGATCGCGATGGAGCGGCCGCCGGTCATCCGTGAATAAGCGGAATATGCGTGAAGCCCGCAGCCGATGTCAGGCTTTCTTCAAAATTTGCAATATCTGTCCAAGGCCGCGCCGAGTTGCTCCCAGTCAAAAAAGAAGTTTCCGTTGCTGCCACCGATAAATCCGAGTTTCTCCATCAAGCCACTTATCTGAGATTTTCGCCTCTCGGACATTTCCCTCGCGAGGGAAGTGAACCCGGCTTCCTCTACAAGAGTTTCAGCTCGGGTGGCGTCATCACGCAACAAGACGCGTAGCGCATTTTGAAACTCCTGTTTGGTGTGATTTGACAATACGGCGGAGCGTATCCGTTCTATGTCAACCGTGGCGGTTATGGACGCCGCGGTGAAACGGTTGGCCGATTCCTCCGCCGTCATGGCCTCGGAAAATAGCGGAGGCATCAAGGTCGGCGCCTGCAAATATTCCTCGTACAGGCAGCTCAGAAATTTCCCGTATTCTCCCGCGCGTTCCGAAAGAGCGGATGGATGCTTGATGAGGTCGAGGGCCTCAAGCCCAAGGTCGAGCATGTCGAAATTCAAGGCCATGAATGCGAGTTTTGCCAGACCAAGATCCGGATCAGGGTGCGTGGCTAAGACACTACGCGGGTCACGCAAGAACAGCGCATCGCCGGCGATTCTGACTCCCCGGCCTCTCCAGCCGATGGGACGACGCGAAAATGCGTATTCAGCGTCATGCGGCGTTAGGTTGATAAGGCGAAATCCGGACTTTCCCAGAAACGCGGCCTCGTCTCCGAACAAGCCCTGTCCTTCGAGAAGTTCGTAAAACATGACCTCGCACAGGACACCAAGTATATCCTTTTCCAGCGTTTGCCGACCCGCCAAGAGGATATCCAATTCAGCGCCTTCTATATCCAGCCCGAGAAAATCGATCGGATCCTGCAAGCCAACGGCATATTCGTCGAGCGTCGTCGCGTGCAGATCCACGGTCCGAACCGGCTGGCGGACGTTGTACTGCATCCCGGTTATGAGACAAGCGGCTGCAATGCTTTTCATGCGGCCA
>JAYOEU010000233.1:0-5872 GCA_038116915.1 Alphaproteobacteria bacterium
TCCGGACAATCGTCGCTCAGACGATCAAGCGGGTGGCGCCCCCTCGGGGGCGCCAATTCGCGTTTGTGGGGCAGTGATGACGTCGCAGCAGTGAGGCTGATGCGTGACAAAGCCGTGGACCCTGTCCTACGCTTCTGATATCGAAGAACTGCATTGATTGATCGACGAAAGTGTCTGGTGATGAGAATCCGGCGCGAGATCGGGGAAATTTCTGGAGTATTGACCATCACTGGCCCGGAATCCTGTTGATTTAAGTTTTTGCGCGCACTCGCGCCGCTGTGCTCGACCGAGCATCCGATCCGTTCTTCTATCATCAGGAGGGTCCCTAGACGGGACCGGCAATCATGACCGTCCAGTTTCACAACACCCTGTCGCGCCGCAAGGAAGAATTCCGTCCCTTGGATCCCGAACATGTCCGTCTCTATGTATGCGGGCCGACGGTGTACGATTACCCTCACATCGGCAACGCGCGGCCGGCGGTGGTCTTTGATGTGCTCTACCGGCTTCTGCGGTGGCTTTATCCGCGCGTGACCTACGTTCGCAACATCACCGACATTGACGACAAGATCAACGCGCGGGCCGCCGAAGCGGGTAAGACGATCCGCGAGGTCACGGAAGTCACGGCGAAGGATTATCAGGACAATATGGCAGCGATCGGCGCGCTTCCGCCGGATGTCGAGCCACGCGCAACGGAACATGTGGCGCAGATGATCGAAATAACCGAGATCCTGATCCGCAAGGGACATGCCTATGCGGCGGAAGGGCATGTGCTGTTCAATGTCCCGTCCATGCCGGACTATGGTGGTCTTTCTCGACGTAACCGCGAAGAGCAGATCGACGGCGCGCGCGTCGATGTCGCGCCCTACAAGAAGGACCCGGCGGATTTCGTACTCTGGAAACCGTCCGGCGAAGGCACGCCGGGCTGGGACAGTCCCTGGGGATATGGCCGGCCCGGCTGGCATATCGAATGCTCGGCGATGAGCCACACCCATCTCGGTGAGGTCTTTGACATTCACGGCGGCGGCCTCGACCTGATCTTTCCGCACCATGAAAACGAGATCGCTCAATCCCGCTGCGCCTTCGGGACCGCGGCGATGGCGAATCTGTGGATGCATAACGGCTTTGTCACCGTCGAAGGCGAGAAGATGTCGAAAAGCCTCGGCAACTTCTACACCGTGCAGGACCTCTTGAAGGACTGGCCGGGCGAGGTGATCCGCTACGCGCTGCTGGCGGCCCATTACCGGGCACCGCTCGACTATTCCAAGCAGGGTCTATCCGAGGCGCGCGCGGCGCTCGACCGGCTTTACCAGGCGCTCCGGGGTATTGAGGGCGCCAACGGAGACGCGACCCCGTCTCCGGACGTGGTGGCAGCACTGTCGGATGACCTCAACACGCCGCTCGCCATTGCAAGGCTCCATGAAATGACGGGGGCCTTGAACAAGGCCGGTACGGATGAGGAAAAGACGGTCCTTGCCGGCGAATTGCTGGCGTCGGCGAAACTGCTCGGCCTTCTTTGGAGCGATCCGGAAGCCTGGTTCCAAGGCTCCGGCGACGAGGTGGACGGGGCCGGGATCGAAGCGATGATCGAGGCCCGCGCGGCCGCCCGCGCGGCACGGGACTTCGCCGAGGCGGACCGGATCCGTGATGCGCTTAAGGATATGGGGATAGTGCTGGAGGATGGCGCGGGCGGGACAACCTGGAAGCGCGGGTAGCGCTCTTTCAGGAACTTGGAATCCGGACGTTATTCACGGTTCAGTCCCGGATCTGAAAGACTCGCCGGGCATTCAGTCCAAGAAGAGCCGGACTGAAGGCGTGGCGTTTTATGAGGCCGGCGCAGTGATCATGCCGCACCCTATAACCTCTGGTGATGCCGATCCGCGCCAGGATTTCTCCTTTTTCGGCCGGTGACAGGCCGTTCCAAGCCGCATGATGCCGCGCGCCAAGGACGGATTTTTCGCGGTTCGCATCCCGAGGGGGCTCCAGTCCGTAGCTCGGATAGACATCGGCATTGGTGATGCGGTAGCCATATGACGGTCGCAATGTCCAGCATATCCTGGCCGGAGAATCGTAAGCCGCCCAGGACCAAAAAAGATCGCAGGTCCCGCCGAGTTCTCTTGGCATGCGCGCCCAGACCTCATTCAAGCGAAGCGCCGCGCCGGTCAAGGCCAGCCCGCAGGCACGCAAGAAACAAAGCTCTCCCAATCCCGGATGCGGCCGGTGCGGAACCCAGGTAACCGCTTGATCGCCATTGTTGAAATAAAGCGCCTGGTTCGCGGTGGTGACACGAAGTGCGGGTACCCCCACGCAATCAAAGCCGGCGGCAAAGGCGCGAAGAATCTCATCGGTGAAATCGGGTTCCAGCATGTCGTCCGCGTCAAGGTACGCGATCACGTCGAAGCCCGCTTCCAGCGCGGCGCGCCCTCCGATGGCCCTTGGTGTCGCACCGCCATCGTTGGCTTGGGACGGCAATCGCAAGACCTGAACATCGTCGAAAACGACATCCGCGCGCTCGACGCCATCGGCCACCAGAATGTGGCGGCAGTCATGCGACTGGCGCCGAACCGAGTCGACCGCTTGTTCAATCCACGGGAGCGGCTCGGTGAAAATCGGGGTAATCACCGCGATGCGGGAGCCCTGCATCGGCTGTTGATCTCCTGGTTTCGAATAGTGCCATGCGGCTACACTGTCCAAGGTCTCATGCGCTTGGTGACCATTCACGAAGGTTCCGCCCACGGTTGCTCCGCGCTTTTCCTTCCCATTTTCGCCCATAGCCGCTAGAACCCGCGCATCCCACTTAAAGCACGGATTTCCGCGCCATGAGCGATGACAACCGCGTCTATCTGTTCGACACCACCTTGCGAGACGGTCAGCAGACCCGGGGTGTTGATTTTACCGTCGCCGACAAGGCGGCGATCGCGCGTGCGCTGGATGAGATCGGTATTGACTATGTCGAGGGCGGTTGGCCCGGCGCGAACCCGACCGACGACCGGTTCTTTGCGGCGCCGCCGGCGCTGGCGCGGGCCAAGCTGGTGGCGTTCGGCATGACGCGGCGGCCGGGACGCAGCACCGAAAACGATCCCGGTCTGGCGGGCGTTCTTGCCGGCAAGGCGCAGGCGGCCTGTCTGGTCGGCAAGACCTGGGATTTCCATGTCGACGTGGCTCTGGAGATCGAGCGCGACGAGAATATCCGGATGATTTCGGACAGCATCGTCTATTCGGCGAAGCGCGGATTTGAGCCGATGTTCGACTGCGAGCACTATTTCGACGGCTTCAAGGGCAACCGGGACTATGCGCTTGCCTGCGCCAAGGAGGCTTATGACGCCGGTGCCCGCTGGATCGTGCTGTGCGATACAAACGGTGGAACTTTGCCGCATGAAATCGCCGAAATCGTCGCCGAGACGGTCAAGGTGGTGCCCGGCAGTCATCTCGGCATTCACACCCATAACGACACCGAAAACGCGGTCGCCAACAGCCTGGCGGCGGTTCGGGCGGGCGTGCGGCAGGTACAGGGAACCATCAATGGTCTGGGAGAGCGCTGCGGCAATGCCAATCTCTGTTCGGTGATCCCCTCGCTCATGCTCAAAATGGGCTTTGAAACTGGAGTGACGAAAGCGGGACTGACTAAGCTCACGGCCCTTTCGCGGTTGCTGGACGAGCGTTTGAACCGGAGCCCGAATGTCCATGCCGCCTATGTCGGCGCGGCCGCGTTTGCCCATAAGGGCGGGCTGCATGTTTCGGCGGTTCAGAAGGACACCCGGACTTACGAGCATGTCGCGCCGGAAATCGTCGGCAACGAGCGTCACATCCTGGTCTCGGATCAGGCCGGCCGTTCGAACATCCTCGCTCGGTTTTCCGAAATCGGAGTCGAGATCGACCCGAAGCATCCGAAGATCCAGCGCCTAGTCGATGATATCAAGGAGAAGGAATATATCGGTTATTCCTTCGACAGCGCCGAGGCCAGCTTCGAATTGCTGGCGCGGCGGCTGCTGGAAGGGGTTCCGGAATATTTCCGGATCGACCGTTTCCGGGTCATGGATGAGCGCCGCTTCAACGCCAGGGCGGAACTGATCGTGGAGTCGGAGGCGACCGCGACGGTCGAGGTCGCCGGCGACAGGATGCACGAGGTGGCGGTCGGCAACGGCCCCGTGAACGCCCTCGATATAGCCATTCGCAAGGCTCTGACCCGGCACTATCCGTCGCTGGAGAGGGTGCGGTTGATCGACTACAAGGTCCGCATCCTGCCGCCCTCGGATGACGGCGACGGCACCGACGCGGTGACGCGGGTGATGATCGAAAGCGGCGATGACGAGAAGGTCTGGACCACGATCGGGGTTTCCTCGAATATCATCGACGCCTCCATCAACGCCCTGTCGGACAGCCTGACCTATAAGCTGATGAAGGACGGCGCCTCGGTGGCCGAGCGCTGAGGGATGGCCGGAACCGACCGCAGCCGGGGCCTGGAGGGGGCGGAGCGCCCGGGGCCGGCGATCATCCTGGTGGAGCCGCAGCTCGGCGACAATATCGGCGCATCCGCGCGGGCGATGCTGAATTGCGGGTTGATGGACCTGCGCCTTGTCAGACCGCGCGACGGCTGGCCAAATCCACGCGCCGAGGCCATGGCGTCCGGGGCCGTCGCGGTGCTGGACAGGGTCCGGGTCTACGAGAGCACCGCCGAGGCGGTCGCGGAACTCGACCTGGTCCTGGCGACCACCGCGCGTGAACGGGATATCGCCAAGCGGGTGCTGACGCCGAAGGCCGCAGCCGAAACCATGGCAAACCATATCGCGGCGGGCGGCAAGGCCGGCGTGCTGTTCGGTGGCGAGCGGGCGGGATTGGTGAATGACGATGTGGTGCTGGCCGATGCGGTGATCAACGTCCCGCTGAACCCGGCCTTCTCGTCGCTCAATCTCGCTCAGGCGGTGTTGCTGATCGGGTATGAGTGGTACCAGCTTGATGCCGATGCTTCGCCGCGGGGCGGCTGGGGCGGCGCGCCGCCGGCCACGGTGGAGCAGCGCGAATTCTTCTTCGGCCGCCTCGAGGAAGAGATGGACCGGGCCGGCTTTCTCTTTCCCCCGCATCTGGCGCCGACCATCAAGCGGAACATACGGGCGATGTTCACCCGCGCGAACCTCACCGACCAGGAGGTCCGAACGCTCCACGGCGTGGTCAGCGCCCTGATAAAACCTCGAGGCAAGCGCGCCGGGGAAAACTGACGCCGGCCTCGGCCGTCAGACCGGTATCTTCTTCTTGCGCTTTGCCAGCAGATTCAGCGCCTCGACGATCACCGAGAAGCCGACCGCCGCATAGAGATAGCCGCGCGGAACGTGGAAATGCAGGCCGTCGGCGATCAAGGCCATCCCGACTAGGAGCAGGAACGCCAGCGCCAGCATCTTGGCGGTCGGATGGGCGTTGATGAACGCGCTGATCGGCCCCGCCGCCGACAGCATCACGCCCATCGCCAGGATCACGGCGGCGATCATCACCCAGAGATGCTCAGCCATGCCGACCGCCGTCACCACGGAGTCGATGGAGAAGACCAGATCCAGGACCACGATCTGCCCGATCACGGCGGCGAAGCCGGCGGACCCGCGGCCGCTCTCGTGCTCCACCTCGCCTTCGACGGCGGCATGGATCTCGCTGGTGCCCTTGTAGATCAGGAAAAACCCACCCGCCATCAGGATGACGTCCCGCCAGGAAACCGCGAACTCCTGGATCTCGAAGATCGGCTCGGTCAGTCCGACGATCCAGGTGATCATCGACAGGAAGACGAGACGCAGGCCGAGCGCCGCGGCCAACCCGATCCGCCGCGCCGAAGCCCGCTGATGCTCCGGCAGCCGATTGGCGACGATCGAGACGAAGATGACGTTGTCGA
>JAYOEU010000234.1:0-5851 GCA_038116915.1 Alphaproteobacteria bacterium
CGGCGCCTTCGTCAACTTCCTCGGCCCGCGCGACGGTCTCGTGCATATCAGCGAGCTGCTGCCCGGCCGGGTCAACAAGACCACCGACGTGGTCAATGTCGGCGACTCGGTCAAGGTCAAGGTCATCGGCTTCGACGACCGCGGCAAGGTCAAGCTGAGCATGCGGACGGTCGATCAGGAGACCGGAGAGGATCTGGACGGCAAGCAGGAAGGCGACGCCGCCTGATATCACGCACGTCCATGGCACCTAGCGGTACCAGCACGCCACCAGGGTCCGGATCCGGTCCTGGTGGCGTTGCATTTTCAAGGCCGCCTCGTCTCATCGGCCATCGCGGCGCGATGGCGCTGGCGCCCGAGAACACGCTTGCCTCGTTCCGCCGGGCAGCCGCCGATGGTGCCGACTGGATAGAATTCGATGTCCGGCTTTCCAATGACAAGGTGCCGGTCGTCTTTCATGACAATGATCTGGACCGCACCAGCAACGGACAGGGACCGGTATCCGGATGGTCCGCCGGGCGGCTCAAGAGTTTCGATGCCGGCCGCTGGTTCGGCGCCGAATTCGCCGGCGAGACGATCCCGACGCTTCGCGAGACCATCGGCCTGTGCCGGGATCTCGGCCTCGGCATGAATATCGAAATCAAGCCGGCTCTCGGACAGGAGAGCGCCACCGCGAACGCGGCCTTGGCGGTCCTTGATGAGATGAGCCGTCCGGACGACCCCGAATTCGCCGGCGCCGTCGTCTTTTCCAGCTTCAAAAGCCGGTCATTGGAGGTCTTGCGGGACAAGGGGCCCCGTTGGCCGCGCGGTTTGCTGATCTCGCACTGGCGGGACGACTGGCGGGACGAGGCACAACGCCTCGGCTGCATCTCCCTGCATCCGCATCACGATCTTCTCGTGGACCAACAAACCGTGCGGGAGATCAAGGCGGAAGGCCTGTTGATCCTTCCCTATACGGTCAACGACCCGAAGCGGGCGGCGACGCTGTTCGGATGGGGTGTCGACGCAATCATCACAGACAATCCGAGGCGGCTGTCGGCGGTTGTCCGACAGTCAGGGTCGGCCGGCGTCGGGCCTTATTCGCCCGATCTTGGTCTTGGAATTCCCACGACGCGCAAGCCGCCGTCGACATAGTGCACCTCTCCGGTCATTCCGGAGGACAAGTCGCTCAAGAGGAACAGGGCGGCATTGCCCACCTCCTCCATGTCGATATTCCGTTCCAGAGGCGCGTTTGCCTCGGAATAGCGATAGACATAGCGCGCATCGGCGATCGCCGAACCCGCCAGGGTCCGCATCGGACCGGGAGACAATGCGTTGACCCGGATACCCCGACCGCCCACATCGGTCGCGATATAGCGCACGCTTGCTTCCAGCGCCGCCTTGGCAATGCCCATGACGTTGTAGTTCGGAATGGTGCGGATCGAGCCCAGATAGCTCAAGGTGATCATGCTGCCGCCCTCCTTCATCATCGCCGCCGCGCGCCGGGCGACGTTGGTGAAAGAGAAGCAGGAAACATCCATCGTGTTCCGAAAATTATCCCGGCTGGTATCCACGTACCGGCCCTTGAGCTCGGACTTTTCGGAATAGGCGATGGCATGCACCACGAAGTCCAGTTCTCCCCATTCCCTGGCGAGACGGTTGAAGAGTGCGTCCAGATGCCCGTCATCCGACACATCACATTCCAGCACCAGACTTGAGCCGACTGATTCCGCGAGCGGCGTCACGCGCCGGGCGATGGACTCGCTCTGATAGGTGAAGGCGAGTTCCGCGCCCTGTGCCGCGACCGCGGACGCGATGCCCCAGGCGATGGAGCGATCATTGGCAACGCCCATGATCAGCCCCTTTCGGCCGGCCATGAGACCGCCTTTCGATGCCGGTGTTTCGGTCATCGTCCCCCGATACTCCCAATCATCTCATCAATTAGCGGCGCGGCGGCGTCAATCATGGGCGCGGAAAGCCAGGACCGAGTTCGTGCCGCCGAAACCGAAACTGTTGGAAATCGCCAGATTGATCTTCGCATCATCCTGCCGCTTCAGGAGGATCGGCATGTTGCCCGCCTCCGGATCCAGGGTCTCGATATTCGCCGAGGCTGCGAGGAACCGGTTCTTCATCATCAGCAGGGTGTAGATCGCCTCATGAACCCCGGCCGCTCCCTGGGAATGACCGGACAAGGATTTCGTCGAGCTGATCGCCGGGATCGAGTTGCGCTTGGAGAAAACTTCCGAGATCGCCTCCAGCTCCTTGGTATCGCCGATCGGCGTGCTGGTTCCGTGCGTGTTGATATAATCCACCGGCTCCTCGATGCCGCGAAGCGCCATGCGCATGCAGCGCACCGCGCCCTCGCCCGACGGCTGCACCATGTCGACGCCGTCCGAGGTCGCCCCGTAACCCACCAGTTCTGCGTAGATCTTCGCGCCCCGCGCCTTTGCCCGCTCCATTTCCTCGAGAACCAGGATTCCGCCGCCGCCGGCAATCACGAAACCGTCGCGGTCGGCGTCATAGGCGCGGGATGCCTTGGTCGGCGTGTCATTGTACTTGGAGGACAGCGCGCCCATGGCGTCGAACAGCACCGACAGCGTCCAGTGCAGTTCCTCGCCGCCACCGGCGAACATCACATCCTGCTTGCCGAGCTGGATCAGCTCGAACGCGTTGCCGATGCAATGGGAGCTGGTTGAGCAGGCGGAGCTGATCGAATAGCTGAGCCCCTTGATCTTGAACGATGTCGACAGCGTCGCCGAAACCGTGCTCGACATCACTCTGGGCACCATGTAGGGGCCGACACGCTTCGGCCCCTTTTCGCGCGCCAGATCGAATGCGGCCATCATGTTCGATGTCGACGGGCCGCCGGAACCGACGATCATGCCGGTCATGGGGTCGCTGATATCACCGCTGTCCAGTCCGGAGTCGGCGATCGCCTCTTCCATCGCGATATAGGTATAGGCCGCGCCGTCCCCCATGAACCGGAGCAGCTTGCGGTCGATATGATCACTGGGATCGAGTTTCAGCGAGCCGTGCACATGGCTGCGGAACCCCATCTCCCGGTATTCCTCGCTCAGGGTGATTCCGGAGCGGCCCAGCCGAAGCGATTCCGTGACCTCGCCCGCGTTATTGCCGATGCTGGAAACGATACCCAGTCCCGTCACAACGACACGGCGCATCAATTGGCTCCCTGGGCGACGGCGGGATTGTTGAACAGGCCGACACGGATATCCTTCGCCTCGAAGACCGGTTCGCCGTCACACAGCACGACACCGTCGGCAATTCCCATGCAGAGCCGGCGCATGATCACCCGCTTCATGTCGAGCTTGAACCTCAGGAGTTTCGCGGTCGGCAACACCTGGCCGGTGAATTTGACCTCGCCGACGGAGATCGCGCGCCCGGAACCAAGGCCGCCCAGCCATCCGAGGGTGAAACCCAGAAGCTGCCAAAGCGCATCCATGCCGAGGCATCCCGGCATGACCGGGTCACCCTCGAAATGGCATTTGAAGAACCAGAGGTCGGGTTTGATATCGAATTCCGCCTCGACCTCTCCCTTGCCGTTGGCGCCGCCGCTGTCAGTGATCTTGGTGATCCGGTCGAACATCAGCATCGGCGGCATGGGGAGCTGCGCGTTTCCCGGCCCGAAAAGCCGGCCCTGCGCGCACTCGATCAGATCCTTGTAACTGAAACTTGAAGCTCGTTGAGACGTCACGTGGCACTATTCCCTGGAAATCGTTCGTCGCGACCAACAACGACGCCGCAAGGATCTTTTACCATCGCGCGCCGCTCCGCACCTCTAGAAAAACACAAATCAGGGGGCTGCGCCAATCTCTTCGCGCACCCGGCCGGTAAACCGTTGAAAAGCACGGATTGATCCGCCCCGGATGCATCCGATGCTTGACAAGACTCCCCGGTTTCTGATGTCTGATGACGATAACGGCAATCGCGCCGCGAAAGCTTGGGAAGCAGGATGACAGAAGGCTTGCGCAAGTTCAGGGAGATGGCGACGTCGATTTTGGATCGCGCCGGGCTTCGCGCGACCCGGCAACGCCTGCTGCTTGCCCAGGTCCTGTTCGAGCAAGGCGACCGTCACGTCACCGCGGAACAGCTGCATTCCGAAGCGGAAGCGGAAGGCGCGACGATTTCGCTGGCGACGGTCTACAACACACTGCATCAGTTTCAGGCCGCCGGCCTCGTTCGCGAAGTGGTCGTCGAGGCGGGACGCGCCTATTTCGACACCAATGTGAGCGATCACCATCATCTTTACGATGAAGCGCAAGGCCGCCTGCAAGACATTCACTCGGACCTGGTGATCGTAGAGGCGCTTCCGGAGATCCCCGAGGGCTTCGAGATCGATCGGGTCGACGTGGTGGTTCGAATTCGCGCGAAGCTTTAATAATTTCAGTATATTTTTCAATACTTTATGGATATTTTTCGAACCATTCTAAATGGCCTTGACGGTCCACCCCCGCCCTTCCTATAACATCGGTACAGGACGCCCGGGACCTTGATCGGTCATCTGGAGCGGGCGAATTCAAGTTTGGATCGGGAGACCAAAATGGCGGGCCTCAAGAACTCGAAAACCGAAGAAAACCTCAAGGCGGCATTTGCCGGCGAATCACAAGCCAACCGGCGTTACCTCTATTTCGCCCAGAAGGCGGACATCGAGGGCTACAACGACGTGGCGGCGGTTTTCCGCTCGACGGCGGAAGGCGAGACCGGGCACGCGCACGGCCATCTGGAATTCCTGGAGGAGACCGGGGATCCGGCGACCGGCAAGCCGATCGGCGGTACCGGTGACAACCTCAAGGCCGCCATCGCCGGCGAGACCCATGAGTACACCGACATGTATCCGGGCATGGCCAAGACCGCCCGCACGGAAGGTTTCGACGAGATCGCCGACTGGTTCGAGACTCTCGCCAAGGCCGAGCGCAGCCATGCCGGCCGCTTCCAAAAAGCCTTGGACACGATGGACTGACGTCCAAACGTCCGAGACGCGACGAATCGGGACCCGGGGCCGCAAATCGCCGCCCCGGGACCGGTACGACCCGCGGCCTTCGATCGCGCCGGCGATTTTCCCGGCAACCACGGTACGCAGCGGAATTGGGGCGACGGCATCGGCGGGTCGCCATAGACGTTTTCGCCCGAAATCATGGATATAGCGTTCCCGAAAGAGGCCCGAGAGAGGAAATTTCCATGCAAGAAGGCAGTCTCGACGCCCCGGTGCGTCACCCCCTCGCCTGGCGTGATCCGGATTTCCTCGACGAAGCGAAGCTGGACGCCGAACTCCGACGGGTTTTCGACATCTGTCACGGGTGCCGGCGCTGCTTCAATCTTTGCGACAGCTTTCCGAAACTGTTCGATCTGATCGATGAATCCGAGTCGATGGAGCTCGACACCGTCGACAGCGCCGATTTCGCGCCGGTCGTCGATGCCTGCACGCTGTGCGACATGTGTTTCATGACCAAGTGTCCGTATGTGCCGCCGCACGAGTTCAATCTGGATTTTCCACATCTCATGCTGCGCTACCGGGCCGTGCAGAACGCCAAGGGCGAGGTTCCGCTGGCCGCCCGGCAACTGACCGAGACCGACCGCAACGGCAAGGCGGCCGGCTTTGCCGCGCCGATCGCCAACTGGGCCTCCAAGCGCGGCAACGCGCTCACCCGGCCGATCCTCGAGTCGACCTGCGGCGTGCATCGGGATGCGGCGCTGCCCAAATTTCACGCCAATGACTACCTCTCCCGGGCCAAGGCCGAGGTGCCTCAGGTCAATGCCAAGGCCCCGGCATTCGGCCGCTCGGCGATCATCTACGCGACCTGTTTCGTGAATTACAACAACCCGGCCATCGGCACCGCCGCGCGTCAGGTGCTGGCCC
>JAYOEU010000235.1:0-5833 GCA_038116915.1 Alphaproteobacteria bacterium
TCGCGCTCGGCGAGCCCGAGGGGCTGGTCAAGACCGTCTTCGATGCCAAGACCGGTGAGCTGCTGGGGGCGCACATGATCGGCGCCGAGGTGACCGAGATGATCCAGGGCTATACCGTCGCCCGGACCCTGGAGACGACCGAGGCCGAACTGATGCACACGGTCTTCCCGCACCCGACCCTGTCCGAAATGATGCATGAGTCGGTGCTGGACGCCTACGGCCGGGCGGTGCATTTTTAGGTTTGAGTTGGCCCGTCATCCCGCACTTGATGCGGGACCCATGCCTGAGAGGTTCGGCGCGACCAGCGGGACGGGTGAGGCGTGATTTTGAAGCCCTGATCACGCGTTGAATCTCAGGCATGGGTCCCGGATCAAGTCCGGGATGACGGCGGAGAGAGACATGAGCGACACCGCATCAACCCCACGCCTCGGCGCCGTTCGGCATCCGGAGAAGGCGCATCGGCCGGATAATCCGATCAAGCGCAAGCCGGCCTGGATCCGCGTGAAGGCGCCGACCTCTCCTGTCTACAAGGAAACACGCGACCTGATGCGGGAATGGAACCTGCACACGGTCTGCGAGGAGGCGGCTTGCCCGAATATCGGCGAGTGCTGGGCCAAGAAGCACGCCACCATGATGATCATGGGCGCCATCTGCACCCGCGCCTGCGCCTTCTGCAACGTGGCGACCGGCCGGCCCGGCGCGCTCGACCCGCTCGAACCCACCAATGTCGGAGAGGCGGTGGCCCGGCTCGGGCTGGAACATATCGTCATCACCTCGGTCGACCGGGACGATCTTGCCGATGGTGGCGCCAGGCATTTTGCCGAGACGATCCGCGCGATCCGCCGGGCTTCTCCAGGCACCACGATCGAGATCCTGACCCCGGATTTCCTGAAGAAGGACGGCGCGCTGGAGGTGGTGGTCGAGGCGCGGCCCGATGTCTTCAACCACAATCTCGAGACCGTTCCCCGGCTCTATACCGAGGTGCGGCCCGGCTCGCGTTACTTTCATTCCCTGCGCCTGCTGGACCGGGTGAAGGAACTGGACCCGGCGATGTTCACCAAGTCGGGCCTGATGGTCGGCCTCGGCGAGAGCCGGGAGGAGGTGCATCAGGTGATGGATGACATGCGCTCCGCCGATATCGACTTCCTGACCATCGGCCAATATCTGCAGCCGACCGTCAAGCATCATGCCGTCGACCGATTCGTCGAGCCCGAGGAGTTCAAGGGCTATGAGCGCGCCGCCTACGGCAAGGGATTCCTGATGGTCTCGGCCTCCCCACTGACGCGTTCGTCCTATCACGCGGGCGATGATTTCGCGAGGCTGCGGGCGGCGCGGGAGGCCAAGCTGGCGGGCGGCGGCACCAGCACCGGGCTTGAAGCGCTGGTGCGCGAGGCGGGCGCGGTTTTGTAGCGCCGGGCAGGGGTATGACGGTCCATTCCGAACAGCGGGTGATCCCGTTTCGCCCGGAGCAGCTTTTCGACCTCGTCGCCGATGTGCGCCGCTATCCGGAATTCCTGCCCTGGTGCGTCGGCGCGCGCATTCGTTCGTCAAGCGAGACGCTCATCGTTGCCGACCTGATGATCGGCTACAAACTGGTACGCGAGCGCTTTACCTCGCGGGTGACGTTGGATCGCGAGGGCTGCCGCATCGATGTCGAATATGCCGACGGCCCGTTCAAGTATCTCGACAACCATTGGATCTTCCGCCCACACCCCGACGGCTGTCTGGTGGATTTTCACGTCGATTTCGAGTTCCGCTCCGCCGTTCTGCAGAAGATCATCGCTACTCTGTTCAACGAGGCGGTCAAGCGCATGGTTGCCGCCTTCGAGGCGCGGGCGCATGCTCTCTATGGAACCAACCAAGCCGGGGACCGCGCGGACTGATAGCGAATTGTGTCGACCGAAACCCCTCACGTTGATCGCCGTTTCGTTTCGCCGTCGCCCTGGCGAAGGCCAGGGCTTGTGGCGAATATGTCTAAAGATTTGAAAAATAACTTCGAACCAAAGTCTTATAAATTCTGAGTGCTTGCGGAAAGAGCCCTGGCCTTCGCCAGGGCGACGGTTCATCAGAGCTCCAGAATGAGTCGTCATTGCTGTGAATCGGTATTTGTCCAAGCCTTCTTTATTCCCCGAGTACGACGCCCTCGCGGCGCGGATCGGCGCCGCCGATCAGGGTGCCGTCACGCCGGATCAGAATCGCGTGCAAACCGCTGTTGAGGTCCTGTACCCGGGTCTCGTGGCCAAGCTTGCTCAGGAATTCCGCGAGATCCGCCGCGCCGGTCCCGGCCTCCAGATCCGTTGACCCACCCCGGTTGACCACATGGCCGAGATTGATCGCCGCCTGCGGATTCATTCCCCAATCCAGCACCGCGATCAGTGTCTGCGCGACATAGGCGATGATCCGGGAACCACCGGGCGAGCCGGCCAGTAGCATCGGCTCGCCGTCCTTCAGCACGATGGTGGGCGCCATGGAACTGCGGGGCCGTTTGCCGCCCTCGACGCGATTTGCGATAGGCCGGCCATCCTTGGACGGCAGGAAGGAAAAATCGGTCAGCTCGTTGTTCAGCAGGAACCCTCGCACCATGATCCGGCTGCCGAAGCCGGTCTCTATGGTCGTCGTCATCGAGACCGCGTTGCCCTCGGCATCACGGATGACGAAATGGCTGGTTCCGGGCCGCTCGGTCTGGGTGTCCGGCGCGAGCAGCATGGCGTCGCGCCAGGGCGGGTTGCCGGGCTCCGGGTTTTCAATCGCCTTGTCTTGCCGGATCTGCTGGGCGCGGATCGTCAGATAGCTAGGGTCCAGCAGCCCTTTTGTCGGCATGCGCGTGAAGTCGCTGTCGGCCATGTAGAGGCCGCGGTCGGCATAGGCCAGCTTCGAAGCCTCGGCGAAGAGATGGGCCGCTTCCGGTTTCGGGCCGATCCCCGGGAGATCGAAATGCTCGAGCATGCCGAGGATCTGGCCGACGGTGAGGGCACCGGAACTGGGTGGGCCCATGCCGCAGACCTGGTAGGCGCGATAGGCGGAACAGACCGGCTCGCGGATTTTCGCCCTGTAGGCGGAAAGATCCTCCAGCGTCATCACTCCGGGATTGCCGGCGGTCGAGCGGACCGCCGTGACAATGTCCCCGGCGATCGCCCCGGAATACAGCGCGGCCGCGCCCTCGGCCGCGATGACGCGGAAGGTTTCGGCGAGGGCCGGGTTGGTCAGGATCGTGCCCTCGGCCTTGGGCGATCCGTCGGCGTTGAAGAAAGTGGCCGCCGCCTCCGCGAATCCGGCGAGGCCCTTCTGTCCGGCTGAGCCGATCGAGGCGGCCAGTCTGGGGGAGATCTCGAACCCCCGTTCCGCTAGCGCGATCGCCGGCTCGAACAGTCCTTTCCAGGATTGACGTCCGTGCATGCGGTGCGCCAGTTCCAGCATCGCCAAGGTTCCCGGAACCCCGACCGAGCCGCCCCCGATCACCGCCTCCCAAAAGGGTTTCGGTGTCCCGTCGGCTTTGAGAAAATAGTCCGGCCCGGCGGCGGCCGGCGCCGTCTCACGCCCGTCGAAGGCGGCGAGATGCCTTGATTTCGCATCCCAGTAGAGCATGAAGGCGCCGCCGCCTATGCCGGAGGATTGCGGCTCGACGACGTTCAGAACCATCTGGACCGCAACCGCCGCGTCCATCGCGTTACCGCCGCTCCGCAGCACCGCTTCCCCGGCCTTGGCGGCAAGCGGGTGGGCCGCGGCGACCATGAACTTGCCGGCCATCACCGGGGGGTGCTCGATGCGTCCTGATCCTTGTTCGGGCTGGGGCCGTGCGGTCTGGGCTTCGGGCGCGCCCGACCAGAGGATTGCGGCCGAGCAGGCGAACATGGCTAACAGGATGATGCGCATGGGGCCTCCACTTCGAGGGTACCGCCGCCGGTTCGTGAATGCGGACCTATTCCGTAATGACGATCAGCGGCGTCTCTCCGCCATCACATTGGTAGCAACAGCTTTCGCAAAATTGTGACCCGTTCACGCCGACACCCCAGAACTGCGTCTCGTCGCCACGCACCCAGGCACCATAGCAGATGCGCTCTCCAAGACGGCATTGCAGGGGGAAGGCATGATCCTCGTTGTCGTCAAGAACGTAGACGTCACCGGCGCCGGGCCAGGACGTGTTTCCGTCCTCGGAATAGAATTCCAGCGAGACGGCGTTGGGGTGATCGCTGCGGATGTTCCAGGTCAGGCTTTCCGCGCGGGCGGATCCGGCTCCCGGCAGGCACAAGACGAGGATCAGGAGCGCAAACAGCCGTTGCCCGCGTCGCATCCCGTCATTCCCTTGCGCGCCGTGCCTGAGATGGAACTTCATTCCTGTGACGATATCCGATGGCGTCACGCGGTGATAGCGGGTTTTGCCCCGTATCTTCGCGGGATCGCGCGGTCAAGCTGGCGTCTCAACCCTCAAGGCTGATATCGCGCAATGCACTTCCGTCCGGCTCCGGTTCCCGGCAGTTGATTCGGTAGCGCACGCCGGGGTGGCGCGCCGAAACCGACGAGATCAGGTCACGCCACCACGTAACCGGTTTTACGGTGCAATGCGCGTTTTCGCCGTTGGCAAGGACCTTGCTGGCCGGATAGCTCGCGATGTTGGCCAGCACGAAGGATGACGCGTAGCCGAAGATCTGTTCCAGAACCCAGGGAATATCGTCCTCGGGACAATGCTCGAGAACGTCGAGGCAGATCACGCCGTCATATTGCATCGGCGGCGGCTTCGCGAAAGGCTCGTAGCCCGGATCGTAGCAATGTACGGTCTCGAGCCCGAGAAAATGCCGCAGCCGTTTCTGGTCGGTCTCGAAAAAATCGCCGAGATTGAAATCCATGCGCCACTGCATGCCCTTGCCGCTCCCGTAATCCAGCAGGGATTTGGCGGCATGCCTGTCGACAAGGAATTTCAGATGCCCGATCTGCTCCAGCCTCGGCATCCCGGCGAACATTTTCTCCGCCGGCAACGTCCCGTCGCCTTCCTCGTGCATCCGGCGATAAAGCGCGACCAACTCCCGCCAACGCGGGCTCGGATTTTCGGCGGAATAGGTGGTCATGTCGGACACTGGTTCCCCTGGAATGCGGTATGGGCCGAGGGCCGGGGCGCATTGCTTCACTTTAACCGTCGTTGATCGGGTTTGCACGGCTTGGCGAGGCAGGAACCGAATGACAAGCAGGGCTGAGTGGCGACCCCTACGGGACTCGAACCCGTGTTTACGGCGTGAGAGGCCGTTGTCCTAGGCCACTAGACGAAGGGGTCGCGGAATGTGGCGCTTTCTATGCCGAAAGCGAGGCCGAATGCAAGGGCGAACATCCGACCAGACTGTTGATGATGTGGACTCGGGCCGGTCAAACAGCGCTCCCGCCATTGACAACCCCGCGGCGTGACCGGAGCCTTCAGAGCAACGAGAAGCTGTTGGAGGGAGGAAGGTCCGATGAAATTTGGTCTGCGCTACGCGAATACCGGCCGGAACGTCTGGCCCGACAAGGCGGTGGCCATCGCCCAGGCGGCCGAGGAGGCGGGTTTCACCAGCATCTGGACCGTCGACCACGTGGTGGTGCCGAAGGACTATCAGTCCGCCTATCCATATGCCGCCTCCGGGCGGATGGGCGACGGGCGCGAGGATCTGCAACTGCCGGATCCGCTGATCTACATGGCCTACATCGCCTCGGTCACCAAGACCATCCGGCTCGCGACCGGTATCTTGATCGTCCCCCAGCGCAACCCCGTGGTCACGGCCAAGCAGATCGCGACGCTTGACGCCTTGTCCGGCGGTCGTATCGACCTCGGCATCGGGGTCGGCTGGCTCGAGGAGGAGTTCAAGGC
>JAYOEU010000236.1:0-5775 GCA_038116915.1 Alphaproteobacteria bacterium
TAGTAGACCAGCCCGAACGGATCGGACTCGCCCCAGGCGACGGTCAGGTCACGGGTGTAGGTGATCATGGCGAAGTGTTCATTGGCGCTTTCATCAACGTTCCTACTCAAAGGTCGACAAGCCCCTTCGAGACGCGCCTTTCAGGCGCTCCTCAGGGTGAGTGGGATACTGGGTATGAATTGTAACTCACCCTGAGGAACCGCGAAGCGGCGTCTCGAAGGGTCCTCTCGACCGCGTGGCGGCCTTCATCCTCAAAACGGCTTATCCCCGCAGATCGTCACGCGGTAGCCATGGCGGACCTGGGGGTAGTAGTCCCAGACCGTGCGGTGCTGGGCGCTGCGGTTGTCCCAGAAGGCGACGGACTTCTCGCGCCACCGGAACCGGCAGTGGAACTCCGGCGTCGCGATATGGTCATACAGCATCTTCAGGATCGCATCGCTCTCGTTCTTTTTCAGACCATCGATCCGCGTGGTGAAATTCTCGTTCACGAACAAGGCTTTGCGCCCGGTGACCGGGTGCGTGCGGACGATCGGATGCAGAGCCTCCGGATAGGCATTGTCGCCGTCGCGTAGCGAGGCGCCCTTGTGGCCGAAGCGATGCAGGTGGACGCCGATGGATTCATGCCAGGCATGCTTGTCGGCGATGAAGCTTTTGATCGGCTCGGAAAGCGCGTCATATGCGGCGTACATGCTGGCGAACATGGTATCACCGCCCACGGGGGGGAGCTCGTGCATGTGCAGGATACTGCCCATCGGCGGCTCGACGTCGCAGGAGACGTCCGAATGCCATTTCATCCCCGCCACGACCTTCGAGTTCTCATCCGCGTGGATCACCAGGATTTCCGGATGCCCCTCGGGTTTGGGCGCCGAGGGATGGATGTGCAGATCGCCGAACATGCGCCCGAAAGCCTTGTGCTCGTCCAGGTTCATCTCCTGGTCCCGGAAGAAGATCACCTGGTGCTCCATCAAGGCGTCATGGATCTCGCGGAACGTCTGATTGCCGAGCGGCTTGGACAAGTCGACACCCGCGATCTCGGCGCCGATAACCGGACTGACAGGGGCTACCTCAATGGTTTCGTAGGCCATGCTGACGGTTCCTCTTCCTGCTGTGTCACGTCGCCCAAATTAGCTGGCGAAGCGGTCGATGCGATAGGGTTTCATGTCGATATTGAGCGGCTCGCCCGATGCCAGCGCCGCGATCATGCGCCCGGTCATCGGCGCGCCGGTGAGGCCGAGATGCCCGTGACCGAACCCGTGATACAGCCTTGGATAACCGGGCACCTCGCCGATATAGGGCACCGAGTCCGGCGGTGACGGGCGGCGGCCCATCCATTCAATCGTATCGTCGGCATTCAGCTCCGGCAGCAGCGACTTGGTGTGCTTGGCGAAGACCTGCGCGCGGCGATAGTTCGGCGCGGCATCGATCCCCGCGAACTCCGCGGTTCCGGCGCTCCGCACCCCCATCTCCATCGAGCTGGCGACGAACTTGTTGTCCGCGTCCAGGACCGAGTTGTTGAGCGTGACCCCGGGGTTCTTGAAGATGAGGTGATACCCGCGTTCCGCCTCAAGGGAGACCTTGACGCCCAGGGGGGCAAGCAGCCGCGCCGACCAGACGCCGGCGGCCAGCACGACGGTGCCGGCCTCGTAAGGCCCACTTTTGGTTTCGACCCGGTAGCCGCCGCCCTCCATCGGCGCGATGCCCAGCACGTCGGCCAGGGGGAAGCCGACTCCCATCGCTTCGGCCTTGGCGGCGAGGACCTTGCCGAGACGCCCCGGATTGACGGTACGACCCTGCTGGCGGATCACCACGGCGGCCTTGATGTCCGGAGATAAGGCCGGCTCGATCTCGCGGACCTCGTCGCCGCTGACCGCCTCGAACGGTACGTTGCGCTGCCGGCGCAATTGCCATGACATCTCGTTCGTATTGGCGCCCTCGGCGCTGCGCGAGACATGCAGATAGTAGCTGTCCCGGACAAGCCCCTCCTCGCCGGTCCCGGCGAGATGCTGCTGAAACATTTCGAGGCTCGGCCGGTTGACGGCAAGCATCGCATCGGCGATCGCCGGAAGCCGCTCCGCCGCTCCAGCCGCGAGGAATCGGCCGAGCCATGGGACCATCCGGGGGAAATATGCCCAACGCACATTGAGCGGCCCTTCCGGGTCAAGCAGCCATTTCGGCACGCTCTTCCACAGCCCGGGCATGGATTGCGGCACGCAGGACCAAGGCGAGATCACGCCCGCGTTGCCGTGACTGGTCGCCTCGGCCGGCCCGACCCGGTCGAGGACCGTCACGTCGAAGCCTTTCTCGCGCAGGGACAGCGCCGCGCAGACGCCGACAATGCCGGCTCCGATCACGATCGCCTTCCTGGACTGATTTTCACTCATGGTCGCGCCCTTCACTATCCCGGCGTTGCAATCCGAAGAGACCGTATCCCCCGCCGCCGATTTGGACAACAATACCGAGCACGCCCGCATCGCCCACAACCGAAAGCTCCGGAGCCCCAGATGAGTAAGCCCGCACACCGTTTCGAGGGAAAAGTCGCCATGGTCACCGGCGCCGCGTCCGGCATCGGCCAGGCGATCGCCCGAAGGCTGCATGCCGAGGGCGCATCGGTGCTCGGCTCGGACCTCAACCACGCCGGTCTGGAAGCGCTGGGCAAGGAACTGGGAGAGCGCTTCCTCGGACGCGCCGGCGACGTCACCGTCGAGGCTGATGTCGCCCTGATGGTCGATGCCGCGAGCGAGCAGTTCGGAGGTCTCGACCTTGCCTTCAATGTCGCCGGCGGCAATCGGGCGGGCTATCTCCTGGACCTTGACGCCGGAGATTGGGATTTCACCATCGACCTATGCCTGAAATCAGTCTTTTTGTGCATCAAGCACCAGGCGCGGCGGATGGCGGCGGGAAGGTCCGGCGCGATCGTCAACATCGCCTCGCTCAACGCTCATGTTCCGATGCATGCGGGTAGCGCCTATGCCACCGCCAAGGCCGGGGTCGAGATGCTGACCAAAAACGCGGCGCTGGAATTCGCCGAGCTCGGCATCCGGGTGAACGCGGTGCTGCCGGGGCTGGTGGAAACGCCGCTCACCCGTCGGCATTTCGACAACCCCGACGCGCTGGCCGCCTTCATCTCGCGCATCCCCCAGGGCCGCGCCGCACAGCCGGCGGAAATCGCCGGCCCCGCCCTGTTTCTGGCCAGCACCGATGCCAGCTACGTGAGCGGCAGCAGCCTGCTGGTCGACGGCGCCTGGGCGGTCAGCGGCTATCCGGACATGCGCCCGTTCCGCGGGCCGATGAAGTGGAACGGGTGACGGTAACGTTTGCTGTTTTCAAAGATTTTGACGGTCTGACACCGGCCCTATGACGGCACTTTCGCGCCAAGTCCAAGCAACGCCCGGCGCCGTAGCCAGGGGCTCGGCCGGTAGCGGTCGTCGCCGGTGATCTCCTGCATGGTCGACATGATCCGGTTGGCGAGCCCGGTACCGAAATCGTCGATGATTTCGAGCGGGCCGAGCGGATAGTTGAGGCCGAGGCGCATCGCAAGATCGATGTCGTCCGGCGTCGCGAGCTGGATCTGCGCCATCTCACAACCGAGATTGCCGATCATCGCGCGCATCCGCTGGGCGATGAAGCCCGGGGAGTCCTTGATCGCCACCACGGCGCGGCCATTGGCATTGAGCCGCGCCGCCACCGCGTCGCGGGCCGCCGGGTTCGCGCCGGGCGGGGTCATGATCGTCGCCCGCTTGGAGAGATCGCCGGTCGGATCGATCGCCACCAGCCTTGTGTGATCGAGACTGCGCCGCGACGCAAAGGTCGAGCAATCCTCGCCATAGAGCGCCGCGACGATCGGGCTTTCGCCATCGTCTGTCTCCGCCAGGGTGGCGCCGGCCAGCAAGTCCGAGAAGATCTCGGCCCCTTCAGCGACGAAGACCCGGTCCGCCGGTTTGGCGCCGGTGACATGATCCGGGCTCGGCGGATCGATCATCTTCCCGGCCTCGTCGTAGCGGTAGTTGCCTTGTCCGGTCTTGCGCCCGAAGCGCCCGGCGTCATGCAGCGACTTGTGGAACGGTACGGTCCGGATGCGCGGGTCATAGGAGTTCTGCTGATGCATGATCAGCGAAGCCGGGTAATTCACGTCGACCCCGGTCAGATCCATCAGCTCGAACGGTCCCATGCGGAAATGCGCGCAATCCCGCATCACCGCGTCGACCTGGGCCTGAACCGCGACCCCCTCATGCAGAATGTGCAGGGCTTCGGTGGTGAAGGCGCGCCCCCCGGTATTGACCAGGAAGCCCGGATGATCGCGCACCACGACCGGGGTGCGTCCCATCCGCTCTCCCAGCTTCACCAGGCCCTCAATCACCCAGTCCTCGGTAGAGGAGCCGCGGATCACCTCGACCAAGCGCATCAGCGGCACCGGATTGAAGAAATGAAATCCGGCAAACCGGTTCTGATGCGCGCATGGCCGGCCAAGCGAACTGATCGGCAGCGATGAGGTGTTGGACGCGATGATGCAATCCGGCGTGACGTGCCTTTCAAGCTCGGTATAGACGGCGTGCTTGACGTCGAGATCCTCGAACACCGCTTCTACAACCGCATGGCACGGCGCGAAGCCCGAGAGATCGTCGGCGACCGTCAGCTTGGACTTCATCTCCGCCACCGCACCGGCATCGAGACGCCCGCGCTCCGCCGAGCGGTCGAGACGCTGGAAGACCTGCTCCGCGCCCGCCGCCGCGCCGCCGGGCTTGGCGTCGTACAGCACCACCGCCATGCCGCCCTGCAATGACACCTGAACGATGCCCTGGCCCATGGCCCCGGCACCGATCACGCCGACGACCAGGTCGTCGCGTCCCGCGTCAAACCCCATGCGTCTCAGACCCGTTCGATGATCGTCGCCATGCCCTGGCCGACACCGATGCACATGGTGCAGAGCGCATAGCGTCCGCCGGTATCCTCCAGTTCCTGGGCCGCGGTCAGCAGCAGGCGGGCGCCGGATGCGCCGAGCGGATGGCCAAAGGCGATCGCGCCGCCGTTCGGGTTTACCCGCGGATCATCATCGGCGAGCCCGAGTTCACGCATGGTGGCGAGCGCCTGGCTGGCGAAGGCCTCGTTCAATTCGATCACGTCCATGTCGGCGATGGTGAGACCGGCGCGCTGCAAGACCTTCTGGGAGGCGGGTGCCGGACCGATGCCCATGACCCGGGGCTCGACGCCGGCGGTGGCGCAGGCGACGATGCGGGCCCGGATATTGAGGCCATGTGCCCTGGCGGCTTCCTCGCTTGCGATAATCATCGCCGCCGAGCCGTCATTGACGCCGCTGGCGTTGCCGGCGGTGACGCTGCCGCCTTCCTTGCGGAACGGGGTCGGCAGTTTGGCAAGCCCCTCCATCGTGGTTTCGGGCCGCGGATGCTCGTCGGTATCGACGACCGTAACCGCGCCGCGCCGCCCTTTGATTTCGACGGCGACGATCTCCTTGGCCATCCGGCCGCTGGCGATCGCCTTGCCGGCCTTCTGCTGACTGCGGAGCGCGAAGGCATCCTGATCCTCGCGCCGGACCTGATACTGCTCGGCCACGTTCTCACCGGTCTCCGGCATCGAGTCGGAACCGTACTGGGCTTCCATCTTCGGATTGATGAAGCGCCAGCCGATGGTGGTGTCGTAAATCTCCGAGGTGCGGGCGAACGCGGTCTCGGCCTTGGCCATGACGAAGGGCGCCCGGCTCATGCTTTCAACGCCGCCGGCGATATAAAGGGACCCTTCATTGGACCGGATCGCGCGGGC
>JAYOEU010000237.1:0-5771 GCA_038116915.1 Alphaproteobacteria bacterium
GAGCAGATGCCGTGGCTCGACCTCACGGGCGACCGCTGGCTGCTCCTCAAAGACCCGCTCGCGGCCCGCATCCCGGCCAACGCCAATGCGGTCACGACCGGCAACGTCCATATCGGGTTCTTCGGCGGCGACTACTGATGAGCAATTCAACCATCACGGCCGACCTGCCGCGGGCCGAGCGCAAGGCCGGCGGCGGGTCGATCACCATCGGGCGTCGCGGCGGCGGGCACCACCGAGTGACGCTGTTCCCCGGCCCCATCGCCAACAGCAAGGGCCAGCGAACGCTCAACCCGCATGTGTTCCGCCACAACACCCGCACGCCCAAGCCGTTCAGCCACGAGGTGGTGACGGGCCCCTCGATCACGCAGGAGAACAGCCAGGGCCTCCTGATCGTCGATCACACCAAGGTCGCGATGTCTGGCTCGAACCAGTACTCCGATCTCGGCGATGGCAACGGCGGCGGCTACGTCCAGCACGGCTACATCCTGTCCGATCCGATCCAGTGGCTCGGGGTGCAGTCGAACTGGATTCGGGCGATCGCCGAGGGGCGCATGGACCCCGACGCCTGGCCGGCCAACTACGGCGGCTACGACACTCGTCATCACTGGAAGGAGCGCGACGCCTTCCATATCGTCGGCGCCATTCCCGGTTACACCAAGGTGGTCCTCCTCAAGTGCGGCGTCGCGTTTGCCTGCGGTTACAGCGGCCATGGCCAGTGCGGCGACGGCGGCGCCTCGAACCGCGCGGGCTGGCGCATGGTCGGCTGGCAGTCTTATGACGGCATCCAGGAAGACCAGCGCATTTACAAGGACGGCCGCAAGATCGTGCAGATCGCGGGCACGGTGAACGGTCAGGACAGCACAGCCATCACCTATTACGCGCTGACCGACGACGGCCGTCTCTGGGGCTGGGGCTACAACGGCTATGGCCAGACGGCCACGAACAACGCCACCACCAATTCGGCGGAGACCTATTCGCCGCACCAGTGCTACCGCGAGGGCCTGCCGTCGCGCGGCGAAAGCGGCATCGTCCCGGTCACCGATGCGGTCTACGTGACCGCCGCCTGCGATCAATACGGCACGGTCTGGTACATCGACACCACTGGTAAGGTCTGGGCCGCCGGGCGCAACAACAACCAGCCCATGGGCGACACCTACGGGAACAACCAGACCTACTTTCGGCCGGTCCAGTTTGGGACCAGCGGCAACCAGCTCTTCGCCGACAAGGTCTGCATCAAGATCGCCGCCTGGGGCGGCGGCGACAACGGCCAGGCGCTGTTCCTGTTCGCCGACGGCACGGTCGCCTTTGCCGGCTATTCCGGCTACGGCCAGGCGATGACGGGATCGACCGCCGGCACCAACGCGGCCCAGTTCATTCCGGGATTCGGGGCGGGGGAGACCTACGGCAAGGCAGTCGATGTCTGGGGCGGCGGCAACAGCTACGGCACCAGCTATGTGAAGACGGAGGAAAACCGCCTCTTCGGCGGTGGCTACTCGGGCTATGGCCAGCTCTCGGAAAATCGGTCGAGCGGGACTTATGCTGGCGTCTACGAGATCGATCTCAGCCTCGGCACCGGGGTTGCGCCGGGGAAACTTCTCAAGATCGACCTGGCCGGCCGCGGCTCGACCACGCACCTGATCGCGCTCTTCGACGACGGCACTACGCTCTGCGGCGGGCGCAACAACAACGGTCAGCGCGGCGGTGCGTTGTTCGCGGCGAATTCCTACTGGTGGAACGCGCCGGGTCTCGCGGCGAAGGTGATCGACGTGGACGCACACTCCATCGGCTCGGACAACGGCGCCAATCTATGGCTCGGCGAGGACGGCACCTGCTGGGGGGCGGGCACCTGGTACGTGACCTACAACGTCTACTGGAACGCCGGCTACTCGCAGCGGAACCCGTACTGGCCCATCGAAATCAACGCCAAGCTCGGTACTTGATCCATGAAAATGCTCATCTCTTATACGGAAGAGGCCGGCGGCTTCTTCCAACCGCCGGACGTGCCCGAGGAGCCCAACACCTGGGAGCATCTCTGCCTCGTCGACGGCCGCCACTACGCGGTGCTCTATCACTCGATCCCCGACGGTCAGGACGCGCGCATCGACTTGCGGGTTCACGATCCGAAGGCGGAGCCCGAGGTGACGAAGCTCATCCGGACCTTCGGCCATCCTTACCGGCGCTACCGGGAGGCGCGCGAGGTCGAGTACCCGCCGATCGGCGAGCAGCTTGATACGATCCTGAAGGCCTTCAACCAGCTGCGCCTGAACGGTAACGGCTTGCCGAAGGAGATGGACGAGCTTCTCGGCAAGTGGCTCGCCGTCAAGCGCGCCCATCCGAAACCCAACCTGCTGGAGGACGACGATGCCGGATCCCGCACTTGAGCAGGCGATCCGCGAGGCTTATGCCTCTGCGCCCTCTGACACCGTCATCCTGCACACGCTCGAACTGCGCCATCCGTCCTTCCTGGACGATGACGGCCAGCCGACCGCGATCCGCGTCGTGCGCGACCACGTCGACCTGATGGCCCGTCTCGAAGCGGACGCGCCGGTCGATGCCGGCGGCTGGGTTCGCTTCGTGGCCATGGGCTTTGAGCTCGAACTGCCGCCGGTCGATACCGCACCGGTGCCGGAGATCGCCGTCACCCTCGACAATGTCAGCCGGGAGATTGTCCGCCATCTCGATGCGGCCGCGACCAGCCAGGACAAGATCGAGGTCACCTATCGGCCTTACCTCTCGACCGACATCGAAGGCCCGCAGATGGATCCGCCGATCACGCTCATCCTGACCGAGGTCGAGGCGGACGTGTTCCGCATCACCGGGCGCGCCCGTATGCTCGACATCGGCAACAAGGCCTTCCCGGCCGAGACCTATACCGCCAGACGTTTCCCTGGGCTGACGCGATAACGCCATGCACTGGGCAGAAGAGCTGATCGGCCTGCCGTGGCAGGCGGGCGGGCGCGGCCCCGATGCGTTCGACTGCTGGGGACTGGTCCGGTTCTGCTGGCGGGAGCACTTCGGCATCGAGGTGTCCGAGGTCCCGGTCGATGCTGAAGATCTCCGTGCCGTCCTCGCGGGCTTCCGCGATCATCCCGAGCGCCGGCGTTGGCGGCTCGTGGCTGAGCCCCGCGAGGGTGACGCGGTCCTGATGCGCCAGTCGCGTCACCCGGTCCATGTGGGCCTGTGGCTCGATGTCGATGGCGGCGGCGTCCTGCATGCGGCCCGTGGGATCGGTGTCGCGTTTCAGCATCCCCGCGACCTCGGCCTCCAGGGATGGCGGATCGAGGGTTTCTACCGTTTTACTGGAGACCGTCCGTGACCGCCGTCGTCGTCATGCTGCGCAACCCGTTCTGTCCAGAGCGGGGCCGCGACGTGCTGCCGGTCGCGGCCGGCACAACCATTCGCGCCTGGCTCGACGCCCACGGGATCGCGGAGTTCGAGCGTCCGACGATCTGTCTGCGCAATGGCGAGCCCGTGCTGCGCTCGGACTGGCCGGTTCTGGAGATCGACGCGTCCGACGTGGTGTTCTTCGTCTCCTTGCCCCAGGGCGGCGGAGGCGGAGGGGGCGGCGGCAAGAACCCGCTGCGCACGGTGCTCATGATCGCCGTCATGGTGGCGGCGCCCGCGATCGGCGGCGCCATCGCCGGCGCCATCGGCATCACGTCCACCATCGGCACCTCCCTGATCACCGCAGCCGTTGGGCTCGCCGGCGCCACGCTGGTGAACGTGCTGGTCCCGCCGCCCAAACCGCCAGCGCCGAGCTTCGGCGGCTCCTTCGGCAGCACGCCCGCACCGAGCCCGACCTACGCCCTGCAATCCCAGGGCAATCAGGCCCGCCTCGGCCAGCCGATCCCCGTCATCTACGGCCGGCACCTGGTCTATCCTGACCTCGCCGCGACGCCCTGGACCGAATATTCCAGCAACGAGCAGTACCTCCATCAGCTGCACTGCATCGGTCAGGGCGAGTACGACCTCGAGCAGGTCCGCATCGAGGACACGCCGATCTCGTCTTTCGAGGAGGTGACCTACGAGATCGTAGCACCCGGCGAACCGGTCACGCTGTTCGAAGCCGATGTCACCACGGCGGCCGAAGTGGCGGGTCAGGAGCTCAAGGGCACCAACGAGCTGGAGGCTGGCGACGACGGCTGGATCGGTCCCTTCGCCGCCAATCCCGCCGGCACGACCGCCGAGGAGATCGGCATCGACCTGGTGATGCCGCGCGGCCTCTACTACGCCAACACCTCGGGCGGTCTCGATCCGCGCACCATCGCCTGGGAGGTGGAGGCCCGCGCGATCGACGACGACGGCGTCGCCCTCGGGGGCTGGCTGCAGCTGGGGGGGGAGAGCGTCACCGCCGCCACCAACACCGCCCAGCGGCGAAGCGACCGTTATCTGGTTGCGAGCGGGCGCTACGAGGTTCGTCTCAGGCGGACCGACGCGAAGGACACCGACGCTCGCGCCGGCCACGAGATCCGCTGGCAGGGGCTGAAGGCGTTTCTCGCAGGTGAGCCCGTGTTCGGGGACGTCACTCTGCTTGCGGTGCGTATGCGCGCGACCGACAACCTGTCCCAGCGCTCTTCGCGCCTGGTGAACTGCATCCTGACCCGCAGGCTGTCGGTCTGGGATCCAGTTGCCGGCTGGTCGTCGCCCCAGCCGACGCGGTCGATCGCCTGGGCCTTCGCCGATGCGGCGCGCGCCCATTATGGCGCCGATCTGCCGGACGCCCGCATTGATCTGGCTTCGCTCCATGCGCTGGATGGGTTGTGGCAGGGCCGGGACGACCGCTTCGACGCAGTCTTCGATCAAGGCGTCACCGTCTGGGAAGCGCTCACGCGCATCGCCCGCGTCGGGCGGGCCGTGCCGTTCCTGCAGGGCGGCATCCTGCGGCTGGTGCGCGACGAAGCGCGGACCTTGCCCGTGGCGCTTTTCGGGCCTCGCAACATCGTCAGGGGCAGCCTCAAGGTCCAGTACCTGATGCCGGGCGAGGATACGGCCGATGCGGTGACGGTCGAGTATTTCTCGGCGCGCATTTGGGCGCCCGACGAGGTGACCGCGAGTCTCCCCGACAGCGCCGCCGATCAGCCTGCCAAGGTGGAGCTGTTTGGCTGCACCGACGAAGCACAGGCGCTCCGGGAAGGTCTCTATATGGCGGCGGCCAACCGCTATCGCCGACGCATGGTGAGCTTTCGCACTGAACTTGAGGGCCTGATCCCGACCTATGGCGATCTCATCGCCATTGCACATGACATGCCCCGCTGGGGCCAGGGCGGCGAGGTCGTCGCATGGGATCCCGAGACTGGCACGCTCGTACTGTCCGAGCCCCTGGAATGGGCAGATGGCGAGACGCACTACATCGCTTTGCGCCGGCGCGATGGGACGGTCAGTGGTCCCTGGCATGTCTTGCCCAGCGCCGACGATCGGCATGTTGTCCTTGCCGAGGATCTCGACTTCACGCCCTACACCGGCGCGTCGGAGGAGCGGACGCACTTTGCCTTTGGTGTGGGCGAGGCCTGGAGCCTGCGCGCTCGGGTCATCTCGATCCGCCCGCGCGGGGAACAGGTCGAAATCACAGCCGTGGGCGAGGACGCCCGCGTCCATGAGGCCGATCTGGCCGCGTAGCCGTCGACGAGAGGAAGATCGCATGAACCGTCCGACCGTCGGTGACGGCCATATCGTCATGCCCGAAGCCGAGTTCGAGCAATTGCTGGAGCTGGCAGCAGAGCGTGGCGCCCGCAAGGCGCTGGAGGATGTAGGGCTCGACGGCGATGATGCCG
>JAYOEU010000238.1:0-1959 GCA_038116915.1 Alphaproteobacteria bacterium
TATTACGGCTGGTATTCGGAACTGATGACCGCCCTGCCCCCGGTCGAAGGCGGCCGCATCCGCGCCCCCGACGGCCCGGGCCTCGGCACAAGGCTGCAGCCAAATGTGCTGAAACGGGCGGACTGCCGCATCCGGCGGAGTGAGTGAGGGGAGCAATTTTCCCCTCTGGACCTAAAATCTGCTCGAACCTAAGCCGTCGCCCTGGCGAAAGGCTAAATCGAAATGTACTGCCCAACTCCATCTCAAAAAATCTTGTTGACGCCGCGCCGGCTTGCCCCCCGTATGACGCCCCCGACAGCTTTCCCCAAGGGCCTGCCCCATGTTCGAGTTATGGATCCCAGTCACCATCGGGGCGGCGTTCTCGCAGAACGTGCGCTCGGCGCTGCAGAAGCATCTGAAGTCGAAGCTCAGCACCGCCGGCGCGACCTCTGCCCGGTTCGTTTATGCCGTGCCCTTCGCGATCCTTTATGCTGCGTTCCTGCACAAGGGCATGGGCTTTACCCTGCCGCAACCGAACTGGTGGTTCGTGTTCTACGGCGTCATCGGCGGGGTGACCCAGATCATTGCAACCGCCCTCCTGGTCTATCTGTTCTCGTTCCGCAATTTCGCGGTCGGCACCACCTATTCCAAGACCGAGACGGTACAAGCGGCGATCTTCGGGCTGGTGATCCTCGGCGACACGCTGACCACCGGCGCAGTCATCGGGATCATGATCAGTCTGGTCGGCGTGATGGCGATCTCGCAGGCCCGCCAGGAAAGCGGCATGCGGGGGCTGCTGACCTCGCTTACCCAGAAGACCGCGCTGATCGGCATCGCCTCGGGCGCCGCCTTCGGGATTTCCGCCGTCGCCTACCGGGCCTCGTCCCTCTCGCTCGGCGGCGAGGGGTTCCTGATGCAGGCGTCCTTCACCCTGGCCTGCGTGACGGCCTTGCAGGCGGTGATGATGGGCGTCTATCTGCGCCTGAGAGAGCCCGGCGAGATCACCCGGGTCGCGAATAACTGGAAGACCGCCGGCCTCGTCGGCCTCAGCGGCATGGTCGGTTCGGCCTGCTGGTTTACCGCGATGACGATCCAGAACGTCGCCTATGTCCGGGCCCTCGGCCAGATCGAGCTGGTCTTCACCTTCGCCGCCTCCTACTTCATCTTCAAGGAGAAGACCAACCGGATGGAGTTCCTGGGCATTCTCGCGATCATCGCCGGCATCATCGTGTTGCTGCTGTGGCGGTAGGGGTGATCCGGACAGTCGATCCCGCGTACAATTGGCGAGGAGGACAATCCATGCGAAACATTCTCTCCATCTTCATCCTCGCGCTCGGCCTGTTGGTGGCCGGGGCCGTGCAAGCCGGGAGCGTTCCTGTGTTCAACTTCACCTCGATCGACGGCCAGCCGCTTTCGCTTTCCGACTATCGCGGCAAGGCGGTGCTGGTGGTGAATACCGCCTCGCGCTGCGGATTCACGCCGCAATATTCCGGCCTGCAGAGCCTGTGGGAGAAGTACCGTGCGCGGGGCCTTGTGGTGCTGGGTGTGCCGTCCAATGATTTCGGCGCCCAGGAACCGGGCTCCGAGAAGGAGATCAAGAGCTTCTGTGAGGTCAATTTCGACATCGACTTCCCGATGACCTCCAAGGAGGTGGTCAGCGGCGACGGCGCCCATGCCTTCTACAAATGGGCGGGCGAGGAACTTGGGCCGCTTTCCAAGCCGCGCTGGAACTTCCACAAGATCCTGCTGGACAAGGACGGCAAGGCGGTCGACTGGTTCGCGCCCACGACGGCGCCCGATTCCGAGAAACTGATCACCGCGATCGAGGCGGTTCTGCCGGGGTGACAATTCAGTCACTTACTTTGCCGTCGCCCTGGCGCAAGGCAGGGCCTAGCGTCCAAAGAGCCCGGGGGCAAGGGTGGTGGCCCCCCCCCCAGCACCCGGAACCGCCCGAAACAGGCCCCGCCCATAGCCCCGGCG
>JAYOEU010000238.1:1969-5756 GCA_038116915.1 Alphaproteobacteria bacterium
CCCAAGCCCCAATTGCGCCGGGCTACCTGGTGGCGCCCCCACCCCGGCCCCCGCTGACCGGCCTGCCCGCGCCCGGGCCTTCCGCCAGGGCGACGAAAACAAAGGCGGCGACGGTTTCAATCCCCGTTTTCCCGCTCGACGGTTCTGCATTACTCTGCCGGAACGAAACATGCGATGAAGCGGGAAAAGACAAATGGATTATTTCGATCTCGGCACATATGGGCGAAAAATCACCACCAAGACAGCGGATGCCCAGACCTGGTTCGACCGGGGGCTGAACTGGACCTTTGCCTATAACCATGGCGAGGCCGTCACCTGCTTCAAGAACGCGCTTGCGGCCGATCCGGGTTGCGCCATGGCCTATTGGGGTCTCGCCTATGCGGTGGGCCCGAACTACAACCTGCCCTGGCACCGCCTGGACCCGAAGGGGCGCGCACGGGCCCTGGAAGCCGCGTATGACGCCACCCAAGGCGCGCTCGCCAATCTCGGCGGCGCCACCGACTTCGAAAAGGCGATGATCCAGGCACTGACCGCCCGCTATCCGCAGCGCGAGCCGATTGAGGATCTGAGGCCTTGGGACAAGGCCTATACCAACGCCATGCGCAAGGTGCTTGCCGCCTATCCGGATGATCTGGAAGCGCGGGCGATCTTCGTCGAGGCGATCATGAACGAGACGCCGTGGAAGATGTGGGATCTGCCGACCGGTCAGGTCGCCAAGGATGCGGGCACCGCCGAGGCGCGCGAAGTGCTGGAGAGCGCGTTCCGCGACCTGCCGCAAAGCTGGGATCATCCCGGGCTGCTGCACCTCTATGTCCATCTGATGGAGATGTCCCCGTTCCCCGAACTGGCGCTGCGCGCCGGCGACCGGCTGCGCACCATCATGCCGGATGGCGGACACCTCACCCACATGCCGACCCATATCGACGTGCTGTGCGGCAATTACCGTGACGTGGTGGTGTATAACCAGAAGGCGATCGTCGCCGACCGCGAGTATCTGAAACGCAATGGCGCGCTCAACGTCTACACGATGTACCGGACGCACAATCACCACTTTGTGATTTATGGCGCCATGTTCCTCGGCCAGTTCACCCCGGCGATCGAGGCGGCCCAGGAGCTGATTGACACCACGCCGGAGGAAGTGCTGCGCATTCCCTCGCCACCAATGGCCGATTTCATCGAGGGCTATTTCCCGATGAAGCAGCATGTGCTGGTCCGCTTCGGCAAATGGCGCGAGATCCTGGAGCAGAATTTGCCCGAGGACCGCGATCTCTATTGTTCGACCACCGCGATGATGCTGTATGCCAAGTGCGTCGCCCATTCCGCGCTCGGCAATGTCGCCGAGGCCGAGAAAGTGCGCGAGGAATTCCTGGTCGCCAAGACGCGGGTGCCGGATACCCGCCGGGTCCACAACAACATCGTCCCGGATCTGCTGGATATCGCCGAGGAGATGCTGAACGGCGAGTTGGAATACCGACGCGGTAATTTCGACGCCGCCTTCGCGCATCTCAGAAAGTCGGTGGAACTGGACGACAACCTGCCCTATGACGAGCCCTGGGGTTGGATGCAGCCGGCTCGCCACGCGCTGGGCGCGCTCTTGATGGAACAGGGGCAATTCGAGGAAGCCGAGGCGGTCTATCGCGCCGATCTCGGCCTCGACAAGACCCTGAGCCGGGCTTGTCAGCATCCCGGCAATCTCTGGAGCCTGCACGGCCTGCACGAATGCCTTGTGCGGCGTGGCGAGAAAATCGAGGCGATGCATGTCAAGCAACAGCTCGACCTGGCGCTGGCCAGGGCCGAAGTCCAGGTTCATGCTTCCTGCTATTGTCGGCAGAGGGCGGCGGCGTAAGGGATTTGGCCGGATGCGCATGGGATGATGACGGAAGCGTTGATCTCGGCGTTCGTGACCTTGTTCGTGGTGATTGACCCGATCGGCGTGGCGCCGCTGTTCATGTCGCTCACGCCGACGGTATCACCGGCGGAGCGGCGCAAGCTGGCGCTGAAGGGCGTCGGCATCGGGGCTGGCATCCTGTTCGTCTTCGGCCTGTTCGGCGAGGCCTTGCTGGAGGCGCTGGGGATCGGCATTCCGGCCTTCCGCATCGCCGGCGGCATATTGCTGGTGCTGCTCTCCATCGACATGCTGATGGCGCGAGACAGCGGGCTGCGCAACACCACCCAGGACGAAGCCGCCGAAGGCGCCAAGCGCGCCGACATCTCGGTCTTTCCCCTGGCGATCCCGTTGATCGCCGGGCCTGGCGCGATGACCACGATCGTGCTGCTCATGGGCAAGGTCGACGGAAATCCGGCAATGCAGGCGGCGGTGCTCGCCACCATGGCGGTGGTGCTGGTCCTGAGCCTGATCTGCCTGCTCGCCGCCGGCACCTTGATGAAGCTGCTAGGGGTCACCGGGGTGAACGTGGTCACCCGAGTCTTCGGAATCATCACCGCCGCCCTGGGCGTGCAGTTCGTGATCGACGGGGTGATGAAAGTATTGGGGTGAGAAGGTTGAGTTCGAGTGTATCCCCGACCTTCGTCGTGGATACCATAAAAATAATGCTCGGTTATCCGTCGCCCGCAAACGCCACAGGCGTCGGCCCCGGCCTGCGCCGGGGATACGTTGTGTCCTCGCCGCCGCCATGCTTCCATGTCGTTAGTCTGACCGGCTATGGAAGATCACCATGACCGACACGCCCAGCATTTTCGCCTCCGCGAGTTGCTTCGATGAAGCCTGGCGCGACAATGCCGACGCTTTGGCTCAAGACCTTGCTGGTGCGACCGGGTCCGTCGGCGTGCTCTATACCGGCGAGAGTTTCGCTCCGCATCTTGACGGCATGCTCTCGGTTCTGCGCGAGCGGACCGGCGTCACCGATTGGGTCGCGGCCGCGGGCTATGGAGTGATCGCGGCTGGCGTGGAGCATTTCGGGGAAGCCGGCGCGGCCGCCCTGGTCCTGGACCTGCCGGGAGACGGGTACCGCATATTCTCCGGCGGAGCCGATGCCGGAAAACGGCTTGCCGCCAATCACGCCGACTGGATCGCCGAGGCGACGATGCCGCTCGCCCTCACCCATGTCGACCCCCGCCACCGGGACGCGATGGAGGCGGTCGAGGCTCTGGCCACCGAGACCGGCGGGTTTCTCATCGGCGGCTTGACCGCCGCATCCGGAGAAGCGCCGCACCAGGCCGGCGGCGCGGTCAGCGGTAACGGAGGCTGCCTCAGCGGGATCGCACTCTCACCGATGGCGGTCGAGGTCGCAACGGCGCTCAGCCAGGGCTGCACGCCGTTGGGCAAGCCCCATACGGTGACCCGCGCCCAGGACAACATCCTGATCGAACTCGACGGCCGCCCGGCCCTTGATGTGATGATCGAAGAAATCGGGCCGGAACTGGCCTCGGATCTTCGGCGGATCGGCGGCATCATCTTCGCCGCCCTGCCGGTTCCGGGGTCTGATACCGCCGACTATACGGTGCGCAATCTCGTGGGCCTCGACCCGGAGAACAAAGTGGTTGCCATCGCCCAAGCCGTTCCGGAAGGCGATCCCGTGTTGTTCTGCCGGCGGGACCGGGACAGCGCGGTCGAGGATATGCGGCGCATGACCGGCGATCTGAAGCGCCGGGTCGGTAACCGGCCGATCCGCGGCGGGCTCTACATTTCCTGCGCGGCGCGCGGTCCGAACCAGTTCACCGCGCCGGAATGCGAAACCGACATAATACGCGAAACCCTCGGCGATTTTCCGATGGCCGGATTCTTCGCCAATGGAGAGATCAGCCGGGACCGCATCTATGCCTATAC
>JAYOEU010000239.1:0-5689 GCA_038116915.1 Alphaproteobacteria bacterium
CGACACGCGGATTATGATTCCGCTGCTCTAACCAGCTGAGCTACTCCGCCCCATGTGGTGCGTGGCGGGATATAGGCAAGCGCGGCGCGGCTGTCAACCGGACCGATGAGGGGCTGTTCCGAGCTGCGCAGCGCCGGCAGGTCAGGCCCGGGCCGGCTGGAGGATGTCACGGTCTCCCAATGCGCCGGCGGTCCCCGCCTCCGCGCTGCTGGAGGCGCCGGTGATCCAGCCGCCGCCGAGCACCCGGCCCGGCTCTCCGGCGGCATAGAAGACCGCCGCCTGGCCCGGCGAGATGCCCTGCTGCGGGGTGTCGAGGCGAAGCGTTGCCGATGCATCCGGCGTCTGGCGGAAGAGGCGCGCCGGAACCGGCTCCTGGGTGGAGCGCAGGCGGACGAGGATCGCCCTGCCCTGCTCCGCTCTCGCCTCCTCTTCTCCGTCCAGCCCGCCGAGCCAGTTCACCTGGCCGACCTCGACGACATCCCGGCCGAGGGCGGCGCGGGGGCCGACGATGACGCGGCGGGTCTCCGGCTCTATCCGGATCACGTAGAGCGGGTCGGAATCACCCTCGCGCCCGGCATCGCCGCGCCCTCCGATGCCGAGACCCTTGCGCTGGCCGATGGTGAAGTCGATCACGCCTTCATGGGTGCCGAGAACCGTGCCGTCCAGATGCACGATCTCGCCCGGATCGACGGCGCCCGGGCGCAGGCGGCGCACCACGTCGCCATAGCGGCCGTTGGGCACGAAGCAGATATCCTGGCTGTCCGGCTTGTCGGCGATCTCAAGGCCGAGGCGGCGGGCATGGGCGCGGGTTTCCTCCTTGCTCATCCCGCCGAGGGGAAAACGCAGGAAGGAAAGCTGGTCCGGCGTGGTGGCGAACAGGAAATAGCTCTGATCCTTGGCGAGATCGGCGCCCCGGTGCAGCTCCGGCCCCGCCGGCCCCATGATCCGGCGCGCGTAATGGCCGGTGCAGAGCGCCGCCGCGCCGAGGTCCCGCGCGGTGCCCAGCAGATCCTGGAACTTGACGGTCTGATTGCAGCGCACGCAGGGGATCGGGGTCTCGCCGCGCAGATAGCTGTCGGCGAACTCCTCCATGACCTGGTCGCGGAACCGGCTTTCATAGTCGAGAACATAGTGCGGGATGCCGATCCGCTCCGCCACGTCGCGGGCGTCGTGGATATCCACCCCGGCACAACAGGCGCCCTTGCGGCGCAGCGCCTCGCCATGGTCGTAAAGCTGAAGCGTGATGCCGACCACGTCATAGCCCGCCTCGGCCACCAGGGCCGCGGTCACCGAACTGTCGACGCCGCCGGACATGGCGACGACCACGCGGGTTTCGGCGCGCGGCACCGAGGGGTCGAGACCGAGATCGAGCGGCTGGGAGAGCATCGCCGGCTCACCCCTTTGCCGCGCGCGCGGCGGCATCCAGGCCCATCTGCCAGAACCCGGATTCTAGCACCGTCGCGGCGCGGAAATCCCTGGCGAGCGAGTCGAAGCGCGCCTCGCCGCCCCGGCTCTCGGACAGCCGGTCCAACTGAGCGATCGCGCCGGCGACAAGCTGCTGATACTCGGCCCCGCTATACATCTCGATCCAGGAGAGATAGGGGTTGCCGTCGCGCTTGGTGGCGGGATCGTCGGCAAGCTTCCTGCCGATCACCCCATAGCCGACGGCGCAGGGCGAGAGCGCGGTGTGCAGATCGAGGATGTCGCCGGCCATGCCGCGCTCCAGCACGAAGCGGGTATAGGCCATGCAGGCCGGATCCTCGGGCACGGCGGCCATCTCCGCCTCGGTCAGCCCCCAGTCGGCGCAGTATTTGACATGCAGATCCATCTCGACATCGACGATTGCGGAAATCGCGCCGGCGGCGGAGCGCATGTCCTCCAGGGTTTCGGACTTGTAGACGGCGAGCCCATAGGCGCGGGCGAAATGGATCAGGAACAGGTAATCCTGCGCCAGATAGTGACGGAACGCGGCCTCGGGCAAGCTGCCGTCGGCGAGGCCGCGCACGAAGGCATGATCGGTGTAATCCGCCCATTCCTCGGCTGAGGCGACGCAAAGCCGGCCCATCAGGCTGCCGGCGGGAACGAGCGTGTTGGAAGCGTTGCTCATGAGCTCAGACATTCTCTCCGGTATCGGGCAGGCGCACCACCAGCCCGTCGAGCGCGACGGTGATCGTGATCTGGCAGCCTAGCCGCGAGGTCTCGGTCAGGCCGTAGGCGAGATCCAGCATGTCCTCCTCGTCGTCCGACGGCGGCTCCAGGCGATCATACCACGGGTCCTGGACCACCACATGACAGGTCGCGCAGGCCATGTTTCCCTCGCAGGCGCCCTCGATGTCGATATCGTTGGCGCGCGAGATCTGCAGCAGGGTCGAACCTTCCGGCGCGTCGACCTGCCGGGGCGTGCCGTCACGGGCGATGAACGTCATGCGGGGCATGCGCCCTCCGCGGTTTCCGGCTCCGGGGTCCGGCAGCCGGCGCGCTTGTACAGCCTGAGCCAGGCATCGGCAAGCCGGTCGGCGTCTGCCTCGGTGCTGAGCCAGCCGAAACTGAAGCGGACGGTCCAGGCCGCCGCCGCGCCGCCGGGCTCCATCGCCTCGATCACGTGGCTGCGCTTGACCTTGCCGGAAGAACAGGCCGAGCCGGCGCTGACCGCCATGCCCTCAAGGTCGAAGGCCATCACCTGGGTTTCCGCCGCCATGCCCGGCATCATGATCGCCGAGGTGTTCGGCAGGCGCGGTACGTCCCGGCACAGCACACGGGCGCCCGGCGCCGAGATGAGAACCCGCTCCTCGAAGCGATCCCGCACGGACGCGACATGGGCGGTCATCCGGCCCTCGTTGAGCTCGTGGCGCGCGGCCTCGGCGGCGGCGCCGAAGCCGATGATGCCGAGCAGATTTTCCGTGCCGGACCGCCGTCCGCGTTCCTGCCCGCCGCCGGTGATCTGCGGCTCCAGCGCGAGCCCTTCGCGGACCAGCAGCGCGCCGATACCGGCGGGCCCGCCGATCTTGTGCGCCGAGACACTCATCAGATCGAGGCCGCTGGCTGCGAAATCAATCGCCACCTTGCCGGCGGCCTGGACAGCGTCCGAATGCACCAGCGCGCCATGCTCCCGCGCGAGGGCGATCACCTCCGCGAGCGGCTGGATGGCGCCGGTTTCGTTGTTTGCCCACATGACTGAAACGAGGGCCGGTCGGGTTCCGCTTTCGAGGATCGCCCGCAGGGCGGCGAGATCGACGCGCCCGTCGCAACCGACCGGGATCCGCTCCGCCTTCGGCACCGCCGCAAGCACCGCCTCGTGCTCGATCGCCGAGATGATGACGCGCTGGCGTCCGGACCCGCGTAGCGCCAGCAGATCCGCCTCGGTGCCGCCGCTGGTGAAGGTGACGGTTTCGGGCACCGCGCCGAGCAGACCCGCCACGCTTCGGCGCGCTTTTTCCAGTGCCGCGCGGGCCCGCCGCCCGGCCCCGTGCACCGAGGACGGGTTGCCGGGCTCTTCCATCGCCTGGAGCATCGCGTCGCGGGCTTCGGGCCAAAGCGGGGCCGTCGCGTTGTAGTCGGCATAGATCATGGCAGGAAGATATCCCATTCCACCGCGATGACCAGAGCAAGCGCGGCCCGCCCCCGTCGCCCAAGAGATAGCGGCCAGCGGATATTTCGGAGGCCGGGCCGATGAAATCAGCTCCCGGTGTGCGGAAAACTTGAAAAACCCACCGACAAATCGATATAGACCATCCGTTCCGAGGTGCGCCGGCGTACCCGGCACGCCTGCTGAGGAAGGATACCGAGCCCATGCCCGAAGTGATCATCAATGGCCCCGAGGGTCGTCTCGAAGGCCGGTACATGCATGGCAAGTCGGAAGCCGCCCCGCTGGCGCTGATGCTGCATCCGCATCCGGAGCACGGCGGGACCATGAACAACAAGGTGGTCTATTCGCTGTATCAGAGTTTCGTTGCCCGCGGATTCTCGACCCTGCGCTTCAATTTCCGGGGCGTCGGCCGCTCCCAGGGCGTCTATGACCGCGGCGAGGGCGAGCTCAGCGATGCCGCTTCGGCGCTGGACTGGTTGCAGGCCTATAACCCGAACGCGCCGTTCTGCTGGATCGGCGGGTTCTCATTCGGCGCCTGGATCGGCATGCAGTTACTGATGCGGCGGCCCGAGATCACCGGTTTCCTCTCCGTCGCCCCGCCGGCCAATGCCTTCGATTTCTCCTTCCTCGCCCCCTGCCCAGCCTCCGGTCTGATGGTCCAGGGCGACGCGGACCAACTGGTGCCGCCGGATTCGGTGAAGAAGCTGGTGGAAAAGCTCTCGGCCCAGAAGGGCATCGTCATCGACTACACGCTGATCCCCGGCGCCAATCACTTCTTCACCGGACATATCGATCCGATGGTGAAGGTGGTCGACGACTATCTGGACAAGAACCTTCCCGAGGGATACGCGCGGCCCACGGAGTGAGCGGGTCCGAGGCGGAACGCCAGCTTAATTGGCCGCCGCCTTTCGCAAAACCGTTAGTATCCTCATAACATCTTGCGGCACATCACCGCGGTCGCCGGCATTTGTGTTATTGTCGAGGCCGTCCACCTCGGCGCGCGATTTGCCGGCGTGACCTCACGGGTGTTCACGGTCTGTTGATTTGCCAGAGGTTTGCATAGTCTCAAGGTTCGGATGTGGGATCGGGACGAATGGAGGGTACGGATGCTGATCAAAAGGAAGCGCGGCTGGGAATTGCCGGAACGCGAGGCGACATCGGAATCGCTCTATCTGAACCGGCGGTCGCTGGTCAAGGCGCTGGCCGCGGGGCCGCTTCTGGCGGTTGGCGGCGGGCTCGCGGGCTGCTGGGACGAGGCGACGGCGTCCAACCCGATCCAGATCGTCGATGTGCCGGCCGACCCGACGGCGGACCTTTACCCGGTCAAGCGCAACCTGCGCTACAAGGTGGAACGCCCGATCACCGGCGAGGATGATTCCACCACCTACAACAACTTCTACGAGTTCGGCTCGCACAAGAGTATTGCCGTCGCCGCCCAGGCGCTGAAGCTGCGGCCCTGGACGGTGACCTTCGACGGCATGGTCGAAAAGCCGATCACCATCGGGGTCGACGATCTTATCCGCCAGATGCCGCTCGAGGAGCGGGTCTACCGGCATCGCTGCGTCGAGGCCTGGTCGATGGTGGTGCCGTGGAGCGGCTTCCCGATGGCCAAGCTAGTCGAACTCGCCAAGCCGCTTTCCTCGGCGAAGTACATCAAGATGCAGACCTTCAAGGACCCGCAAATCGCACCCGGCCAGAAGCAGCATTGGTATCCCTGGCCCTATGAGGAGGGCCTCACCCTGGCAGAGGCTACAAACGAGCTCACCTTCATGGTGACCGGCGCCTACGGCAAGCCGGTGCCCCGCCAGATGGGCGCGCCGCTGCGCCTGGCGGTGCCGTGGAAATACGGCTTCAAGCACATCAAGTCGATCGTGCGGTTCAGTTTCACGGATGAGCGTCCGGTCTCGTTCTGGGAGCGGATTCAGGGCTCCGAATACGGTTTCTGGGCCAATGTGAACCCGAAAGTCGATCACCCCCGATGGAGCCAGGCAAACGAACGCACCCTCGGCGGTCCCCGCGTGCCGACTCAGCTCTACAATGGCTACGGCGAGTATGTCGCGGACCTCTACAAGGACATGAAGGGCGAGCGCCTGTTCATGTAGG
>JAYOEU010000240.1:0-5632 GCA_038116915.1 Alphaproteobacteria bacterium
TCACCGACGGCTCGGTCTCGCGCTGGTCCTTCCACAGCGCCTGCTACGACCCGACCGCCCCCGAGGGCGCGCCGTTCCGCAAGAATGTGGTGGTTCGGTCCTACGTGTTCTTTTGAGGATCGCGGAAACGTTTCGCCTTTGATATGAAGCATCGGCTTCCGGCGCCGACGCGCGCCGGAAGATGGCAAACGCAAACCGATCGGAAATCGCATCATGGCCAAGCTCACCGGCGTCATCCCCGCACTCACCTCTCCCTTTGACGAAGCCGGTGACATCGACGAGGAAAAGTACCGCAACCAGGTCCAGTTCATGCTCTCGAAGGGCGTGCATGGGGTCTGCGTCGGCGGCTCGAGCGGCGAGGGCCACACCCTTGAGATCGAGGAGTTCCGCCGGCTGACCGAGATCACCTGCGAGGAGGTCAAGGGCCGGGTGCCGGTCGTCGCGGGGATCATCGCCAACAGCACGCGAGAGGTGATCCGCCGGGGCCAGGCGGTGGCGGACCTGCCGGTCGACGCGCTGCAGATCACGCCGGTCTTCTATGTGTTCACTCCCGACGACGAGTCGAACTTCCAACATTTCAAGATGGTGACCGAAACGCTGAAGCGGCCGGTGCTGCTCTATAACGTGATCCCGTCGAACCTGTTGTCGACCGAGCTGGTTCTGCGCATCCTGCACGAGATCCCCCTCGTCGCCGGCATCAAGCAGAGCCAGGGGAACATCACCCGGGTCGCCGAACTTGTGGCCAATGCGCCGAAGGACCGGTCAATCCTCGCCGCCGTCGACAACCTCCTCTATCTCTGCTTCCAGATGGGAGCGGACGGCACCCTGGCCGCCTCGCCGACGGGAGCGCCGGGTCCGGTGGTCCGGCTCTGGAACGCGGTGCAGGAGAAGGACCACGACACCGCGCTACAGATCCATCACCGGCTGGTGAACTACTGGTCGATCCTCGATCACGGCATCCTGCCCGCCTGCCTCAAATACTCGCTGAAGCTTCAAGGCGTCGATTGCGGTATCGCGCGCCAGCCGATGGCGATGCCGGACGAGTCCGCGAAAGCCCGGATCGAACCGGCGCTCCGGGAATTGCTGCAATACGACGTGAACTGACGCCGGTTTCGTCCCGTCCCCCGCAATCCGCGCCAACCGTCACCCCGCCGCGAGGCGGATGACGGACGTTTGGCGCTTGCATATAGGCCCTTAAGTTCCCCATCGCCCTGCCGTTCGCCAGGGCGGCGGGTGAAGGTTTTCGCGTCGTGTCCATCCAGGAGTTCGTATCCCCGAAGAAGGTCGGGGCCGACGCCTGAGAATTGTCATCGTGACGGATGGCTGAGCGCTCTCAAAAACCTTTGAAATTGCTCCACCACCCCGCGCTCGCCGATGCCTCAGGCGTCGGCCCCGGCCTGCGCCGGGGATTCGCGAGAAGAAATCATACCGGAGACACCAGCCCGGCCACCGCCGCCTAAAGCTTGCCGACCCCTGCCCGGGCGCAGTCCTCGTCCTGCTGGCCGGTGCCGCCGCCGACACCGCAGCCGCCGACGGTGGCGCCATCGCGCAGGACCGGCACGCCGCCCTGGCCGAGAAAGATATGCCCGCCCTCGGCCGCGACGATGCCGCGGAAGGTGGGATGATCCGCCCGCTCGGTCAGATCCCCGCTCGGCCGCCCGAATGCCGCCGAGGCCACCGCCTTGCCCTGGCTCCCATAGGCCCCGGCCCAGATCGCCCCGTCCATCCGCTGAAACGCCAGCAACCGCCCGCCGGCATCACAGACCGCCACGCTGATCCGAATCCCGAGCCTTTCCGCCTCGGCAATGGCGCCCAGGGCGATCCGGTTGGCTTCCTCCAAGGTAAGGGTCATGTGGGTTACTCCTGTTGGGTTGGGGTCGGTAGATGTTTCTGGGCTTCTTTGAATCCGCCTTCATGTCCCCCCTACCTTCCCCCCTTCGGATCCAGCCCAAACATCCCCGCCGCGTTCAGCCCCAGGATGTTCCGCTTGGCCTGCTCGTCGAGGAACGGCAGGTCGTAGATCACGCTTGGGGTGTCGAAGTCGAAATGGGGCCAGTCGGAGGCGTAGAGGAGCTGGGTGTCGGCGTTGATCATCTCGAAGGTGACCTCCAGCGCCTTCAGGTTCCCCTTCTCCATCGGCTGGCAGGTGTACCAGCAGTTCTGGCGCATGTATTCGCTGGGGAGTTGTTTCAGCAGAGGCGCCTCGGACTGGCGCATCAGGTACTGGTCGTCCAGGCGCTGCATCAGGAACGGGACCCAGGCGAGGCCGCTTTCGACCCAGAGGGACTTCAGCTTGGGGAAGCGCTCGGGGATGCCGTTCAGCACCCAGTTGGTCATGTGCACGATGTTGCACCAGGCAAAGCCCAGAGCATGCATGCCGAGGAAGGTGTTGCAGGTGGCGAGCGACGGGTCCTGCCAGTGATAGCCGGCATGGAAGGCGATCGGCTTGCCGCTCTCCTCGATCGCCCGGTAGAGCTTCATGTACTCGTTGGCATGCACCGGCTTGTAGCGGGTCGAGGTGACGCAGAAGCCGATGACCTTGGGGTTGTCGGCGTATTGCTCGACCATCTTGAGCGCGGCGTCCGGGGTGTTGAAGGGCAGCACGACGAGGGTGACGATGCCGGGATCGCCGGGCAGCACCCGCTCGGTCAGCCAGCGGTTATAGGCCTGGGAGAGGAAGACCTCCATGTCGGTCTGCGGGTGCATGCCGAGGAACAGCATCGGGGTCGGGAACAGCACCATATAGTCGACCGAGAGGCCGTGCATGGCCCGGCGGGTCAGCACCACGTCGCGGTGGACGTCGGTCTCCTCGACCTTCTCGCGCTGGCTCGACTGATGCGGGATGCGCCCGCCGACGTCTTGATAGCGCAGGCCGAGGTCGCCGTTCAGGCCATAGGGCGGCGCGCCGACCCGCTCCTTCTGGTACATGGTCGCCTGGTGGCGCACGACCGGGTCCGCGATATATTCCGTCACCTCGGCCCAGCTCACGCTTTCCACATGGTGGGCGTCGATATCGACGATCAGCCAGTCGCTGTATCCCTTGCGCTCGGCATCTTTCCGGGCGTGGGAGAGATAATCACGGGTGTCGGTCTGGGTGTCGAAATCCTGAACCGGATGGTCCTGGGCCTTGCCGATCGCCACGTCCATGCTGTCCTCCCGCCCCGGTTACCGGGGCCTGCTTCAATCCTCGCCCGGCACCATCTCGGGCGGCGGGGCATGGGGAATGTCATGATAATCCTCGGGCCGGCGCCGCGACCAGAGGCCGAATTCCATCGGGCCGAGGCGGAGCGCGCGCAGCACCTCGGTCACGGCGGTCAGCGCCTCGGTCGGCGTCACCACCTCGTCATACGTGCCGAGCACCGGACGGAAGGTGCGGTCCTCGCCGTCGGCTTTGGCGGCATAGAGCTTGACCGCCGCCGTCATCAGCTTGGCGACCGCGGCGTCGGACACCCTCGCCGCCTCACCCTCGGCGACGGCGCCCTCGGCCCGCTCCCAGACCAGATCGGCGGCCCGCTCAAGCGCCGCGTAGGGGTCGTTCTCCAGGCCCCCGGTCTTCGCGGTACTGTCCCCGTCAGAGGAGGACATAGACCTCGCCTCCGTCGATCTGCACCGTCGCCCGCTCCAGCGCCAGCTCCGAGGTGCCGGGATGCCTGCCGGTGCGGATATCGAACTCCAGGCCGTGCCACGGGCAGACGATGTTCAGCTTGTCCTCGTCATAGACGCGCCCGAAGCTCTGCTTGGTCGTCTCGTCCATGTTCTCGCGCACCAGGGAGTAGAGCCGGCCCTGGCAGACCGGTCCGCCCTGGTGCGGGCAGGTATTGTGCCAGGCATGGAACTCGTCACCGAGCCGGAAGATCCCGATCTCCACGTCACCGATGGTGACCACCCGCTTGCCGCGATCCTCGAATTCCTCGACCGCCCCGACGCGGATTGTCTGCATGGCCACTCACTCCCAGTTTGTGCCGTCATCCTAACCGAGGCGCGTGCCGGGTGCCATCCGGCTTGTGGTGATGGGTTTTGGTTTCGGGTTTGACAGGACCCTTCGAGACGCTCGCTTCGCTCGCTCCTCAGGGTGAGTCACTATTGAAATCAGGGCGAATTGCGATTGAAAAAAAGCCGACTCACCCTGAGGAAGCACGAAGTGCTGTCTCGAAGGGTCTTGTTCACCACACTCACCCCGCCTGCTTCTTGATCGTCACCAGCGAGAGCACCGGCAGCGACATAAGACAGGTGAGCGCATAGAAATAGAACGCGTTGTCATAGCCGATCATCGCTGACTGCCGGCCGATCTCGGCGGCAAGGCGGCCGAGGCTGCTGGTCCAGTCCACCACCCCCTCGCCGACCACGCCAGGGAAGGCCAGACTCTCGTTGTACGGGGAGATTCCCTCCGACATCTCAGAATAGCGGATCTTCGAGGTGCGGATCAGCAAAGTGACGCTCAGCGCCACGAAGACGCTGGTGCCGAGATTGCGCAGCAGATGGAAGAAGGCCGAGGCCTCGGGGAACAGGTTCTGGGGCATGGTCGAAAAGGTGATCACCGCCAATGGCACCCAGAGAATGCCGCAGCCGAAACCCTGCAGGACGCTCGCCCAGGATATCGCCCCAAGCGCGACGTTCAGATCATAGAGGCTCATCGCCCAGCCGCTGAGCCCGATGCATCCCATGCCCAGCACCATGCCGATCCGCGGGTCCAGCCGGCCCATCCGCGCGGCGCAGAAAAACCCGATGATCATACCGACACCGCGCATGGCCAGGATGAAGCCGATCAACTCGTCCGGATAGCCCTTCAGGTTCTGCAGCATCGGCGGCAGCAGAACCAGCGGCGTGAAATTCAGCGAGCCGTATATGAAGACAAGGAACACGCCGATGACATAGTTCCGGTTCAGGAAGATCCTCGGGTTGATATAGGGCTGGCGCGAGAAAAACGTGTTGGTCACGAACATGTACATCGCGATCGCCATGAACGAGCATAAGGTCAGGATCTGAAGCGATTCGAACCAATCCTCGCGTTCGCCCCGGTCCAGCATAAGCTGCAGGCACACGATCGCGGTAGAGAACAGGGTGAAACCGACATAGTCGAAGCGCACATTGTCTTGCTTGCCCGCATCCTTGACCCATTTGATGTTGCCGAGCACCGCCAGCACACCCAGCGGCAGCATCAGATAGAACACCCACCGCCAGTCATAGGCCTGGGAGAGATACCCGCCGAGCGACGGGGCAATCGCCGGGCCGACCACCACCGACATGCCGTAGATACTGTTCACCTTGGCATGCATCTCGCGTGGGTAGCTCTGCAGCAGGGTGGCTTGCGACAGCGGCACCAGCGGCGCGCCCAACATGCCCTGGAGAATGCGGAAGAACAGCAGGCTTTCGAGCGAGGTTGAAAATCCGCAGGCGAGGGTGGCGAGGGTGAAGCCCGAGGTACAGACCAACAGAACCTTGCGGCGTCCGAAGATCGCGACCATCGAACCTGTCAGCGGGGTCGCGATCGCGGTGGCAAGCACGTTCAGCGTGACCACCCAGGAGATCTGGTCCTGGCTTGCCGACAAGGCTCCCTGCAATTGCGGCAGGACGATATTCACCATGGTCAGGGTCAACGAATACAGCATCGTCGTCCCGGCCATGGTCATCA
>JAYOEU010000241.1:0-5630 GCA_038116915.1 Alphaproteobacteria bacterium
TGTCGTCAGATATTCTCCGGCTTCACCCCCCCACTCCCCAATCTCATCGGGCGGCACGACAATGAGAATTTGTCCCTCGGCATGGGCCAGCACATCGGCCCGGGAGAGGCGGCATTCCGCCTTGCCTGCCCGGCGCTTGCCGAGGGTCAGCAAGCGGGCAAGTCGGCCGTAGGCCGCCCGGTCGGTCGGCAGGCACAACAGGTTGGCGCCGTCCATGAGATCGAGGCGGGCGCCGATGATCAGTCCGATACCGGCCGCCTTGGCGGCGACATGGGCGCGGACCACGCCGGCAAGGGTGTTGATGTCGGTGATCGCGATCGCCCGATGACCGAGCGCGGCGGCGGTTTCGACCAGTTCCTCGGGATGCGCCCCGCCGCGCAGGAAACTGAAGTTACTGGTGACCTGGAGTTCCGCGTAACCGGCCATGTCCCGCTCCGCCGGTCACGCGAACAGCCCGTGCAGGTACCAGACCGGAGCCTCGCCGCGTTCGGCAAGTCCCTCGCGGAACAGCCAATAGCGCCTGCCCTCGACATCCTCGACCCGGAAATAGTCCCGCGTGGCGTGGCGCGCCTGATCGCGCCACCATTCCGGCGCCAGACGCTCCGGGCCGCTGGCCCGTCCGACCCGCACCTCGGCGCCGCGCCAGTGGAACCGGGCGGGCGGATGATCCGGCAACAGGGCCGTCGCCTCAATGCGCTCAGGCCGCCTCAACAGCCGGGCCGGACGGCTTGGCCCGGATGGGACGGTCGCGCGCCCCTCGGACGCGCCGGACGGAAACGGGTCTGCCCGACCCGCCTCACGGGAGAAGCTCGCCGGCATCAAAGTCTCGGCCCGCTCCGGCACATGGCTTTCGCGGAGCACGGGCCGGGTAACCGCCTTGGCTCCCAGCCGGTTGGCGAGCCGGTCGGCGAGATCACCGACGGCGATGGCGGCCTCTTGCCTGGAGCCGTCCTCGAGACCGGCCTGAGCCGGCACGGCGGCATCAAGCTCCAACGCTTCCAGGGTCACCACGTCGATGCCGAAACCCGGATCGAGCTTGTCGAAATGCTCGGCCAGCAGCCGGAACAGGGCGGCGGAGTCCCGGCTTGGCCGGCTGGTGCCGATGGTGAGATACCACACCGTGCCGTCAACTCGGTAGAACGCCAGGCGCAGACGCCGCACCCCGCGATGCTCGCGCTCCAGACGCTCCAGAAGCCGGGCCAGCAGACGCTGGGTGGCAAGGCGGACATCCTCGGTCGTGGCGATCGGCTCCGGCAGGGCAAGCCGGACCCGGTGCGGGCAGACCGGCACCCGGGGCGAGACCGGCTCCGGCGCCAGACCCAGAGCCTGATCCAGACGCAGCGCCACCGCCGGGCCGAAACGCGCGGTCAGCGGCGAACGGGCGACCGGGATCAGGGCCTCCACCCGGCGCAGACCAACCCGCTCCAACCCCTCCACCGCCGCGGCCGGAAGGCGCAAGGCCGCCAGCGGCATCCGCGCGATGGCCGCGCGCTGCGCGCCGGGGGCGATCACCTGTGTGGTCCGGCCGCCGAACCGCGCCACCGCCCAGGCGGCCCCCGGCGCATCGGCGAGCGCCGCCCGAGCACTCCATCCCTGTCCGGAGAGCCGGATCACCAGATCCTCCAGCAGCGCCGTCTCGCCGCCAAACAGATGCGCGCAGCCGGTAATGTCGAGCCAGAGCCCGCCGTCACCGATCTCGCCGCCCATCGGATCGACCGCGACCAGGGGCGTATAGCGTCCGCACCAGTGCGCCAAGGCCTCCAGCGCCGCGCGGTCCGCCGCCGGGTCCGCCGCGACCACCAGCAGGTCCGGCACCAGCGCCAGCGCGTCGGTCACCGACCGGCCGACCGCGATCCCCGCCGCCGAGGCCAAGGGACAGGCGGCGGCGGCCACGCGCCGGGCATGCTCGTCCCGGGCCAGCACCAGCGCCCGTTCCCGGTCCTTCGATCCGGCGTGCCGACGATACCGTTCGACCGAAAGGTATGGCAGCCAAAGATGCAGGACACGGCGCGGAGCAGATGAATGTTCTATTTTTGTTCTCATAAAGAACATATACAGAACATGAAATGACGACGCAAGCCCTTCCGGCGCCGCCCGGCCGGCGGTCAATTCATCCCGCGCGCCTTGCGGATTTCGTCATGCGCCGCGTTGATCGCCGCCATCTTCTCGTTCGCCTGGCGCACGAACTCCTCGGGCATGCCCTCGGCGATCAGCCGGTCGGGATGATTTTCCCGGATCAGCTTGCGGTAGGCCGACTTGACCTCCTCGTCGCTGGCTCCGGGCTCCAGGCCGAGCACGCCGTAGGGATCATCGCCGGCCCGCACGCCATGGACCGAGAGCAACCGCTGGAAGGCGAGATCGTCGAGGCCGAAAATCTCCGCCACCCGCTTCAGATAGGCGAGCTCGTTTTCATGTACGACACCGTCGGCCTTGGCGATGTGCAACAGGCTCCCCAGAAGCTCTTCCAGAACCGGGGAGCCGGCATTGAACAGCTTGGCGATCTGCTGAGCATAGATCTCGAACCCGGCGACATCCTTGCGCGCCAGATCCCAGACCCGACCGACATTGCGGGTCTCGTCGGCGGGAACATGGAAGACCTCGCGGAAGGCCGCGATCTCGTCCCTGGTGACGACGCCATCGGCCTTGGCCATCTTGGCGGACAGCACGATCACCCCGATGGTGAAGGCAACCTTGCGGGTCGACGCCTCCTCATCGATCGGCGCCCCGCCGTCGTCGCCGGTCATCTTATCGACCGCATGACCGGCCACGGCGCCGAGCAGGGCTCCGATCGGCCCGCCCAGCGCGAGCCCGGCCGCCCCGCCAATGATCTTGCCCCAGATGCTCACGCTTCAGGCCTGCAATTTGATGCGATCAAGCCAATGACTCTGAAGACTGCCGAGCCGCCGGTCAACCGGTCCCGTTTGTCGGTTGCACTCTCCGCCGAAAGCGCCCTATCCCGCATCCGCCAGAATTCGGTCGACGACCCAATTGTCGAAGGCGTGGCAAAGGGTTTCCATATGGGTGAACTTCGAGGCCGCCTGTACCGGCACCCGAAGACCGTTCTGCTGCACCTCGACCGCCACGTTGTCCTCCGGCAGAATGGCGTCCATCCGGTCGTAGTAGCGCTGCGCGATCTCCTCGAAGTCGTTGCGGCGGGTACAGTCTTCGGGAAAGAACGAGGCGCCGACCACGCGCACGCTTCGCGGCCCCGTGGGATGCAGTTCGAAGATCCACATGCAGTCGATCGTCCAGCCCATCATCGTGCCCGGCAGGATGCAGGGATAGTAGGTTCCCTTGGTGTAGCGCCCGCTCAAGGTGCCGATCGGATCGAAACCGCTGGTACCGTGGATCAGTCCCCGGCTGCCCTCATGTTCGGTGAAATGGGTGATGATCTGGCCTTCGATCTCCTCATGGGTGGAGCGCCGGCGGCCCGCCACCTTCTGGCGGTTGAGGGTGCCGCCATGCACGAAGGGGATGTGCAGGGAATCGTTGAAATTCTCGAAATGCAACTTCCAGTTCGCCCCGACGTCCCAACTGACCCGGCGGGTGCAGACCATATTTTCCGGACCATATCCGGCGCAATTGGCGGGCAGGTCCCCGAGCCATTCCGCGAGCGGCGCCGCGCCGTCATCGAAGGTCACGAACAGGAAGCCGTGCCAGCGCTCGAGCCGCACCGGCAGCAGCCCGAGATCGCGGTGACGGAGCGTCTCGTCCTCCTCGATCATCGGTGTCGCGAACAGCGCGCCATCCGTCGTGTAGGTCCAGGAATGGTAAGGGCAGGTGAAGCGCTTGCAATTGCCCTCGCCCGACGCAATCGGCGCCCCGCGATGCCGGCAGGCGTTGTGAAACGCCCGGATCACCCCGTCGGTTCCGTGCACGATCAAAATCGGCATGCCGGTGATCTCGTGGGCGAAGAAATCCCCCGGATTCGGGATCCGCGAGGCATGCCCAACATAGTTCCACGCCTTCTTGAAGATATACTCGATCTCCAGGGCGTAGAATTCGTCGGATGTATAGCACCAGTTGGGCAAGGGCGTGGCGTGCGCGGCGGGGCGCCGAACCCCTTCAAAAAGCGCCGGATCAATCAGCGGTGATTTCGCAAGACTCGGCATCATGCGCATTCTCCCGCTCATAGCGCCAAACCGGATCAAGGTTCCAAGAGTAGTTCGCCCGGAGGTGTGAAAACAAGCGGGACGGTCGGGCGCCCGGATTTACAGGCTTGCGCGCCGACCGAAGTATTTGTGGATTCGAGCCTTTACGTTCCTGTCGATCGAGACGAACTGGGCCGCGAGTTTGTCGCCCTGCTTGCGGACCGCGATAGCCTCGCAACTGAAGGAGATTGCCTCAGCGCCGCCTTTCACATCCACGCGCATCTTAAACCGCTGGCCCTTGGCGAGATGGTCGCCGTGGCCCGAGAGAAGAACCCCCGTCGCGCTCCAATTCACCAGCGGATAGGATTTGCTGTCGATCCAAACCAGACCGGCCAAGGCTTCACGCCGTACCGCCTGTCGTTTTTCCACAGGCGCGAATGCAGATTTAAGAGACGCCCACATCGGAATTCTCCGAACAATGATGCTCAGGTAGCGACATTTGCAATCAGAAAGGTTAACAAATGGTTAACAATCAATCTCGCGCGTGACTCAACAAACACTTACACCGCCACGGGCCCATCAAACACTCACACTACGTCATATTAGAGCGACAATGTCTAAGGTTTTTATCGTTAAATCAAGAAAATAAACGCTGTAATTTCACGAAAGAATAATGGAGTTTCAAAAACAGGTTCCCGAAGCTTGGCTCCGGGCCCTATTTGAACATGCGATCGCTCAACGAACCTTTCCCGCCGTCGGCTTCCAACACGTGGCTTCACTTTCCCTCCCGGACTCGGGGCCGTCCTCCCCGACAATGGTACGAAGTGATTTCCTCAATGACCGTCCTGCTCTAGGGTGTCGCCTCCGCCGCGCGCGACATTGTGGAGCTTTCGATGCAGGTCACCGTCCAGCCATCCGATCCAACCGCCCGTGAAACCGTGCTCGGCGTTCTGAAGCAACGCTTCGGAGATCAGCTCACCACGTCCGAGGCGATCCGCGACCGGCACGGCAAGGACGAGAGCTATCATGCCTCGGTTCCACCCGACGCGGTCCTGTTCGCGCGGTCCACCGATGATGTGTCCGAAGCGGTGAAGACCTGCGCAACCTACAAGTTTCCTGTCATCCCCTTCGGTGTCGGCACGTCGCTGGAAGGACATGTCGCGGCTCTGCGCGGCGGCCTGTGCATCGATGTTTCCGAGATGAACAAGATCCTGCAGGTCAATCCCGAGGATCTGGACGTCACGGTTCAGGCCGGCGTGACCCGCAAGCAGCTGAATGAATATCTGCGCGATACCGGCCTGTTCTTTCCCATTGATCCCGGCGCCGACGCCTCGATCGGCGGCATGGCGGCCACCCGCGCCTCGGGCACCAACGCGGTGCGCTATGGCACCATGCGCGAGAACGTCCTCTCGCTGACCGTGGTGACCGCCGACGGGCGCGTCGTAAAAACCGCGCGGCGGTCCAGGAAGTCCTCGGCCGGCTATGACCTGACGCGGCTGTTCGTCGGCTCCGAGGGCACGCTCGGCGTGATCACCGAGG
>JAYOEU010000242.1:0-1826 GCA_038116915.1 Alphaproteobacteria bacterium
AGCTGACGCCGGTTCCCGTATCGCCGTCGACATCGATCCGGTGGCTGTGGATGAATTGCTTGATGTAGAAGCGCTCCCGCTCCCCCATTCCGCGGAACCCCTTGTCGATGGCATCACGGCCCACATAAGTCGCCAGATAGCCAAGCTCGACATGGGCGTCATCGGTGAAAAGGCCGACGATCTCGCCGAAGCGGCCGTCATTGATGCAGCCGTGATAGTCGTCGCGCAGCCGGCGGATCTCCTCCTTGTCCTCGAGCACCTGTATCCGCCGTTCAAGTATTGCCATGCGCTCTCTTTCGGTCATCGAGGTCTCCAGTTGATTGCCAAAGCCGATTAAAGCGACGGGCGGCGGAGGTGCCAGTCGGTGCGGCTCTGATAGGCGTGCCCGACCCGGAGCAGCAGCGGGTCGTTCCACCAGGCGGCCTCCAGTTGCAGTCCGATCGGCAGGCCGTCGGAGCTGAAGCCGCAGGGTATGGAAAGTCCGGGAAGCTGACCGAAGGCGCCGGCATAGGTGTTGCGGGTGGCGTCACGCGTCGCTTCAAGCAGGGATTTGTCCTCCTCGATCGGCGGGACCAGGGTCGGCAGGGTCGGCGACAGGAGCACGTCGATGCCGCCGAACAGCCGCGCCAGATCGTTCTTCCAGACCTCGCGGGCTCTCAACGCGTTCGCATAATCAACGGCGGTGAAGGTCAGGCCGTTGATCATCCGGTCATAGACCGGTTTGGAGAACTTCTCCGGCTGTGTCTTGAGCCGTTCCTCATGAAAGGCGCAGGCATCGGAGAAGATCATGATTGTCGCCCAATGCTGCATGTCCGCCGCGCCGGGAACGTCAACCTCGACCAGATGCGCGCCCAACCCCTCCAGCTCCCGCATCGCCGCTTCGACCGCAGCCTCGATATCCGGGTGCAGGTTTTCCAGATAGAAATTGCGCGGCACGCCGACGCGCAGCCCCTCGACCCCGTCATTCAGCCCGGGCAGGAAATTCTCGAGCGGCCTGTTGATGGAGTGCGGATCCCGCGCGTCATGGCCGGCGATCACCGCGAAAATCCGCGCGACATCGGCCACCGAGCGCGCCATCGGGCCGATCGTGTCGAAACTGGCGCTGACCGGGGTCGAGCCGTGGTTCGGCACCCGGCCATGGGTGGGCCGGAGCCCGCTGATCCCGTTGATCGAGGCCGGCAGGCGGACGGAGCCGCCGGTATCCGAGCCGAGCGCGCCGACGCACATCCCCGCCGCCACGGCCGCGCCCGAACCGCCGCTCGACCCGCCCGGCACCCGTTCCCGATTCCAGGGATTACGGCAGGGCGGCGAGACAGTGTTGTCCGAGCGGATGCCGAAGGCGAACTCATGCATCGTCGCCTTGCCGACCATCACCGCTCCGGCCCGCGCCAACCGGTCGGCGACCGGCGCGTTCTCGTTCGGCACATGATCGGTGAAGAAAACCGAGCCGGAGGTGGTCCGCACGCCGGCGGTCGCGATGTTGTCCTTGATCGCCACGGGCACCCCGTGCAGCAGGCCGAGCCAGCGGCCCTCGGCGGCGGCCTTGTCCGCGAGATCGGCTTGGCGGCGGGCGTCCTCGGCGGTGACCGTGATCATCGCGTGGATCTTGTCTTCGTGATCCGCGATCGCCGCGAGGCAGGCCTCTGTCGCGTCGCGTGATGGGGTCTGGCTCGTCATGACCGTCCCTTCCGTCAATCCCGCAGCACCCGGCTCGCCGCCGCCGGGTCCGTCAGCATCCGAGTAAACACCGCCGCCGCGACGCGAACCACCCTCCATCGTCGCTCAGGCGCAAAACTTTGCCCAACCTCCACCGTCGCCCTGGCGAA
>JAYOEU010000242.1:1926-5562 GCA_038116915.1 Alphaproteobacteria bacterium
CGTCGCCCTGGCGAACGGCAGGGCCAATCTCCGGTGGCGCCGCGTGACGGGCATCGCGTGGCCGCCGCCGGGAAACGGACAGGCCTGAGGCCGGGCCCTGCCTTTCGCCAGGGCGACGGGCAAGAGAGGAGCGGAGGACAAGCCGCGCGCCACCCTCACCCGTCGCCCTGGCGCACGCCCTCACCCCTTGGCCAATTCGCGCTCAAGCGCGGTGCGGACCGGGGCGGGCATGGCGGTGGACTTGCGGGTCTTGGGGTCGAAGAAGACTTCCACCACGTCCTGATAGCCGTGGGTCTCTCCGGTCTCGACGTTTTTGATATGCTGGCGGAAGGTGACGCTCTTGGAGCCACAGCGGGCGACGCCGCTTTCGACGACGAACAGGTCGGCGGACTTGATCTCCTTGCGGAAATGGGTGGTGGTGCTGGCGGTCACGGTGTGCACCCCGTGCGCCTCCATTTCCTTCCAGCCGGTGCCGAATTTCGACCAGATGTGAAAGATCGCATCGTCCAGGAAATGCGCGTACCAGCGCACATTCATGTGGCCGTACTGGTCGCAGTGCCAGGGGAAGCACACCCCCCGGTAAAGTTCGTGCCAGCGCGCCACCTCCGGCGCCCCGCGCGGCATCTCGGGCAGGTCCGGAACCGGCTCCGGACCGTCGAGCTGGGCCTGGATCGCGGGCCGCAGCACATCAGGGATCGGAGTCGAGCTCCGGGTCTTGGGGTCGAAGAACACCTCCAGCGTTTCCAGGGTCGCGTGGACATCACCGGTCTCGGTGTTGCGCATCCGCAGCAGGAAGGTCAGCGTCTTGTTGCTGGCCCGGATCAGGGCGGCCTCGGTGGTCACCAGATTGCCGACCGGCAGTTCCTGGAGAAAGGTGGTGCGCACGATGGATGCGACGCCATGCGCGCCGGTCTTCATCACCGTGCCGTGGCTCATGCCGACCCGGGCATAGGCGTGGAACATCGCCTCGTTGAACAGGTTGGCGTATTGGCGGACATTCAGATGCCCGAACTGATCGCAGAGCCAGGGGTGAACAACGCCGGTATGGACTTCGTGCCAAAGGGTCATGCCGCATATCCCAAGATCGAAAGGCGCCACGGTCTTAGCAGACGGGACGCAAAGCTGGCCAGCCCCGGCGGCGGCGGTCACCTCTTCCCTTCCCCCGGGGCGCGGTTTCTGGCAGACAGGGGCCATCCGACACAAGGTGATCACCGAGATCCATGAACAGCGCCGAAACAACCGAGACCGCGGCTCCGACCGATTTTATCCGCGAGCGCATCCGCGCCGATCTCGCGAATGGCACCGCGGACCGCGTCGTCACCCGGTTCCCGCCGGAGCCGAACGGCTATCTGCATCTCGGACATGCGCTCTCGATCTGCCTGAATTTCGGCGTGGCGCGCGAGTTCGGCGGCGCCTGCAATCTGCGTTTCGACGACACCAATCCGACCAAGGAAGAGATCGAGTTCATTGAGGCGATCCAGCGCGACGTCGCCTGGCTCGGCTTTTCCTGGCAGGGCGAGCCGAAATATGCCTCCGACAACTTCCAACAGCTCTATGACTGGGCCGAGCACCTGATCACCCAGGGCAAGGCCTATGTCGACGACCTGACGCCGGAGGAGATCCGGGAATATCGCGGCACCCTGACCGAACCCGGCCGGCCAAGCCCCTGGCGTGACCGGTCGGCGGAAGAGAGTCTGGATCTGTTCCGGCGCATGAAGGCCGGCGAGTTTCCCGACGGCGCCCGCGTGCTGCGGGCGAAAATCGACATGGCGTCCGGCAACATCAACCTGCGTGACCCGATCCTCTACCGCATTCTGCATGCCTCTCACCCGCGGACCGGGGATGCCTGGTGCCTCTACCCGACCTATGACTTCGCCCACGGGCAGTGCGATGCCATCGAGGGGGTGACGCACTCGCTCTGTACGCTCGAGTTCGCCGATCACCGGCCGCTTTACGACTGGCTGATCGAACAGCTTCCGGTGCCGGCGGTGCCCCGGCAATACGAGTTCGCCAAGCTGCTGATCTCGCACACCGTGCTCTCCAAGCGCCGGCTGACACGTCTGGTGAGCGAGGGCCATGTGCGCGGCTGGGACGACCCCCGGATGGCGACCCTGTCGGGCATGCGCCGGCGGGGCGTTCCGCCCGAGGCCCTGCGCGAATTCGTCTCGCGGCTTTCGGTCTCGAAAAACGAGGGCGAGATCGAGATGGCGATGTTCGAGCACACGCTGCGTGAAAGACTGAACGAAACCGCCGAGAGGCGGATGGCGGTGCTGCGCCCCCTCAAGGTGGTCATCACCAATTATCCCGAGGGCGGGACCGAGCTGCTCGAAGCCGTGAACAATCCCAACGATGCCGACGGAGGCACCCGCGAGGTGCCGTTCTCCCGCGAGATCTGGGTCGAGCGGGAAGATTTCATGGAGGATCCGCCGCGCAAGTTCTTCCGGCTTGGCCCCGGGCGTGAGGTGCGGCTGCGCTATGCCTATTTCATCACCTGCAACGAGGTGATCAAGAATGCCGGCGGCGAGGTGACGGAACTGCGCTGCACCTATGATCCCGCGACCAAGGGCGGCGATGCGCCCGACGGCCGCAAGGTCAAGGGTACGATCCACTGGGTTTCCGCCGCCCATGCCGTGGATGCCGAGGTGAGGCTCTACAACCCGCTCTATACCCGCGCCGATCCCGGGGCCGAGGGTGATTTCATCGACGACATCAACCCGGACTCCCTGGAGATCCTGACCGGCTGCAAGCTGGAACCGGCTCTCGCCGGCGCGGGGGCCGATGCAGCGATCCAGTTCGAGCGCAACGGCTATTTCATCGCCGATCCCGACGGCACGCCGGACGCCCCTGTCTTCAATCGGACCGTGGCGCTGCGCGACAGTTGGGCGAAAGCGATGGCGAAAGGCTGAAGGACAGAGATTTCCGACTCCATCCGGCGGACGGAAATGCTAGGCTCGCCACTGTCCATATTCCCTAGGAGAAGGAAAAGGTCTATGTCCCAGTGCATCGTGATCGTCCAATTCGACCTGCCCAAGCGCGCCATGGACAAGGCGATTTCCGGCGCTCTCGGCTCGGCCCCGGTCTATCGCGGGCTTGAGGGCAAGGGACTGCTCCGCAAGGACTATCTGAACGGCGACGAAGGGACCGGCGGCGTCTATCTCTGGGAGAGCCGCGCGCACGCCGAGGCCTGGTATACCGACGAACTTGTCGCCTCGCTGACCGAGCGTTTCGGCGTCAAGCCCCGCCTCACCTGGTACGACACCCATGTGACCGTCGACAATATCGAGGGTCAGACCCGCGTCGACGGTGTCGCGGTGTCCGAAACCGCCGCCGCGGAATAGAAAACACCGAGTGCCGTGACAGGCCGAGGGGCGGTCAGGCGCGGGTTCGCGCCTCATAGGCCTCGACCAGCATGCCCAACAGTTCGAGCTCGTTGCCCTCGGGACAATCCGGCTCCGCGTCAACCAGCTCGGTGATCCGGTCGAGGGCGGCATGGTACTCGGCCTCGGTCCTGATCGCATCGATGCCGAGGGTTCCGGTCGGCCCGAACAGGGGATTGTGGTCGTCCATCGCAGGGTCCAGCGGCTAGAGCAGATTCAATTTAGTCGCGGTCATACCCTGCGGCAGCGAAGTAGTTTT
>JAYOEU010000243.1:0-5531 GCA_038116915.1 Alphaproteobacteria bacterium
TTCTCCCCTGTGTCTCCAAATGGTGCCTCTTGGGAGGGCCCCTTTCGGGAGATGCAAGCCTCGCGCATGCGATCCTCGCACCCTCCGTTGAGAGCAGTTTCGGGGGCGGCGAGGCCAAGGTCAAGGGATAGCTTGGGGGTGTCGGGCGATCAGTGCGATACGAGGCTCGACAGCCCCCCACGGCGGGTGGCAGGGTCCGCCCGAGTGGGGTTCCTCGGAGGGTTGCCTGGGGCGCGGCGATGACGGTTTACGACTGCTTCATGTTCAATAATGAGATGGACCTGCTCGAGTTGCGTCTCGAGATTCTGAGCGACGTGGTGGACCGCTTCGTTCTCGTAGAGGCGCGTCAGGCTCATACCGGGATCGCCAAGCCGTTGCATTTTCTCGAGAACCGGACGCGTTACGCGCGTTGGGCGGATCGCATCAGCCACATCATCATCGAGGAAATGCCGGCGGGCAACGATGCCTGGGCCAAGGAGAAGGCTCAAAGAAGCGCGATCGCCAGAGGGCTGCCGGACATCACGGACGACGATATTGTGCTGATTTCCGACGCCGACGAATTGCCCCGGCGCGAGTCGGTTGAACGGATGGCAAGGGACCCCGCGATCCGGTTGGCCGGGTTCCGCATGCCGTTATCCTATCTGCGTTTCAACTATGTGCAGCTGCGCGGCGCCGATCCGGTCTATGTCTGGGGTGTCGCGGCGCGCGGCGAGGTGTATCGCCGCTTCGGGCCGCAGGGCCTGCGCGATGCCCGGACCGCACTCCAGAAGCGGTCATGGGATGGAACGCTGAACGCCGGCGAGGCCGTGTTCGAGCATGCCGGATGGCATTTTTCCTACCTTGGGGATGACGACCACGTGCGGCTCAAGCTCGCAAGCTTCGTGCACCAGGAATACGCGGTCTCGCGAAACCTTGAGGAACACGGGGTCGACGGGATCCTGGCCCGAGGCCTGGATCTGTTCGGGCGCCCCGGTTTCGAGTGGGTTACGGTTCAGGTGAATGACTATTTTCCCGAGGAATTGCGGCGCGACCTAGGCCGTTACCGGCACCTGCTGGTCGCCGATCCGGCGGCCGCGATCGATCCGGCATTGAGCCTTCGGCGCGACAGCCTGGTCCTGCGAAGGCTTGCAAGAAGCTGAGAGAGAAGTGTCCGGCCCGTGGACGATCTGCAAATCTCAAGACTGTCATCCCGCGGGGTAACGGACGCGAAATGCGTCAGGCGCTCGTCTCGTCGATCAGCCGGTCGATCTTGGCCAGGACCGCGTCCGGATCGAGGGAGAAGTCGCTCATGTGGTCGCCGGGGGTGGCCGTTTCGGATTCGCTTGCCCTAAGCCGCCTGTGGCCGGCGCCGAGCACCCGGGCAAGAACGCTGAAATGCGGGTCGGTGTTGCGCCAGGACAGGCCGGAAGGCGAGGAGGCGAGCTCGAGCACGGCCTTAAGATCCCGGCACCAGACGATATTTGTCAGGGCCGATCCGTGCACGCCGACGACGACGCGTGCGTCCCGGAAGGCCGCGGCCTGATCGGTGAGACTCATGGCCTCGGGGTGAATGATCGCGAAGCCACGGTCCGCGAGGCCCTCGTGCAGGGCGGCCTCGTTGACCAAGCGCCGCCGGGGGATATTGGCCCGGCTGACGTAAAGCCGGGCGGCCCCAGCGGCCCTGGGAACTTCCAACTTCGGCAAGAGGAATTGCCGCAAGAGGGCGAGAACATGCGGATGCGGCATCGCTTCCAGATTGAAATTAGAAATATAGAGGGCGCGGGGAAAATAATGAGCGGTTTCCTCGGACAGCCAGACCACCGCGTCGGCGGGAAGTTTCAGGATATCCAACACCGGCGCGAACAGATCCGCCTTGCCGTGTGTCAGGCCAACCGTCCAGCCGCATTCCAACAAACCGCACTCCACGATCGCCAAAAGCCGCGGCAGATAGTCGAGGAGGAAGTGGTACCAGTTGTCGGAACCGCCGATAACGATGATCCGCCGGTCCGGATGGACCTCGATTCCGTCATCCAGGCTGAGCCCCGCATTGCCAGTGGTCGGGTCGCCGCCGAGGACCCGGGCCATCTCCCGCGCGTCCGCCGCCATGCCGCGCGCCAACACCAGCCCGCTAGGCGTGACCGGCGACCAATCGCAGCACGGCAGCACGCAGCATCCGCTCAGGCCATGGAACGAGGGTTGCGCCGATTGATCGAAGGAACCGGGGTCCATCAGAAGCTGCCGGGCGAGGTGATGAACCAGCTCCGCCCGGGCCGAAAGATGATCAATCTGTGCCGGCCCGCGCATCCGTCCGCTGGAGGATGGGGAAACCGGCGCGGAAGCCGCCTCGAACCAGCGGTTGAGCGCCGCATGCGTCAGATCGCGGACCGCGCGCCGCGAACGGCGGAGCCGGGCGATATCCACTCGCAAGACCGCCAGATCCGCCGGAAGCGAGGGCAGGGCGGCAAGCGCCGCATCGGCCCGCGCCGCCGCTTTTTGATCGTTCGCGGCCAATGCCTCACGGGCAGCCGAGGCAAGGCGTTCCAAATCGTCCGGTCCGGTCATCGGTCTTGTATCTCGCCGCCGCGCGAAGACAACACGGCGAATGCAGACCGTATCCCCGACGAAGGTCGGGGCCCACGCCCGAGGTGCGTCATCGTGAAGGGCAGGTGATCACGACCAAGGTTCTCGCAGAACGCTCCACCCATCACCCGCCCCCAGTCTTGGAGCAGACCAGCAGGAACTGATAGAGCTCGGCCTCCCGCGCGAGGCTGGAGGCGTCGAGCGACTGTTTCTCCAGCACTGCTGCCAACCCCTCGAGAAAACCGTCGGGAGGCGCGGCGGCGATCTTGGTGCCTTCGGCATGCTCGATTGCAAAGCCTGCCTCCCGCAAGGTCCGGGTGGCGCTGCGCAGGGTGAAGAACCTCAGATGCGTGCGATCCATGATGCCGGCCTCGGTATAGTGCCAATCGCCCACGAGCAGCATGCGTAGGATCGACCAGTGACGGACATTGGGCAGGCTGAGCACCAGCTTCGCCTCGTCGGTCATGACCCGGCGCGCCAGGGCCAGGGCGGCCCCGGTATCGTCGATATGCTCCAGCGAGTCCGCCATCACCACGGCATCGAAGCTTGCATCGGCAAGCTCTGCTCCCCTGGCCAGGGCATCGCCGATCAAAACCCGGTCGAGTCGGCTCTCGGCCCGCGCCGCGATGGCGGGATTGATTTCAATGCCCCAGACCTCGCGCCCGCCGGACGCTTTCAGCGCCGCGCCGAGGGCGCCGCTCGCGCAGCCGATATCGAGCACACGCCGCGCCGTCGCCGGAACCAAGGCCACTACCTCCGGACGGGCATAGTCGTAATAGTCGTCAGTGGCGTCGGATACGGGCATGGGATCGGCCTCGTGGTGCCGCGATCAGCCGTCTTCGCCAATCCTGTCCACGGCGAAAGGCGTCGTCTGATAGATCCAGTTGAGCCAGTTTGCGAACAGCAGATGTCCATTGGCGCGCCAGGTGTTGACCGGTGCCTGGGCCGTATCGCCATCGGGATAATAGTATTTCGGCTGCTCGATCGGCGCGCCGACCGAGAGGTCGCGGGTGTACTCGTTGTGCAGGGTGTCTGAATCGTATTCGAGATGATTGAAATTGTGGACGTGCCGCAGCTTCGGGTCCATGACCACGCACATCCCGGCTTCCTCGGACTCGATCAGCACCTCGAGATGCGGGAAGGGCGCGAGATCCTCCTTGTGGTTCTCGGTATGGCGCGATACCGGCACCGGGATCACGTCATTCAACCCGCGCACCAGGAGCGAGCGGTTGGTCCTCACCCGGTGCGGGAACACGCCGAAACGCTTGGCGTCGAGCTGATACTTCGGAATTCCATAGAAGTGGTAGAGCGCCGCCTGCGCGCCCCAGCAGAGATTGAACAGGCCGTGCACGTGGGTCCGGGTCCAATCGAAGATGGTTTTCAGCTCCTCCCAATAGACCACTTCCTCGAAGGGCATCTGTTCGATCGGCGCACCGGTGATGATCAGGCCGTCGAATTTCTCGTCCCGGATCGCCGAGAACTCGCGATAGAAGTCGAGCATGTGCTCGCGCGGGGTGTTCTTCGGCTGATATCCGGTGGGTGCCACCAAGGTCATCTCGATCTGCAGCGGGCTGCCGGCCAGGACCCGGGCGATCTGGGTCTCGGTCTCGATCTTCTTGGGCATCAGATTCAGTAGCGCGATCCGCATCGGCCGGATGTCCTGGCGGATGGCGTCATTCTCCTTGATCAGGAGGACGCCTTCCTTCTCCAGAATGTCACTGGCCGGCAGGTCTACGGGGATCTTGATGGGCATGATCGTTCCGCGGTTCCGGGTTGAACCCCGCTACTTCGGGCATTTTGGGCAGAATTGCAAGGGCGGGGGCTGTCAGAGCGTCGCCGCGTGGTGTTCGAGATGATCGTCGATGAAACTGGCGATGAAGTAGTACCCGTGATCGTATCCCTCGTGACGGCGTAGGGTGAGGGAGCGACCCGCTTTCTTGCAGGCAACCTCCATATGGTGCGGGTGTAGTTCCTGTTCAAGAAAGCCGTCGGCGAGCCCCTGATCGATCAGAATCGGCGGCCCGTCTCCGCGTGTCTTGATGAGCTCGCTTGCGTCATAGGCTTTCCAGGTTTCCTTGTCGGGGCCGAGATAGTTGGAAAACGCCTTGTTCCCCCAGGGGCAGCGCATCGGCGCCGCGATCGGGGCAAAGGCGGAGACGGTCCGGAACAGATCCGGATTTTTCAGATGTATGGTCAGCGCGCCGTGCCCGCCCATGGAGTGTCCGAATATGCCGAGTCGGTCCATGTCGATCGCGGGGAAGTGCCCGTTAAGCAGCGCCGGCAGCTCCCGCGTGATGTAACTGTACATGCGGTAATGGGACGACCACGGAGCTTCGGTGGCATCCAGATAGAAGCCGGCCCCCGTTCCGAAATCCCAGTCATCGTCCTCTCCGGCGATCCCGGCGCCGCGCGGGCTGGTGTCGGGGCAGATCAGCGCCAGACCAAGTTCGGCCGCCCGCTTCTGGGCGCCGGCCTTGATCATGAAGGTCTCCTCGGTACAGGTGAGGCCGGCGAGATAGATCAGCGCGGCCACCTTGCCGTCCTTCGCCTGGGGCGGGGTGAACACCGAGAAATTCATCGGCGTCTTGGTTTCCGCGGATTGATGGGTAAAGAAGCCAACCGTGCCGCCGAAACAGACGTGACTGGAGCGGGTTTCAACTGTCGAATTCATGGGGAGCTCCATTGGTTTCGCAAAAACAAAAGACCCTTCGAGACGATCGCCGCGCGATCCCTCAGGGTGAGTTTCAAATGTGATGTCTCACCCTGAGGGGCCACGAAGTGGCGTCTCGAAGGGCCGCGCCTTATCGTAGGGTCTTGCGTACCCGAAACGTGGTCTGAACTAGTACACCACCACCGAGCGGATCGACTCGCCGGCATGCATCAGATCAAAGCCCTTGTTGATGTCTTCCAGCGGCAGGGTGTGGGTGATCAGATCGTCGATGTTGATCTTGCCCTCCATGTACCAGTCGACG